>JAQYNQ010000073.1 GCA_028727785.1 Eubacteriaceae bacterium | reverse complement strand
TTCTAGTAAGTCAATAATTGTCATTTCGCTTATCACCTTCGTTTTTTAAAATATTTCTTCCAATAAAACTGTTTTAGTTTCAGTTTTAGACATTGTATCATAATTGTGTCGAAATATAAAGAATAATCGATGAATTTATTGGATAAAACAAAATAAAAGTATTTTCGCAGCTGTAACAATAGTGGCAACAATTACAACAATGTTTTCTGTAATTGCTGCTGCTGTTACAGCAACTGCGGCTGCAGGGGTTTTGATGATAATAAACACACAACACCCGCGGTTTTTGTGTACTTGTACGGGCACCGCGGGTGTTTACGTTTGTATATACTTTTGGAGAAATTGCGTTATTTTTTATTTGACTTTTGGAAGATTTGCTATACTTGCAGCAAGTTCTTCGTCAGTCGGAATGTAATCTGACATTGTGCCATCGTTGTATGTTCCATATGCATACATATCAAAGTAACCAGTTCCTGTCAGGCCGAACAGTATAGTTTTTTCCTCGCCTGTTTCGATGCACTTCTTTGCTTCGTCCATGGCAACTTTAATAGCGTGGCCGGATTCGGGAGCAGGAAGAATACCTTCAACTCTTGCGAATTCCTGAACTGCCTCAAATACTGAAGTCTGTTCAACAGCTCTTGCTTCCATAAGACCCTGATGATACAGCTCTGAAAGTGTACTGCTCATTCCGTGGAATCTCAGACCGCCTGCGTGGTTTGGTGAAGGAATGAATTCGCTTCCCAGAGTATACATCTTAGCAAGAGGGCATACATGACCTGTATCACAGAAGTCATATGCATATGTACCTCTTGTAAATGAAGGGCAACTTGCAGGTTCAACTGCGATGATCTGATAGTCAGCTTCTCCTCTCAGCTTTTCACCCATAAATGGAGAAATAAGACCGCCAAGGTTGGAGCCACCACCGGCACAACCGATGATAACATCTGGCTTGATACCATATTTGTCCATAGCTGCTTTAGTTTCCAGACCAATTACACTCTGATGTAACAGTACCTGATTCAAAACGGATCCAAGTACATATCTGTATCCTTCATGTGTTACCGCATCTTCAACTGCTTCTGAAATTGCACATCCCAGGGAGCCTGTTGTTCCGGGGAATTTTGCAAGAATCTCTCTGCCTACATTAGTTGTTTCTGATGGGGAAGGTGTAACTGATGCACCGTATGTTCTCATAACTTCACGACGGAACGGTTTCTGTTCATAGGATACCTTTACCATGTAAACCTTACAGTCCAGACCAAGATATGCGGAAGCCATTGATAATGCAGTACCCCACTGGCCTGCACCTGTTTCTGTTGTTACGCCTTTCAGACCCTGCTCTTTTGCATAGTAAGCCTGAGCAATAGCTGAATTCAGCTTATGTGATCCACTTGTATTATTTCCTTCAAATTTATAGTATATTTTTGCAGGTGTTCCCAGTTTCTTTTCCAGACAGTATGCTCTAACCAGAGGTGATGGTCTGTACATTTTATAGAAGTCCTGGATTTCCTGAGGAATATCGATGTATGGAGTGTCTTCGTCAAGTTCCTGCTTAACAAGTTCTTTGCAGAAAACAGCCTCAAGTTCTTCTGCTGTCATAGGCTGTCCTGTTCCCGGATTCAATAGGGGAGCAGGCTTGATTTTCATGTCGGCTCTGACATTATACCATTGCTTTGGAAGCTCTTCTTCTGTTAGGTAGATTTTGTAAGGGATTTCGTTTTTGTTAATACTCATTTATATTTCCTTTCTACGCTGACAGTCTGGGGAAAATGTGAAAACAAAAAAATCTTCGCCCGCCGTATGGAGGACAAAGACTGAATTGTCAATGTTAAAGCCACCCCGTGCATTAAAGATTATGCACTGTCTTCAGGTACAGCGTGATACCTGCTCCATGGATAACGGGTGGAGTTCCCGTCGGGCATTACTAAGATTACTGAATCCGTTCTTCCCGCCCTCATGAGGCCATTCATTACCGCCCTCGCTACCGCAATCACACCATCTGCGGCTCTCTCAAAACTCGGCATCGATAACTACTATTCTCAATCATCGGTTTGAATATTTATGTTGTCTACGGTGTTTACTTTATCACGATAAATTACAAAAGTCAATTATTTTTTATCAAAAATCACAAAAAATTGTTTTCTTTTAATGAAGCCGCCCAAATTTCTTCGTATTTTGGTAAAAAATATTGATTTTAATTTGCTATATCCCCAACTCCATCTATTATCAGGCGCGGTCTGTAAGGATACATCTTGCATTCTTCTCTTGTGGTTACTCCGGAAAGGACAAGCACTGTGTCAAGCCCTGATTCAATTCCCGCCACTATATCTGTATCCATGCGATCACCGATAATAGCTGCCTCTTCGGAATGAACACCAAGCATTCTAAGTCCTGTTCTCATCATCAGCGGATTGGGCTTTCCAACATAATATGCCTGTTTTCCTGTTACCATTTCAATAGGTGACAGCAGGGCACGGCATGCAGGAGCAATTCCGGTTTCTGTGGGACCGGAAAGATCGAAATTGGTTCCGATGAGTTTTGATCCTGCATTGACCATTCGTATAGCACGGGTAATCATGTCGATGCTGTAACCGCTGGGTTCTCCTACAACCACATAATCGGGATTCACATCGTTGAAAGTAATCCCTGCATCGTAGAGCGCATTGTGAATGCCATGCTCACCCATAATATATGCACTGCAGCCGGGCGCCTGTGTCTTCAGAAAATTAGCAGTCGCCAGCGCACTGGTATAAAAGTGCGACTCATCCACATCCAGCCCCATTCTGGCCAGCTTTTCCTGAAGCTCACGTGGCGTATACTTTCCGGAGTTAGTAAGAAAGAGAAAATTCTTATCATTATTTTTCAGCCAGTCCAGGAATTCAGCAACTCCGGGCAGAAGTCGATCTCCGTGATAAATCACTCCATCCATATCACAGATAAACCCTTTTTTGTTTCTTAAAATTTCCAATATGCATTCCTCCTTTTATCAAAACTTCTTCATATATTATCACCATATTCTAAAGAAAGAATATCAGTCAAATGTAAAAACTGAAAGTCAGTGAATGTAAAAGCTTTGAGTAATCCGGAAGCTGTTTTTAGCGTAGAATAATATATGCAGTGTAAGCAACATAGAGCAGAATGCAGAAAAGACCTTCCTTTCTGCTTGTTGTTTTCCCTGATATTGCAAAGACAATTGTGATAACTGATACAGCAGTCATAATACCTGTATCAGCGACAAGTTCAGATGCGGCATGAACAGGTGTTATAACGGAAGTCAGCCCAAGAATGAACAGTATGTTAAACAAACATGAACCGACTGCATTTCCGAGAGCAATTCCTGAGTCTCCTTTTTGTGCAGCTGTTAATGAGGTGACAAGCTCTGGAAGAGAGGTTCCGACAGCAACAATTGTAAGTCCAATCAGGGAATCACTCATTCCCCAGTTTTTTGCTATCAGCTCGGCATTATCAACAACCATATTCCCGCCGGCAATAATTGCGGCAAGACCCAGAACAAGCGCTATTATACTCTTTGTAACAGACATTTCAGGGTCTGTATAATCCGTGATTCTCGTCTTCAGTGCATTTCGTATTACTATAATTAAATATAATGCCATGCCCAGCAGGAGAAGAGCTCCCTCTGTACGGCTTATTTCGCCATTCATAACCAGAGCTAACAAGGCCACTGATGCTCCTATATTCCACCACATGTCACGTCCCATAATATCCTTTTGTGATACAACAGGGAAGATAGCTGCACTTATTCCGATTACCATGAGAAGATTGAAAATGTTAGAACCGATAATATTTCCGAGAGAAATATCACTGTTTCCTGTAATTCCTGCAGCAATGCTGACAGCCGCTTCCGGTGCACTTGTCCCCATTGCAACAACTGTGAGACCGATTATGACAGACGGAATCTTAAGGATGTGTGCAATAGATGAGGCTCCGTCTACAAATAAATCCGCCCCCTTTATTAATAGAATAAAACCGAAAACAAGCAATACATACATCATATAAATATCCTCCTTCTGAATCTTTGTACAGCAAAAAAAGACTTCTACTGCACTACAAAAATGCAATAAAAGTCTCATTTCATACGAACAGTTGTATGGACGCTGCCCGGACAGATAATCTGACGTGATGACGAACAGCATCGCATTTTCAGATGAAAACGCTAATTACTCCCTCATATTGGTAAATACATATCATATATATCATGAACAGAGCTTTATGTCAATCATGTGTTTACAGAACATTTACCTGACTATTACCGAAGCAGGATTTCAGTTTTTACATTCATTACGTAATCTATACCCGTAAAGAAAAAGGAAAAAGGAAAGAAAAGAAAGAAGAGGTTTAAAGAATTATGAAAAAGAAGTTATTTGCTCTTGCCTTAACAGCAGTATTGGTTATTGGATGTCTTACAGCATGCGGACAGAAAGCTGAAGGAGTAAGCGGAAAAGTTGCTACAGATGGATCCACATCAATGGAAAAAGTTATCGGATCACTTGGAGAAGCTTTTACAGCAGAAAATGAAGATGTTGATTTTACATACAACCCAACAGGAAGTGGAAGTGGTATTTCCTCCGCAGCAAATGGAACCTGCGATATCGGTCTTTCCAGCCGTTACTTAAAAGATGAGGAAAAGGAACAGGGACTGGAAGAAACAGTTCTTGCATATGACGGAATTGCAGTGATCGTAAATACAGCAAACGGAGTAAACGATCTGTCACTGCAGCAGATTGCAGATATTTACACAGGAAAGATTACAAACTGGAAGGAAGTAGGCGGTGCTGATGCGGAAATCGTAGTAATCGGACGTGAAGCAGGAAGCGGAACAAGAGACGGATTCGAGTCAATTACAGGAACAGAAGATGCCTGCAAGCTTCGTCAGGAACTTACATCAACAGGTGACGTTATTGCAACAGTAAAGAGCAATGAAAACGCTATAGGATATGCTTCTCTTGCATCTGTTGACGAAACCGTAAAAGCCGTAACAGTTGACGGAGTAGCACCTAGTGCAGAAACAGTTCTTGACGGAACATACGCAATCCAGAGACCATTTATGCTTATCACAAAGGCAGATACTAAACTTTCAGACGCTGCTCAGGCATTCATGGACTATGCACTTTCAGATGAAGCAAAATCAGTTATCGAGGGTGCAGGAGTTGTACCTGTAGAATAACAGGTGGCTGAACCAGTATATGATCAAAACATGGCGCCGGCTCGAAAGTGTAACCGGCGCCCGATTTTTAGGGGAGAATAGCAATGAGTAAAACAGCTGACAAGATAATGCAGGGCGTTTTTTTACTTTGTGGAGTAATTACCATAGCCTGTGTATTTGTCATAACAGTATATCTGATTATTTCCGGATTGCCGGCCATAAGAGAAATCGGATTAATAGAATTCCTGTCAGGAAAAGAGTGGGCATCTACAGCAGAAAACCCTGAATTTGGAATTCTGCCATTTATTCTTACAAGTATATACGGTACCTTAGGTGCAATAATTCTGGGGGTTCCCATTGGATTTTTTACAGCAGTATATCTGTCCAAATTTGCACCGGTGCCTGTCAAAAAAACAGTGGGTTTTGTTGTATCCTTACTTGCTTCCATACCGTCTGTAGTATACGGTCTGGTAGGTATGCTGGTGCTGGTTCCTTTCGTCAGAAAAGCCTTTGGGCTGCCGGATGGAGCTACACTGTTTGCTGCAATCATAGTTTTAGCAATTATGATACTGCCTTCAATAATAAATGTTTCTCTGACTTCACTGGATGCTGTCCCTAAAAAATATGAGCATGGGGCACTTGCTCTTGGGGCGACAGAATGTGAGACATATCTTAAAGTATCTGTGCCGGCTGCCAAGTCCGGTATTATCGCATCTGTTGTACTCGGCACAGGAAGAGCAATCGGTGAAGCAATGGCTGTAATGATGGTTGCGGGAAATGTTGCCAATATGCCGAAACTATTCGGTTCAGTAAGATTTCTTACTACCGCAGTTGCATCAGAAATGTCATATTCATCAGGACTGCAGCAGAAGGCACTATTCTCAATCGCCCTGGTACTGTTTGTATTTATTATGCTGATTAATATGATACTGCGTAAAGTAATGTCTGGAGGTGAGAAATAATGAGTCGAAAGATGAAAGAAAACTTCTGGAAGGCAGTAATGCTCACATGTACAGCAATTACCTGCGCCATACTGGTTTTAATAATTGGCTATGTGCTGCTGCAGGGGGTGAAAGGGCTGAGTATCAACTTTCTGACAACAAGCCCAAGCTACCTGTCGGGAAACATAGGTATTCTTCCCGATATTATGAATACTGTCTATCTTTTAGTGGTTGCTTTGGTAATTCTGATTCCCTTAGGTGTAGGTGCAGCAGTTTACCTCAGTGAATATGCAAGAAACTACAGACTGATCAAAACCATTGATTACGCGGCAGAAATTTTATCGGGAATTCC
The DNA here is from genome assembly GCA_028727785.1 of Eubacteriaceae bacterium. Lineage (GTDB taxonomy): Bacteria > Bacillota > Clostridia > Peptostreptococcales > Anaerovoracaceae > Senimuribacter. Next base: position 49,379 of record JAQYNQ010000073.1, on the reverse strand, counting down.
ATCTATAATTTATGGTCTGGTTGGAATGCTTTTTTTCTGCCAGTTTATGAATATGCAGACTACCATTCTGGCAGGTGCTCTGACCCTGGTTGTTATGAATCTGCCGACCATTATGAGAACCACAAGAGAGAGTCTTCTGTCAGTGCCAATGGGTCTTAGAGAGGGAGCCTATGGACTGGGTGCTTCTAAGTGGAGAGTAGTGAGAACCATTGTAATTCCTGAGTGTCTGGATGGCATTATAACAGGAGCTATCCTGTCTGCAGGAAGAATACTTGGAGAATCAGCAGCTTTACTGTTTACTGCAGGTTTTGCTCATACACTCCACGGGTTCTTTGATGGGGTAACCAGTTCGGGAGCAACACTGACAGTAGCTCTTTACGTGTATGCCAAGGAACAGGGCGAATTTCAGGTGGCATTTTCTATTGCTGTAATTCTGCTTGTTCTGGCGGTAGTTGTAAACTTAAGCGCAGAAGGTGTAAAAACCTATTTTAGTAAGAAAAAAGAAGTATAGGCGGAGGACAGAACATGGATAAGTTTGTAATAGAAAATCTGAATCTCTATTATGGGGACTTTCATGCCCTTAAGGGTATAAACATGAGAATACCTGAGCATGAGGTGACAGCTTTTATCGGACCCAGCGGCTGTGGAAAATCAACTTTTCTAAAGTCTCTTAATCGTATGAATGACATGGTAGAGGGGTGCAGAATTGAGGGCCTGGTACAGCTGGACGGTGAAGATATATATGGAAAAATTGATGTGAGCCAGCTGAGAAAGCGAGTGGGCATGGTATTCCAGAGTCCTAATCCGTTTCCCATGAGCATATACGACAATATCGCTTTTGGACCAAGAACACACGGAATAAAAAATAAGGCAGCTCTGGATGAAATTGTTGAGCGCTCTCTGCGCCAGGCCGCCATCTGGGACGAGTGCAAGGATCGTCTGAAGAAAAACGCTCTGGGAATGAGCGGTGGTCAGCAGCAGAGACTTTGTATTGCCCGCGCTCTGGCCGTAGAGCCGGAGGTATTGCTCATGGATGAGCCTACCAGCGCCTTAGATCCCATTTCTACATCGAAAATAGAAGACCTTGTAGCGGAACTGAAGGAAAAATACACTATCATAATAGTAACCCACAATATGCAGCAGGCTGCTAGAATTTCTGATAATACTGCATTCTTCCTTCTTGGTGACATGGTGGAATTTGACAGTACAGAAAAAATCTTCTCAAATCCAGAGGACAAGAGGACTGAGGATTATATTACAGGAAGATTTGGATGATAATAGTGACAGGTGAAGAAAGAGTTAAAGGAGAAATAAAATGGCAGCGAGATAAGGATATGATATGCAGCTTAAGGAGCTGAAAAACCAGATGCTTCTTCTGGGAAGTATGGTGGAGGACGTTATTCAGGAGACAATCAGGGCACTGACCTGTCAGGATACAAAAAAGGCCGGGGAAATTGCCTCGGGTGATGAGAAAATTAATGAGCAGGTGAGAAAAGTAGAACAGCAGTGTTACACAATACTGCTGAGACAGCAGCCCATTGCAAAGGATCTGAGGGCAGTATCTGCTGCTCTGAAAATGCTGACTGATATGGAAAGAATAGGTGATCATGGAGCAGATATTTCAGAACTGACGCTGCTCATGAGCAACAGTACTTACCCTGGCGAAATCAGACTTATTGAGGAGATGGCAAAAGAAACCTCTATTATGCTGATCGAGGCTGTAGATGCTTTTGCCCAGCAGGACAGCGACAAGGCACAGCATGTTATTGACAATGATGATACTGTCGACCGGCTGTTTGTCTCAGTTAAAGACGCCATAGCCAGATCTATTCAGACAGACAGTGCCGACCCGATGCAGCTTCTGGACCTGCTCATGGTTGCAAAATATCTGGAAAGAATAGGCGACCATGCCACTAATATAGCCGAATGGGTTTTGTTCGCGGTTACAGGAGATTTCCGCAGCGTGCAGTAGCAGTTATCTTTAGTCGGCACCCGGGCATGTTGACAACCTTCCGAAAACGAATTATTATGATTTCGAGATAATATTATGGTTTCGAGATATTAATTTGTGGAAGGAGCAGGAGAATGAGAAAGATTAGTGACGATGTAAAAAATCCTCAGTCATGGTGTGGTTTGAATAATCCTGAAATTGATGACCGGGATGCGGATGTAATAATATTCGGAATACCTTTTGACGGAGGGGTCAGCTATCGTGGAGGAGCTGCTGAGGGACCTGCGGTTCTTCGGACCAACACAAAGCATTCAACTCCGGCCACTGAAAGACTCTGTTATTACGACTCTCTTAAGGTAAAGGATGCAGGCGATTTTACGGGGGATGACCGGGAGCAGATGTTTGCAGAGGTAGAGGACTATGTGGCATCACTGGTGGAAAAGGGGATTCACTTTACCATGGTGGGCGGCGACCATTCAGTCACTATCCCTGTTCACAGAGGAATCAACAAAGCCCTCAATGAGGATTTTGGAATCATTCACATTGATGCCCATATGGATTTAAGTTATGCTCTGGAGGGAGATCTGCTTTCACATGGAAGTACTGAACAGAGAGCTCTGGAGCTTTCCAACATTTCATCTCTGGAAAACCTGTACTTTATAGGCATCCGTTCCATTGAACCTGATGAGTTTGAATTCTACAAAAAGAATCCTATCCAGGTGAAAACGGCTTATGACTGCTATGCTGAAGGAATTGATGCTATAGCTGATCAGTGCATAGAAAGAATGAAAAAATTCAATAAGGTATACATTACCTTTGACATAGATGCTCTTGATCCTGCTTATGCGGCAGGAACGGGCACTCCTCAGATGGGAGGTCTGACAGGACGTATGGCTCTGACACTTCTGGAAAAGCTTTTCGGTCAGCTAAACATAATCGGCTTCGACGTTGTTGAAATTGCACCTCCACTGGATCCTTCTCTGGCTGCAATGTTTGCAGGACGAAAGATCATTCAGGAATGCTGGGGCGCCTGGGCGGACCGGATAGGCAAGCTGGAACGGAAGTAAAACATGGCGCCTGGCCAATCCGCGCGCCATGATTGATGCTATTTCAGAGGAAAACATGGCGCCTGGCCGAACCGCGCGCCATGATTGATCCAGTTTCAGAGGCAAACATGGCGCCTGAACCAATCCACGCGCCATGATTGATTCAATTTCAGAGGCAAACATGGCACCTGACCAATACACGCGCCATGTTTGATGCTATTTCAGAGGTAAACATGGCACCTGACCAATCCACGCGCCATGATTGATTCAATTTCAGAGGCAAACATGGCGTCTGACCAATCCACGCGCCATGATCCATGCTATTTATATAGCAGTCATGGCAGTTTTGTGTCAGCAGACAAAAGCAGGATTATATCAGATGTATAGAATTAAGCGATCATGAATGCAACTAAAAAAGTCTCTCTGATTTTATTATCCAAGAGACTTTTAATATTCTATAGTTTATGAAAACCTTCATCGCGTAAAAAAGACTTTATTAAATTATTCTCCAATTTCTTTCAGCTCTTCATATTTGGAGTGCAGCATCTTAAGATTTTCGATAATGTTTATTTTCTGTGGGCAGTGTGTCTGGCAATTACCGCATTCGATGCAGTTTGTTGCATTTGGTCCAATCTTTTCGTAATTTTTTGCAAGTGATCCCCAGATGTAGTGGAAACCTTTTGCTGCAGCTTCATTATACCATGCGAAAAGTTTGGAAATTTTGATTTCAGATGGACATTCGAAACAGTAATCACAGCCTGTGCAAGGGATAAGAATGTCAGCCTGAAGTTTAGATGTAGCATCCTTAATTGCATCAAGTTCCTTAGCAGATAAGCAGTAATCAGAGAATGTCTTTATGTTGTCAGTGGTCTGTTCTAATGATGACATACCTGAAAGAGTGCAGACAACACCTTCAAGCTGTTCAACAAACAGTAGTGCATAGGATGCGCTGCTCATAGGGGGTTTTCCTTCTGCAGCTGTTGCATCAGTCAAAACTTTTTCTGCTTCTTTACTTGGAAGATTTGCAAGCATTCCGCCACGAATGGGTTCCATTATGATAATTGGCTGACTGTACTTTCTTGCAATGTCGTATAGAGCTTTTGCATCCTTGAATTCCCAGTCAAAGTAGTTGATCTGAAGCTGAACAAACTCAAAAACATCGTTGTATTTGGAAAGTATTGTTTCCAGTAGTTCAGGTTCGCAATGAGCTGAGAAACCAATATGCTTTACAAGACCGGACTCTTTTTTCTTAATCATAAAGTCAACAAGATTTAGCTTTTCGATTCCTTGCCAGCTGTCTTCATCGATGCTGTGTAAAAGGTAATAATCAAAGAATTCTACATTACATTTTTCAAGTTGTTCATTAAAAATATTTTCTGCGTCCTCCAGAGTGCTGCACAACCAGGTAGGCAGCTTGTCTGCAAGAGTGTAGCTATCTCGAGGGTACTTTGAAAGAACTGCACCGCAAAAGTTTTCGGCTTCTCCCTTGTGGTATTTATAAGCTGTATCAAAGTATGTAATACCACTGTTGATTGCCTCTTCAACCATTCTGGCGCCATGTTCATAGTCGATTTCTCCATTTTCGAGCATTGGTAAACGCATTGTGCCAAAGCCTAATGATGAAACTTTTTGTTCGTTAAAATCATTATATCTCATTTGTTATTCCTCCAATTCAATTCTATATTATCACATAAAAAAAGCAGGGTAAATATTAGTTTAAAAAAATAGCATATATGTTGACATATTATAGAAATCATGGTATCATATGTTTACTGACAATTCGTATAATTTTTGGCAGAAGAGTGGGTTAAGCCCACTCTTTCAGTTTTGTTTAGGCCAAATTGGCAGAAGGGTAGGAAATGGCAAAGAAAAAAATAAAGGAAACGATAGCAGAAATAACAGAAGAATTCTTAACAAATGAGGGCTTGGAGCTGTACAATGTTGAATTTGTAAAAGAAGGAAAAGACTGGTTTTTGCGTGTTTACATTGACAAATTATCCGATAATACGGAAGAATACGTTTCTACTGACGAGTGTGAGAAAGTCAGTCGTTTCTTAAGTGATGAGCTGGATAGACTGGATCCAATTGAACAGAACTATTATTTAGAAATATCATCACCGGGAATGGATAGACAGTTATTAGAGCCGAAGCACTACGCAAAGTACGCCGGAAAACTTGTTGAGGTAAAGCTATACAAGGGTGTGGATGGAAAAAAAAGTCTACGAAGGTATCCTTGTTGGCTTAATCGACGATAAGGTAGTAATAAAAGATGAAGAAAGTAATGAGTTGGCTTTTGCCGTAGATCAGGTTGCAAAGACAAACCTGGCAGTTGTTTTTTAAGGAGGAAACTACAAAACCATGAATAAGGAATTTATCACAGCCATTGAAGAATTAGAAAAGGAAAAACATGTTTCCAAGGATATTCTTATTGAGGCTATAGAAACAGCACTAGTATCCGCATACAAAAAGAATTACGGTACTGCTCAGAATGTAAGAGTTGATATTGACAGAGAAACCGGGGATATTGCTGTTCTTATGAGAATGGAAATCGTTGAAGAAGTTTATGATGATATGCTGGAAATTTCTCTTGAAGAAGCTCAGGCAGTTGATCCAAGATATGAAGTTGGAGATGCAATTGAATACCAGGTAACTCCAAGAGACTTTGGAAGAATTGCTGCACAGACTGCAAAGCAGGTTGTTGTTCAAAGAATCAGAGAAGCTGAAAGAGGAATGATTTATGATGATTTCATCACTAAGCAGGGAGAAATCCTGACTGGTATGGTTCAGAGAAAAAGTGGTGAAACTATGTTTATTAACCTGGGAAGAGCAGAAGGTATCCTTTCTGCAAATGAACAGGTTCCGGGAGAACGCTTTGGCATTAATGAAAGACTTAAGGTTTACATCATGGATGTAAAAAGAACAACAAAGGGTCCTCAGGTATTCCTTTCAAGATCACATCCGGGTCTGGTTAAGAGACTGTTTGAACTGGAAGTTCCTGAAATCCAGGACGGAGTTGTAGAAATAAAGGGCATTGCAAGAGAAGCAGGATCAAGAACAAAGCTTGCTGTTTATGCAAACGATGAAAATGTAGACCCGGTAGGTGCATGCGTTGGTCCAAGAGGAACAAGAGTACAGACTATTGTTGAAGAATTAAACGGGGAAAAAATTGATATCATCTCATGGAGTGAAGATCCAAGAGAGCTTATCACAAACGTACTAAGCCCAGCAAAGGTTGAAGAAGTAATAATAGAAAATGAAGAAGAATGTATTGCAACTGCAATTGTTCCGGACTTCCAGCTTTCACTGGCTATTGGTAAAGAGGGACAGAATGTTAGACTTGCTGCCAAGGTAAGTGGATGGAAGATTGACATTAAGAGCCACACTGCATATTACGGTAACGAAGAAGGAGAAGAGGTTTTCGAAGTTGAAGAAATCTAATATTCCGATGAGAAGATGCATTGGCTGCATGGAATCGAAACCACAGAAAGAAATGGTTAGAATTGCCCTGTACGAGGGAGTTTTGACCGTGGATACTGAGGGGAAAGCAAAGGGTCGCGGCATATATTTATGCAGAGACAGAAAATGTATGGAAACAGCGAAGAAAAGAAGAGCAATTATCAGAGGCTTTAAAGGTGCTGTGACACCTGCTGCAGCTGATGAAACTATGGATGTAGTAATCAGTATGATGGAGAGTGATATCATTGATTAGAAATAAAGTCATGAGCTATCTTGGATTCGCTGCAAAATCCAGAAATCTTGTGACAGGTGCAGGTACTTGTCAGATGATGATGGAAAAAGGGAGAATAAAGCTTCTGATCGTTACGGAAGATATTGCAGAAAATACAGAAAAAAAAATGTTACAAATCTGTAACAGGAATAACATAAATTATAGGATTTTCGGAAACAGCGATGAACTGTCCCTAATAACAGGGAAGAGCGGTAAGGCCGTTTTCGGCATAACGGATGCCCATTTTGCGGAAATCATTGGTAAGGAGATTGACCTGATTCAATCAGAAAGAGAGGTGTTCTAATGGCAATGAAAGTTCATGAATTAGCAAAAGAGATTAATTTGACCAGTAAAGAACTTCTGGAACGAGCAAAAGCATTGAATATAGAGGTTAAGAATCATATGAGTGTACTGTCTGATAATGATATTGAAAGACTGAAGGGAACTCACAAACAGGATTCGTTAATCGTTAAGGGAAAATCAACAAAAGGTAAAGAAACCCAGCAGGAAGCTCCAAGAACTACTGTAAGGGCAACGGCAAGACCCGGACTGTCAAGCAGACCTAAGCCACCTATTGGAAAGCCAATTGTTGATAACTCATACTTAGAGAGTAAACAGAAACCGCCAAAAGGAAAGCCTGTAGGCACTCCACTTCCTAAGGCAGAGCCAGTGCAGAAAACACCTGATGCAGAGGCTTCATCAAAACCGGCAGAAAGCGTTGAAGTTAAGGCTGAACCAAAAGTTGAAGTTAAGGAAGCTCCAAAGGCTGAAGTAAAAGCAGAAGTTAAGACAGATAAAGATGTTGAAGCTAAGGTTACTTCAAAAGCAGAGCCGAAGGAAGAACATAAATCTGCACCTAAGGCTGAAGCACCAAAGTCCAAGCAGGCGAGAAATGCTGATAACAGAGACAGAAAGCCATCTCGCGATGACAGAAATGACAGAAACAGCAAGAATAACAATCGCGATGACAGAGATAACCGCGGAGGAAGATTCAACCGAGACGACAGAAACGGTAACGTTCGCAACGACAGAAACAACAATCGTGATGACAGAAACAACAAGCGTGACGATAGGAACAATCGCGGAAATTCTCCAAGAAGAGAAAAGCCGGCGGCATCAGCTGCACCTGAAAAGATGGAAAACAAGCCATCCAGAAGAGACGACAGCAAAAAGAAACATGACTACGATAAGAGTAAAAATAAATTTGATAAGTTCGAGAGGAAATCATTGGAAAAGCAGACACGAAAGAAACACAACAAACCAAAGCCAGCAGTGGTTGAACAAGAAATCGAAGAAACAATTTTACCGGAAGGAACTGTCGTATTAAATGTTCCAATTACAGTTGCCGGATTCTGTGAACAAACAGAAGTTTCTACTTCCAAGGTAATTATGACATTAATGAAGCTTGGAATTATGGCTAATATAAACCAGAATATTGATGAAGACACAGTAATGATTCTTGCTGAAGATCTTGGAATTGAAGTAGCTATCGGTAAGGTTGAAGAAGATACTATTGATGAAGGTCTGGAATTATTTGAGGATGATGAAAAGGATCTGAAGACAAGACCACCTATCATCACTGTAATGGGTCATGTAGACCACGGTAAGACTTCACTTCTGGACGCAATCAGAAAGACAAACGTAACAGCATCTGAATCAGGTGGTATTACTCAGCATATCGGTGCGTCAGAAGTAAGAATCAATGGTCAGAAAATCGTATTCCTGGATACTCCGGGACACGAAGCGTTTACTGCAATGCGTGCTCGTGGTGCGCACTCAACAGACATCGCTGTACTTGTAGTTGCAGCAGATGACAGTGTTAAGCCACAGACTGTAGAATCCATCAGCCACGCAAAGGCTGCAGGTGTTCCTATTATTGTTGCAATCAATAAGATGGATAAACCGGGTGCAAACCCAGATAGAGTAAAACAGGATCTTACAGAACATGGAATTCTGGTTGAAGACTGGGGTGGAGATGTAATCAGTGTGCCTGTATCAGCCAAAACAGGTGAAGGTATCACTAACCTTCTTGAAATGATTCTTCTTCAGGCTGAAATGATGGAACTTAAGGCTAACCCGAACAGACTTGCAATGGGTACAGTTATCGAAGCAAGACTTGACAAGTCAAAGGGTCCGGTTGCTACACTTCTAGTAACAAATGGTACTCTTCAGAGCGGTCAGAGTGTTGTTGCGGGAACATGCGCAGGCAGAATCAGACTTATGACAGACTTCAAGGGCAAAACTATTAAGAAAGCAGGTCCTGCTACTGCAGTAGAAATTCTTGGTCTGACAGATGTACCTGAAGCTGGTGATGAATTTAATGCTGTTAAGGAAGATAAGCTGGCTAGAGAAATCGCTGAAAACAGAAAAGAAAAGTTAAGAGAAGAAATTCTTGCAAGAAATGCAAGCTCAACTCTTGAACAGTTATTCAGCCAGATTAAGGAAGGCGAAGTTAAGAATCTTAACCTGATTATCAAGGGAGACGTTCAGGGTTCAGTTGGAGCTCTTGTATCATCACTTGAAAAGCTTAATAATGAAAATGTTAAGGTAAACATTGTTCATACAGGTGTTGGTACTGTTACAGAATCAGATATCATGCTTGCAGGAACTACAGGTTCAATTATCATTGGATTTAATGTAAGACCTACAACTGCAGTTCAGACTATGGCTGACAGAGAAAAAATACAGATCAGAACTTATAGAGTAATCTATGATGTAATCGATGATGTTGAATCAGCTATGAAGGGTATGCTTGATCCTGAATACAAGGAAGAAATCCTTGGAAAGATTGAAATCAGAACTACATTTAAGGTTCCTGGCGTTGGTATCATCGGTGGTGCATACGTTGTAGAAGGTAAGGCTGTTAGAAATGCAGAAATCAGACTTGTAAGAGATGGCATCGTTATTCACGAAGGAAAGATTTCATCACTTAAGAGATTCAAGGATGATGCTAAGGAAGTTAATACAGGATATGAATGTGGTATCGGTATCGAATCATATAACGATATTAAGGAAGGCGATATAATCGAATGCTTCCACATGGTTGAAATTGAACGTAAATAGGAGAATATATGGGAAAAGGATATAGACAGGGTCGTCTGGGAGAAGAAATTCGCAAGATAATAAGTGAAATGCTTCTTAGAGAAATAAAAGATCCGAGACTATCAAACGGTCTGATCAGTCTATCAGATGTAGAAGTTACTTCAGACGGCAGCTATGCAACCTGTTTTGTTACTTACATTTCAACAAAGAAGGGTGAAGAAGCTGCAAGTGAGGAGGAAGAAATTCTTGAAGGTCTTCGCAGTGCAAAGGGTCTATTCAAGAAGGAAATTGGCAGACAGATCAAACTTAGACATATTCCTGAGCTGATTTTTAAAATGGATCACTCTATGGATTATGGAAGACACATTGATGAAGTAATTGCAAAGCTAGGTAAAAAAGATGAATAATTCATTTCAGGAAATATCAAACATAATACTGAATTCTGATGATATTCTGTTGTATCCTCATCTTAACATGGATGGGGATGCAATGGGTTCGGCAGCGGCACTGTGCAGAGCACTTAGAAATGCAGGAAAAAACTGTTACATTCTTATCGAAGATAAGGTTGCGGACAATCTGGCTTTTCTCGACAAAGGATACTGCACGGAGAATGCAGACATTATTGCAGAGCCTGATTTGTCAATTTGCATAGACTGCGGCGACGAATCAAGGTTTCCAGAGAGAGCTGAAAAATTCAGAACCTCAAAAAAGACAATTTGCATAGATCATCATCGAACAACTAAGGAGTTTTGTGATTTTAACTACATTGATCCGGAATCTGCAGCTACGGCTCAACTGATTTACAAGCTGATTAAGACCATGAATATTCCCGTGGACAAGGAGATTGGAGAGGCCATATTTGCAGGTATTACAACAGATACAGGCAACTTCCAGTATTCAAATACAACGGAAGAAACACACAGAATTGTTGCTGAACTGTATGAGGCAGGAATTGATGCAAATAAAGTAAGTGTGGAGATTTATGAAAATAACAGAATTCAACGGCTAATGATAACCAGCAGAATTCTGGCCACTTTAGAAACCTTACTGGACGGAAAATGTGCTCTGTGTTATGTAACACAGGAAATGCTAGATGAAACCGGTGCAATGATGGAGGAAACTGAAGGCGTGGTTCAGCAGCTTCGAGCTATTTCAGGTGTAGAAGTCGCAGTTTTCTTAAAAGAAAAAGATGAAACCACTACAAAGGTAAGCATGAGATCCAAGAGTTATGCAGATGTGGCAAAAATTGCTGCGACTCTTGGAGGCGGGGGACATGTGCGTGCAGCAGGTGCGACTATTAACAAACCTGTCTGTCAGGCTATGGAACTTATGAAAACAAAACTTATTGAAAGCCTGGGAGAATAATGATTACTAATGGTATACTAAATATTAATAAACCACAGAACATGACCAGTCATGATGTGGTTGCAATATGCCGCAGGGTTTTAGGCATAAAAAAAATAGGACATACCGGCACGCTTGATCCCATGGCAACAGGCGTGCTTCCTGTATGTATAAACAGAAGCACTAAAATCATAGAATATCTGGATACAGATATAAAAAAGTACAGCTGCACAATGCAGCTGGGCCTTCAGACTGACACGCAGGATATCTGGGGAACAGAAATAAGCAGAAATGATGTGGAAACATCAGAAGAAGCAATAAAGGCAGCATTTTCAAAGTTCGTGGGAATTATTGACCAGAAGCCGCCTATGTACTCAGCAATAAAGGTTAACGGTAAAAGGTTATATGAGTACGCAAGAGAAGGTAAGACAGTAGATGTAAAAAGCAGAAAAATATTCATCAAATCTATAGATGTTGAGGACGTTGATTTAGAAGGTGATGAAAAAACTGTTACTTTTTCGGTTGAATGCTCCAAGGGAACATATATCAGGACTATATGTCAGGATGTAGGAAACGAAATAGGATGTTCTGCGACAATGACAAGACTGGAACGTACTGCCAGCGGTATTTTTACAATAGATAAAGCTGTAGATATTGAAACACTCCGTAATATGTCTACAGAAGAAATAGAACCTTTACTTTACAAGGCAGAGGATGCACTGGACAAATTTGGTATAATAAAGACCGGAGAGTTTAGCGGTCTGAAGTTTATAAACGGTAATCCCTTACCGAAACATAAAGGAGAGATTATATCAGAACCTTATTATGCAGATAGGGATTTCTATCTGCCGGTATCTGATACTTACAGAAAAGGATACAGGATTTTTGCACCTGTTGACGGTGAGGAACAATTTCTTGGTATCGGAGTATTTGATGATGATAATAAACATTATAAGGCAGATAAAATTTTTCATATAAGAGGGTAGAACAATGGTAACATTTGAAAAACTTGCAGAGATAAATAATATAGAACCGACAGCACTTGCTCTGGGAAACTTTGACGGTGTCCATCTGGGCCATCAGGCACTTATTAAATCTATGGTCAGCAAAGCTCGTGAAAAAGGTCTGAAAGCCGCAGTGTTCACTTTCTCAAACCATCCAAGAAATCTGCTTCCGGGTAAAACTCCAGTAATGAATATTACAATGGAGGGTCAGAAAAACCAGATTATTGATTCTCTGGGTGTAGATTATCTTTTTAATATTGAATTCACTGAAGAGATAATGACTATGGAACCGGAAAGATTTGTCAAAGAACTTTTAATTGAAAAATTTAAGGCAAAAGATTTATTCTGTGGTTTTAATTATAACTTTGGATATAAGGCCAGGGGAAATACAAAGATTCTTAAAGAACTGGGAAATGAAATGGGTTTTGATGTATGGGAAATGTCACCTTTCATTATTCATGATGACGTGGTTAGCTCTTCGCTGATAAGAACCCTGATTGTTTCCGGACAGGTTGAAAAGTGTGAAATGTATATGGGCAGAAATTATGCCATAGACGGAGAAGTGGTTGTGGGAAACAGACTTGGCAGAAAGCTTGGATTCCCAACATCAAATCTGATCATCAGCCCTAATCTGGTAACTCCACCTAATGGTGTATATGTTACTTACTGCACTTACAACGGACACAGATATCCAAGTGTTACTAATGTGGGTCATAAACCTACAATCGGACAGTATGAAAAGAATGTTGAAACTCATATTTTTAACTTTGATAAGGAACTGTATGGTAAACATATAACTGTGGAATTTCTTCAGAAGACCAGAGATGAGGTAAAATTTGACAGTATAGAGGAACTGTCAGAACAGATTTTGAGAGATTGCAGGGATGCAAGAGAATATCACGAAAATCTGCTTGCATTATAAATAAATCTATGTTATATTAATTAAGTTGAGTTTACTCTTACCTAGTTAATGGATACTCCAACCTTAACTCAGTAAGAGCGTATATAAGAAAAGGAGAGATAAAATGATCACTAAGGAAATGAAAACAGCTATTATTAAAGAATATGCTACTAAAGAAGGAGATACTGGTTCTCCTGAAGTTCAGGTTGCTATTCTGACAGCTAGAATCAACGATCTAAACGAACACTTAAAGGTTCACAAGAAGGACCACCACTCACGAAGAGGTCTTTTAAAGATGGTTGGACAGAGAAGAAACCTTCTTAAGTACCTAAAGGACAATGATCTTGAAAGATACAGAAATCTTATTGCTCGTTTAGGATTAAGAAAGTAGTTTATACTGAAAGTTTTGGCGAGGCGTATTGTCTCGCCATTAATTTTATGCAAAAGTTTAACGCCAAGGAGAGACGAATAAACAGGAAGGAGTTGTTTATTAATGGCAAGATTTACAGATTACAGAACATTTAGAACTGCAATCGGCGGAAGATTATTAGAATTAGAAATCGGTAAGGTTTGTGAACAGGCCAATGGACAGGTAATGGTTAGATACGGTGAATCCGTAGTTAACGTCACTGCATGTGCTTCTAAGGCACCAAGACCTGACGTTGATTTCTTCCCGCTAAGCTGCGACTATGAAGAAAGAATGTATGCAGCAGGAAAGATTCCGGGAGGATTTATTAAAAGAGAGGGCAGACCAAGCGAAAGAGCAATCCTTTGCTCCAGACTTATGGACAGACCTCTTAGACCGTTATTCCCAAAGGGATATTACAATGATGTAGTAGTTGTTGCTACTGTAATGTCAGTTGACCCTGACTGTGAAACTGATATTATGGCCATGATTGGATCATCAGTTGCTCTTGCAACTTCAGATATTCCGTGGGAGGGACCTACAGGTTCAGTTCGTGTAGGTATGATTGACGGCGAATTTATTATCAACCCAACTTTAGAACAGAGAGCTAAATCAGATATGAACCTGACTGTAGCAGGTACAAAAGAAGCTATAATGATGGTTGAAGCAGGAGCAAATGAAGTTCCTGAAAATGTTATGCTTGATGCTATTCTATTTGCACATGAAGAAATTAAGAAGATTGTTGAATTTATCGACGCAATTGTTGCAGAAGTAGGCAAGGAAAAGGCTGACATTGAGCTGTATAAAATTCCGGAAGACATTGATGCAGCTGTAAGAGCTTATGCAGTTGACAAAATGAAGGAAGCTATCAAGACTGTAGACAAGCAGGAAAGACTTGATAACATGGATGCAGTAGAAATTGAGACTAAGGAACACTTCGCTGACATTTATCCGGAAAATGAAAAGGACATTGCAAATGTTCTTTACAATATCACAAAGGAATCTGTTCGTGCAATGATTCTCGACGAAGGAATCAGACCAGACAACAGAAAGCTTGACGAAATCAGACCTATCTGGTGTGAAACTCAGTTACTTCCAAGAGTACACGGAAGTGGACTATTCAAGAGAGGACAGACTCAGGTTCTTTCAGCATGTACACTTGCTCCTGCAAGCGAAGCACAGGTTATCGATGGTATTTCAGAGCAGACTGAAAAGAGATACATGCACCACTACAACTTCCCTGGATATTCTGTAGGTGAAGCTAAGGCTGCAAGAAGTCCGGGAAGAAGAGAAATCGGACACGGAGCTCTTGCTGAAAGAGCATTACTTCCGGTACTTCCAAGCGTGGAAGAATTCCCTTATGCTATTAGAGTTGTATCAGAAGTATTATCTTCGAATGGTTCAACATCAATGGGTTCAACTTGTGGTTCATGTCTTGCTCTAATGGATGCAGGTGTTCCGATTAAGAGACCTGTTGCCGGTATCGCTATGGGTCTTATCGAGAGAGTTGAAGACGATGGAAGTAGCAAGATGGCTATCCTTTCTGATATTCAGGGTATGGAAGACTTCCTGGGCGATATGGACTTTAAGGTAACCGGTACTGAAGTTGGTGTTACTGCTATCCAGATGGACATCAAAGTTCACGGTCTTTCAAGAGAAATCCTTGAAAGAGCATTGGAACAGGCTAGAGCAGGAAGAATGCATATTATGGCTGAAATGCTTGATGAAATTCCTGCACCTAGAGAAGAAATGTCCAAATATGCTCCAAGAAGCATTACAATGAGAATCGATCCTGACAAGATCAGAATCGTTATCGGACCTGGTGGAAAGACAATCAATAAGATTGTTGATGAAACAGGTGTTAAGATTGACATTTCAGAGGATGATCCTGGCCTTATCAGCATTTACAGTGCTGACCTTGAAGGTGCTGAAGCTGCAAAGAAACAGATTGAACTTCTGACTAAGGAAGTAGAAGTTGGTGAAGTTTACGAAGGAACTGTTCAGAGAATTATGAACTTCGGTGCATTTATCGAAATCTTACCTGGCAAGGAAGGTCTTCTTCACATTTCCAAGATGGCTAAGGAAAGAGTTGAAAAGGTTGAAGATGTAATGAACATCGGTGATGTTGTAAAGGTTAAGGTTACTGAAATCGACAGCCAGAACAGAATCAATCTTTCAAGAAAAGAATTACTGTAATAAAAAAAGAATATGTTGAAAAAACCGCATCGGAGATAAACTTCGGTGCGGTTTTTTTAAATAAACAAAATATATGTATAAATGTATGCAAAATGTTTTGTAAAGTGTTGACAATTTCCGACTTTTAAAGTATAGTAATGCAGTATGATAAAGTGATAACACATTATTGCGATTTCTTAGATGGATAGACGAGGAATTATGACAATCGCATATGTGCTATCTTTTTTTGCTCACATTTAGTTATTTTGGATTGAGAGGAGTTGATTCAATGGGTATTCTATTAAACCCAATTTTAATCGGTGTAACAGTGCTGATTATTCTTTGCCTGCTTAAGATTAACGTAATGCTGTCACTTATTATTTCTGCTATGGTGGCAGGTGTTATGTCCGGAATGGGCATTACAGGAACGATAGAGGTTCTTATTAGTGGAATGGGCGGCAATGGTCAGACTGCATTAAGCTATGTGCTGCTTGGGGTTTTAGCAGCAGGTATGGCTTATACAGGTATAACAGAAATATTATCACAGAAGATATCACATCTTTTAGGAAAAAAGCGTCTTGCATTATTAATTACACTGGCTTTAATTGCATGCTGCTCACAGAATATTATTCCGGTGCACATCGCATTTATTCCTATTCTGATTCCTGCTTTACTCCCTGTTATGAATAATCTGAAGCTTGACAGAAGAGCGGCTGCATGTTCTCTTGCTTTTGGTCTGAAAGCACCTTATATTGCACTTCCATTTGGATTCGGATGGATTTTCCAGGGTCTTATTTCAGATAACCTTGCAGCAAATGGTATGACAGTTGCGCAAGGGGATGTATGGCATTATACATGGCCAATCGGTGCTTCAATGGCAATCGGTCTGTTCATCGCATTCTTTATTTTCAGAAAGCCTAGAGAATATCAGAATCTGGAAATTGCAGGTGTGGAAGCATCAGCTGAAGAACTGAAAATGAAACCAGCACACTGGATTACATTAATTGCAGCAATTGGTACTCTTGTTATTAACCTTATTACAGATTCACTGCCATTAGGTGCATTAACAGGCATTATAATTATGGTAGTATTTGGTGCAATTAAAAAGAAAGATTTAGATAAAGTTATTGCAGGCGGTCTTAGCATTATGGGTTTAATTGCATTCGTAATGCTCATTGCTTCCGGTTATGCAAATGTAATGAATGAAACAGGAGCTGTTCAGGAGCTTGTAGAAGCGTCTCTTGGAATTATGGGCGGAAGCAAAATAATTGCCGGTGTAGTTATGATGCTTATCGGTCTGGTAATTACAATGGGTATCGGTTCATCTTTTGGAACAATTCCTGTACTTGCTGTACTATATGTTCCACTTTGTGCAAGTATGGGATTCAGTGTTGGAGGAACGGTTATTCTTATTGCAGCAGCTGCTGCTTTGGGAGATGCAGGTTCACCGGCATCAGATACAACCCTTGGACCTACTGCAGGTCTTAATGCTGACGGACAGCATGACCACATCTGGGATACATGTGTTCCTACAGCAATTTTGTACAACATTCCTATTGCCGTATGTGCAGTACTTCTTGCACCTCTTATTTAAGGAAAGGATTTTATAAAGCCGATGTGTCAGTTAGACCATCGGTTTTTTTAAAATGCAACCGCTGTTTGACAGATTGAAAGGCCTGTTTGGTGGTACGCAACCGATAAATGCCCTATACTCATAGCAAGAAAAGGCGTATAATTGATATATGAGGAGGATACAGAAATGAAATTAGCAGACAAGATTACAGATGAAAGAAAAAAGAAAGGCTGGTCTCAGGAAGAACTTGCTGAAAAGCTGGGATTATCCAGACAGGCTGTGTCCAAGTGGGAAAGTGCAGGTTCAACTCCTGATATTCAGAGAATAATACAACTGTCAGAATTATTTGGCGTTAGTACAGATTATCTTCTGAAGGAAGAGGGCAATGGTAATCGGATTGAGAACGATGATAATATATATGAAAAAGACAGAATGATCCGACAGGTTTCACGCAGTGAAGCGGAAAATTTCCTTGACATGAAAAGTCAGACTGCACCTATTATTGCAAATGCCACTTTTATGTGCATAATATGTCCTACAGTTCTGATTCTTTTAGCATCTCTGTCAGAGGCTAATATCTTCGGTATTACAGAAAATGCTGCGGCCGGTCTGGGACTTGTTTTCCTGTTTGTAATGATTGCTGTCGCTGTAGCATTGTTTATCATGTGCGGTGTTCGTTCAAGTCGAATGGAACACCTTGAAAAAGACAACTTTGAACTTGATCCCGGTATTGAATATGCTGTTAAAGAACAGAGAGATGCTTATGAAGGAACATTCACTCGAGGAACAGTAACAGGTGTAGTTCTCTGCATACTTGCATGTGTACCGCTTCTTGTAGTTGGTTTAATGGAAGCACCTGACTGGGTATGCGGCTGTTTCACATCATTATTACTTCTTCTTATTGCAGCAGGAGTAAATATTCTGATTCGTGTAGGAATGATAAAAGGAAGTTTTGATACACTTCTTCAGGAAGGCGAATACACTAAAGATGAAAAGAGAATAAAAAGAAAAACAGGTGCATTGTCAACTGCTTACTGGTGTCTGGTAACAGCTATTTATCTGGGATGGAGTTTATGGACTATGCGATGGGATTTCACCTGGATAGTATGGCCTGTAGCAGGTGTTCTCTTTGTAGCTTTATCAGCAATTATAAGATTTAAGTATTACCCTAAGAGATAGACGTTAGTATGTGTAGTTTAAGAGGAGGTCAATTACATGATCAGAACAAAAGAAGAAGTAAGCGTAAGAGAAGTAACAAATGCTATGGGAGGGAAAGGCACAATATGTTTTCATGACTGGCTTTTACCTGAAGAGGCTTATGACCACGGAAGACTGTTCAGCAAACTGGTTATTCCTCCAGGATGCTCAATTGGAGTACATACTCACAGAGATGAATTTGAGGCATTTTATGTTCTTGCGGGAACAGCAACTGTAACTGACGGGGATGAGGTTATTCAGGTTGAAGAAGGCGGCATGAATCTGTGCAGAAAAGACAGCACACATGGTGTAGAAAACTGCACAGATAAAGACCTGATTCTTTTAGCTCTTATCATGAAAGCCTAAATATTTCGCCAAATAAATAGGGCAGAGACCTTATTACTGGTTCTGCCCTTTTTTTAATTAATACCTTGTTATTATCTGTTCTTGAATTCAGGGGCTCTCTTTTCAAGGAATGCACCCATTCCTTCAGTTTTATCTTCTGAACTGAATGCAGCTGTAAATGTTTCAATTTCAAATTTGCTTGCTGACTTCATATCCATGTCATAGCCATTGTTGATAGCAGTCTTAGCAGTTCCTACAGCGATAGGAGCCTTGGAAGCAATTGTCTTAGCCAGCTTTTCAGCTTCAGCAATTAAGTCTTCAGGAGCTGCAACCTTTTCGCAAAGGCCAATTCTGTAAGCTTCTTCAGCGCCAATCATTTCAGCTGACATGATTAAGTACTTTGCCATTCCTTTTCCTACTAATCTAGGAAGTCTCTGAGTTCCACCAAATCCAGGAATGATTCCCAGACCAACTTCAGGCTGACCAAACTTTGCCTTTTCTGAAGCGATTCTGATATCGCATGCCATAGCCAGTTCGCATCCGCCACCAAGAGCAAAACCGTTAACTGCTGCGATAACCGGCTTTTCAATGCTTTCGATAAGGTTCATAACCTTATGTCCCATCATCATCATTTTACGTCCGCCGATAGGATCCAACTGGTGCATCTGAGCAATGTCAGCTCCTGCAACGAAAGCTTTTCCCTCACCTGTAACGATAACAGCCTTAACTTCGTCATCACACTCAATCTTTGTGAACACATCAAATAATTCTGATAAAACGTCCATATTAAGAGCGTTCATAGCTTTAGGTCTGTTAATTGTAACTGTTCCGATACCTTCGTTTACTTCAAATTTAATGTTTTCGTACATTTTTAGAAATCTCCTTTTCTATAACGGCATAGCCGGTATTCTTTGTTAAAATTGTATCATTTGATACGAGTTAAATCAAGTCTTTAGTCTGAATTATCAGAAGCTGTCCTTCATCAAAAGAAATAGCAGCATACTCCTTTAGAATCTCATTACTTACGCCAAGGGAAGTGTCGTTTTTGAGATCAAATCCATCTAGAGGGTACTTTACACCGCTGACAGTTAACCCGCGACAGATACCGCCATATGATATAAGACCAAGATATTTATAATTATTTCTTGGAATCTTCATAGAACCGGGTAGCATGAGTCTCACTAGATTCTGACCGTCTAAAAGGCAGATTGAGGATGTTAGGGGAGCGAATTTAGCCAGCATGCCGATGTTTCCCATAGTATGATCAAATCGACCTCCAAGTCCTCCAATTACAGTCAGATCATGGAAACCTTCAGAAAGTGCCAAGTCAAGTGCCGCTTCAGTATCTGTCATATCTTTTTCCATCGGAAGCTTTATTATGTTCTGATTCTGGGGAATTTCCATAGAATCGTAGTCTCCAATGAGATGGGTGGCAGTTATACCTAGTCTGTTTGCAACAAGCAGTCCTGCATCAGCACAAATAATTGCACCATATTCTTTTGGATTTAAATTTATATTCTCCGGATGTTCTACATAAGATGTGATAATTAATGCCTTTGTCATGATATCTCCTGTACATTGTTGAATTATATCTGATTGTATTATATAATGTAATGGCAATTATTCAAATACTAATCAATAATTTATTTAGGAGGCAAGCTTAGATGTATAACAGCAATATTGTAAGAGAA
Organism: Eubacteriaceae bacterium; assembly: GCA_028727785.1. Classification (GTDB taxonomy): domain Bacteria; phylum Bacillota; class Clostridia; order Peptostreptococcales; family Anaerovoracaceae; genus Senimuribacter. Next base: position 28,977 of record JAQYNQ010000073.1, on the reverse strand, counting down.
ACATCTTCTGAAATCAGAGCCTTGGCACGCAGAGCACTGAAAGGCAACTGGTCGAAGGTTTTTATCGGAATATTTCTATTCTATCTGCTTATGAATACAGTGCCCAGTGTAATAGATGCGGCATTTTCCTTTGGTCAGCAGAGTGTAGATTTAGTATCCATGCTTAGTGAGAAAACACCGGAAGAAATAATGACAGCTTATGAAAATGGAGAGTTTAACGTAAGCACAGGTATATCCAGTCTGTATTCACTTGCTCTTTCAGGTGCATTCAGTGCAGGACTGTGCAGCTTTTTACTGGCCTTTTTTAGAAAAGGTGATATCAAACCCGGATATGTTTTTAACGGTTTTGAGTATTATCTGAAGACTTTAGCTCTAATGCTTCTAATTGGACTGTTTACATTCCTTTGGACACTGTTGTTCATCATTCCGGGAATCATCGCTGCATTCAGATATAGTCAGGCTTTCTACGTTCTTGCAGATGATCCAAGTAAAGGTGTAATAGAATGTCTGGATGAGTCAAAGAGAATCATGACCGGAAATAAGATGAAATTATTTATTTTCAATCTTTCATATATTGGATGGTATATCGCTGCAGGAATATGTTCAGGAATTATTTCCACTGTTCTTGCATTAATATCAGCGGCTTTTATCAATTCTTTTGTGTTAGTGTTCATAGACCTGGTTTCAGCACTTCCGTTACTTGTTGCAATGGTATATGTTCAGACAGGCTGCACTGCATTTTATGAACTGGCATCGGAAAATCTTGTTGCAAGATCATCCCAGCCACAGCCAATTCAGGTTGATGATTTCATTGAAGTACCTGCTGAAGAAAATAAGAAAGCACCGGACGAAAATAACGAGCAGTAAGTTATTCCCAGACATTATTCTGAACTGAATATTGTCTGGGTTTTATTATTTTACGGGGAAAAGAACAAGTGAGCTCTCAATATCATAATATATTTAGGTAAAGGGGGTGAAGAAATGTCTGAAACACGTCACTATTTCCCTGGAAATAATACGCCGGAAGGATTTTTCTCATATTACGACTATATAATAAACCAGCGAGAAGCAAATAAAAAAATATGCATTAAAGGAGGACCAGGCACAGGAAAGTCAACATTCATGAAAACTGTAGCTCATAGGCTGGAAAGCATAGGGAAGAGTATAGATTACCTTCACTGTTCAGCTGATCCTAATTCTATCGATGGCATTATTATTAAAGAAGACAGTATTGCCATCGTTGATGGAACAAGTCCTCATGTAATTGATCCTGTTACACCCGGTGCAGTGGATAATATTATAAACTTTGGCGATTTTTGGGTTGCTGAAGGTTTTGATGACATAAAGAATGAAATAATTAACGGAAGTGAAGAATGCAGTCACTGGTACGCTCTGGCATATAACTACCTTTCTGCCGCAAAGTGTATATATAAATCTCTGGAAAAGATAAATGATGACTGCATGGAGATATCTGAAGTTTATAAAATCGCATCTGACATAATTGAGAGAGAGTATAGACGATACGATATTTCTTATAGATCCGGAAAAACAAAGAAGTTCTTTGCAACAGCTATTACATGTGAAGGCACAATCTCTTATGTAAAGACGCTGCTCCACAATCTTGAAAAGATATATCTTATTAATGTTCCGGAAGGGTACAGCAACAGCAGTTTTATGAGCATTATAAAGGAAGGAGCCGTCTACAGAGGTTTTGATGCGGAGTGCTTTTACTGTCCTATGAATCCCGAAAACAAGATAGAACATATTGTAATACCAGAGTTATCTCTTGCCTTTGTAACAACAAACAAGTGGCATGACATTGAAGCCTGGGAACTCGATTCTCCAAACATCATATTGATTGATCTGTGTGACTGCAGAAACGGGCTGAAAGTGGAAAAAAATAAGGGCACAGTGCAGCAGTTGTCAAAGATTTACAGTTTTCTCATAGGTGAAAGCATCAAAACACTAAAAAGGGCAAAAGAAATTCATGATATTATTGAATCTCAGTATATACCCAATATGAATTTTAAAAAAATAGATGAATTGGTCGAAAAGGTCATTGCGGATATTACCAAAGAAATGTATAATGGATGTGATTGTTAAAGTCTAGATAAGTGAGGAAAAAGTTTTGAATTTACAAGCACTATTAAGTATGCTCGGTGGAGTGGGACTATTCCTGTATGGTATGAAACTTATGGGGCAGTCTCTTGAACGCTTTGCCGGCGCCAAAATGGAGAAGACACTTGAAAAACTGACGAGTAATAATGCAAAGGGTGTTCTTCTGGGAGCCGGTGTAACAGCTGTGATTCAGAGTTCATCTGCAACAATTATTATGGTAATCGGTTTCCTGAATGCGGGAATCATGAGATTGCTTCAGGCCGTGCCTGTTATCATGGGTGCAAATATCGGTACTACTGTTACAGCTCAGATTCTGAGACTTGGAGATATTAATAATGACAACATCCTTTTACAGATGCTTAAGCCTGTTTCATTTGCACCGATATGTGTTGTAATAGGAGCTTTTGCCATTCTTCTGGCGAAGAAGAGCAAGACAAGGGATAAGGCCGGAATAGCCGTTGGACTTGGTATTCTGTTCATCGGAATGAATATGATGGAAAACAGCTTCAAACCTCTTGCAAGCTCTGAAGAGTTCATGAATATCTTCCTTGTGCTTACTAATCCTGTACTTGGCATTCTGGCCGGTATGGCAGTTACTGTTCTTTTACAGAGCTCATCAGCTTCAGTTGGTGTGCTTCAGGCTATGAGTACAACAGGAGGAATTACATTTGCAATGGCTGCACCTATAGTAATAGGTCAGAATATTGGTAAATGCGTAACAGTTCTTCTTGCAAGTATTGGTACAAATAAGAATTCAAAGAGGGCAGTATGCATTGACGTTTGCATGGCTTTATTCGGTGCAGTAATATTTCTTGTTATAATATACGGATATCAGGCAGTTGTAGGCTTCAGTTTCTGGGATGAACCGGTAAACCGTGGTAGAATTGCTGATTTTCACACACTGTTTAACCTTGGAACATGTTTGTTCATGTTACCGCTTGTTAACTTCCTGATTTCTATTTCTGAAAAGGTAGTAAAGGATAAGGGTAGCAATAAGATTGAAGAAGAACTGGCTCTTTTGGATCCTATCTTTATTAAATCACCGGGAGTTGCTCTGGGACAGTGTCAGAAAGTTATGACTACAGTTTCCGGTGCAGCAATTGAAAACTATAAGCTTGCAACAGATTGTTATATGGATAGTTTCAGTGATGAAAAAGCCTTGAGAATTAGAGAAAATGAAGATTTCCTAGACAAGAGTGAGAGTGCCCTGGGTGATTATCTGATTAAGATCACTGAACAGAGTCTGTCACCTGAGGACAACAGACTTGCAACAGAATTCATGCACACAATCGGCGATTTTGAGAGAATTGGTGACCACTGTAAAAATCTGCTTGATGTAGCAGAGTACAATCATGAAAATGGCGTTACATTCTCTGAGAATGCTCAGTTTGAGCTGAAGTGCATAGGTGATGCGGTTGACGAAATTCTGACTATGGTTAGCAGTTCATATATAGAGGAAGCAACTAGTGTAGCAAACAAGGTAGTTGCTTTAGAAGATACTATTGACGAAATGGTAGATATTCTGAAAGCACACCGTATTCAGCGTCTGATGGGTGGATATATGTCAGCAGATGCAGGAATCTCATTTGTTGAAATTCTTGGTAACATGGAAAGAATTGCTGACCACTGTGTCAATGTTGCAACTCAGGTTCATCAGAGACTAAATAACTCTATTTCTGACCCTCATGAAAGCGACACAAGTTTTACAAATTTAGACGAATATAAAGAACTGATGCAGTTATACGGAAAGAAGTACATTAATCCTGTGCTTGAAAGAACCACACCTGCAAAATAAGGTTTTTCAGAAGAATTATAATCTTTATAAAGAAATGCAAAGAAAAGGGGTGAAACAGCTCGGCTGCTTCACCCCTTGATTAATTTCTGCATTATGTTTATCCGAACATGTGCTCCGCAAATATTTTTATGCCAAGTAGTATTAGAATCATGCCGCCGGCAAGTTCAGCTTTTGACTTGAATCTAAGTCCGAAAACATTTCCTATTTTTATTCCTGCAGCAGAAAAAAGGAATGTAATTATTCCAATTGTAATAACTGCAAAAATCACGTTTACCTTCAGAAAGGCAAAGGTTACACCTACCGCAAGAGCATCTATACTTGTGGCAACTGCCATAAGGAACATGGTTTTTACACTGAATGAGTCTTCCACACTGTCATCATCACTAAAGGACTCCCTGACCATATTAAAACCGATAAAAGCAAGTAGTATAAGTGCAATCCAGTGATCAAACTTCTGTACATACGATGCAAAAGTACTGCCTAAAAGAAATCCGATTAATGGCATAAGAGCCTGAAAACCGCCAAACCATATTCCTGCAAGGCACATATGTTTAACCTCTAATTTATCAACAGATAGACCTTTGCAGATGGATACTGCGAAAGCATCCATGGATAGGCCTACAGCAAGAATAATAAGCTCTGTTATCCCCATAAAAACATACTCCTTTGTCTTATTTCGAAATCTTTTCTATTACTTCTTTAAAATCATCAGGAAGCGGGGCCTCAAGAACGAGTCTCTCACCTGAAACCGGATGATTAATGGAAAGTTTATAGGAGTGAAGTGCCTGCCTGTCAATCAGCTCTGGATGCTCGCCTCCATAAAGAAAATCACCGACAAGAGGATGACCTATATGTGACATATGTACTCTGATCTGGTGTGTTCTCCCTGTTTCAAGAAGCAGTTCAACCATAGTATATCCGGCAGGGTAGCGTTCAAGAACCTTTACATGTGTAACAGAAGGGTATCCGCCTTCCATCATAACTGCTCTTGCAACATTGTCAGGATCCGGACGGCCAATGGGAAGATCAATTGTAAACTCATCCTTTTCCACGATACCGTTAACAATTGCTTTATATCGTTTCTCCGTAGTTTTTGCCTTCATCTGTTTGGTAACTTCATCCTGAGCATGAGAGTTCTTTGCAATGATAAGAAGACCCGTTGTATCCATATCAAGGCGGTTAACAAAACGCACTTTAAAAGCCTGACTTGTTTTGTCCATATATGTCATCAGACCGTTTGCAATGGTGTGACTTGGATGTCCTTTGGTAGGATGAACAGTAACCCCAGGCTGTTTATTAATAATAAGAAGGTCGTCATCCTCGTAAACCGGATAGATAGGTATATCCTCAGCAGGAAAATCACTTTTTTCTTCCGGAAGCTTTATGGAAATCTCAGCTCCGACTTCCGGAGTAATCCATCCTGCAACCTCTTCACCGTTTAAGAAAACAAGATGCTGGTATTTCAGCTTGGACATGAGTCTGGACGAAAAACTGAAACGTCTGCGAATCAGTGTTTTCACAGGTAACCCTTTGTCCTCTTCAGTTACAATATACTTAAATTTCGCCATCGTTAATTATAAGAATTTACTCTTAACCTTTCTCCAAAAATCATAGTTCTCAAATCTCATAAGGTTAACTGAAACATCAGAAAAACCTACTTCTATTTCTTCTACATCGTCATATTGCACGCTGTATCCGTCGTAAACAATTTTAATCGCACGTTCCCGATCATGCATGTCAGGCACAATCTGAAGGGACAGGTCTGACGGAAGGAGAATACTGGATGTGAATGAACGATAAGCAGTAGTATTCATAGGTGCAATAGGAGTGACCTGAAGAACTTCAAGCCTTGGATCTACAATACTTCCTCCCAGAGAGTAATTGTATGCGGTACTTCCTGCAGGAGTTGCTATCAAAACTCCGTCACCACTGAATCTTTCAATAAAATTACCACCAATGGAAATATTAAGGTGCACTGAATAAGTGGCGTTAGCTTTAATCAGTACTTCATTAAGTCCAAGATATTCCTTTACACCTTCAGCTGTTTTCACTTTCATGGAAACAGTGGAAAGCTTCTGAAGGGCATATTTTTCCTGACTGTAGTTGAAAATGAAGTCATCAAGCATACTTGGCGCTATTTCCTGAAACATGCCCAGATGTCCGGTATTTATACCGATAATAGGCATGGACGGAAAGTTAAATCTGTGCATTGCTTCAAGGAACGTACCGTCGCCGCCAATGCAGACCATAAGATCAGCGCCTTCACTGTATTCAGGTATTACTGTGTAACCTGTCTTATCTAATTTCTTTTTTAGTTGTCTCTCAGTATACTTACTGGAATCGCTCTCGTTTGCGAAAATAAATATTTTCTTACTCATAACACGTTATTTTATAATATTTTTTCTAATTCTTCAACTAAATTTTTGAAAGTCTCCATGGCCGCGATAACAGGTTCTTTAACACTCATATCCACACCGGCTATTTTTAACAGTTCAACAGGATAGTCACTTTCCCCTGTAGTAAGAAATCTTAAGTATGCATCTCTTGCTTTTTCACCTTCTGACAGAATCCCGGATGAAATTGCAGTTGCAGCACTGTAGCCTGTAGCATACTGATATACGTAGAAACTCCTGTAGAAATGCGGAATACGTGCCCATTCATATTTAATGAAATCATCTTCTGTAAGGGAAGGACCGTGATATCTGTTGTTCAGTTCATTGTATGTGTCACAAAGCCACTCAGCAGTTAAGCTGCCTCCTTCAGCAACATATCTGTGAGTAAGCAGCTCAAATTCAGCAAACATTGTCTGTCTGAAGAGGGTAGTACGGAATTCTTCAATATGATAGTTTATTAAATATTTCTTCATATCAGGGTCTGTTTCATTTTCAATCAGATACTGCATTAAAAGAGATTCATTTACAGTTGATGCAACTTCCGCAGTGAAAATAGAATGGCTTCCATATGTGAAAGGCTGAGTTTTTCTGGTATAATATGAGTGCATGGAATGACCCATTTCATGCACCAGGGTAAATACATCCTTTAATGTTCCTGCAAAGTTAAGAAGAATATAAGGGTAGCTGTCGTATGAGCCAAAACTGTACGCTCCGCTTCGCTTTCCTTCATTTTCATAAATGTCAATCCAGCCTTCTTTAACACCGCGTACAGCCTGATCTGTATACTCTTTTCCCAGAGGAGAAAGGGCTTTCTCCATAAGGTCTACGGCATCGTCAAAACTTATTTCCTTCTTTGGAATATCAACAAGAGGCACGTAAATATCATGCATTTTCAATTGGTCTACACCGAGTGTCTTCTTCCGAAGGTCAATATATCTATGCATAACAGGCAGGTACTGGTGAACGACTTCAATAAGATTATCGTAAACCTCCTCCGGAATGTTTCCACTGAATAGAGCGGCCGCTCTGGCAGAGTCGTATTTCCTTATTTCAGAACTTACAACATCGTTCTTCACATTATAGTTGTATGCTGTTGAAATGGTGTTAATAAGTGATCTGAAGCTGTTATACATATTATGATAAGCATTTTCTCTAACACTGCGGTCTTTTGACTCCATCAGTGAAATGTAGTTGCCATGAGTAAGTGTTACTTCTTCACCTGCCTCGTTTATAACAGTTCCAAATGTCAGGTCTGCATCGTTTAGCATTGAAAAGATAGCGTCCGGTGCATCAGTGACTTCATTTATCTGAGCTAGAATTTTCTCTTCTGCATCTGAGAGAATATGTTCTTTTTTTCTGATTATATCCTCAATAACGAATCTGTATTGCTCAAGTAAAGGTTCGCAGCTGACGTATTCCATCAGCTTTTTACATGATGAGCCGGTTAACTCAGGAGTAAAAAAGCTTAAGGATGCATCAACTTTTGCAATAACAGAATTTATCTTGTCTGCTCGTGCCTGTGATTCAGCTTGTGTTCGGTCTTCATCCAGTTTCATATGTGCGAATACATATGCTCTTTCAAGTTTCTGCCAGATTGCATCCTTATCGGCAAAGGCACGGGCAAGAGTTGTCGCGTCTGCAGTAAGTTTTCCCCTGTATTTATCAAAACCTTCAGCCATGGATAATACCTGATCTACATCTTTATTCCAGGCTTCATCGTTAGCATACATATCTTCTATTTTCCACTTAAATTCACTATCTATTTCACTTCTCTTTTTTAATTTTCCGTTTCCCATTTTTACCTCCGTGTAGTATAATATTTCATAAGCATTAGTATAACACAAGAAAGGGCATAATACTATGGAACTTGAACAATTGTACGAATTTCTGGACATCGAACACGGTGGACAGTTTGAATACTTTGAAAATTTCGCTGATTTAGTAGAATCGCCTGCTGAAATACATGACGACGTATTGTTTGAACTGATGAAGGAAGTAGATCTGAAGACTTTTGCAGAGCTGTGCGAAAGCTACTTCTATGAAACCCTTGAGAGTGTTCCGGGAGATCAGATAGACTTCTATAATCTCCTGGAAAATATCAAAAGAGCGTTAATCGGACTTTCAGAAGCGGCAGGAAAAAGTGAAACAGAAGACAAGGATAAAACACTGGTTAATTTATCTGATGAAGTTAACCGTTTCAGAAGATGGTTCACACAGGATATGATTATTGAGTGCAGAGATATGATGTCGGGGAAGGTGGAATATTTGACCATAAGAGATGCACTTACAACATCCAGACTTGAAAAATTCAGTAAAGAAGAGCATCTTTATGACTTTTCAAGAGCATTGGATTATCAGCTTGAAGAATATATGATGACACTTGCTGATCTGATTGATGAAGAATAAAGAATAATGATTTTAGAATAACCAATCAGAACACCTTTGCATATAATGAAATATATGATAAGGAGGTCTGTTATGGGAGATTATAAGGATTGCTGTGAACCGAGCTGCTGTGAACCAAAATGCTGCTGTTATGAGAATAAATGTGACAGTAAAGGTGATAGCAGTTTTGGCATCATAATCTTACTTATTGTTTTACTGTTGCTTTTCAGCAATAATGATAAAGATTGTGGTGGTCCTTTCGGGGGACTGTTCTAGATGATTAAGAGCTCGAAAGAGCTCTTTTAAATGATATGCAAATGATTATACAGTGGAGATATTATGAACAAAAGTGATTACAGAATAGGGATTATTTCTGCATTATCATGCAATTTTATCTGGGGATTCCTGCCATTATACTGGAACGCTCTAAAACCAATAGAATCTTCGGTTATTATATTTTACCGGATAGTACTTATGGCTATAATATGCTATGCTGTTACAGCTTTTACCATGAGAGGAAAAGAAGTATTCAGGCCAATGATAGAAAGCCGAAAAGCATTCTTGACATATATTGCGGCAGGGCTTGTAATTACAATTAACTGGAGTATATATATCTGGGCGGTTAATGCCGGATATGTAATACAGACAAGCATGGGATACTTTCTTGAACCTCTGGTTGTATGTCTCTTCGGTGTTATTTTTTACAAAGAGCGAACAAGCATATGGAAGAAAATCGCTATCGGATTTGCTACAGTCGGTCTTCTAATTATGATAATAGGCTATAGAGAGGTTCCGATTATTGCAGTAAGCCTTGGGGTATCTTTTGCAATTTACAGCGCAATAAAAAAGAGCATATCTCTGCCGCCCCTGCAGTCATTGCTTTTTGAAACAATAGCTGTGGCACCTTTTGCCCTGGCAGTGATTGTATATCTGGAAGTAAAGGGAATAGGCGGGTTACAGGTAGGGGGATATCAGTATGTGCTGCTTATGTTTGCAGGTTTGTGCACAGCAGTGCCACTTGGACTTTTTTCCTATGCCGCAAACAAAATATCCCTGATTTCAATTGGAATCTGTGAATACATATCCCCGTCAATATCACTGATTCTTGGAATATTTGTACTGAGTGAACCCTTTGATATGATTCAGCTTGCAGCATTTATAGTAATCTGGATCGGACTGATATTTTTTACATATGGTGAGAGGATAGAATATTGCAGAATGACAGAAAATCACAAGGGCTGACATTTATTAATGTTGCAGCTCTTTATGTTGGAACAATAATGGGTGCAGGCTTTGCTTCAGGACGAGAGGGATGGCAGTTTTTTGGCGTATTCGGGATGAAAGGCTATGTGGGCCTTCTTATTGCAACAGTCCTGTTTGCTGTTATAGGAATGATTATCAGCTACATTGCAGTGACAAAAGGTACAGATGATGTGGCGACACTGATTATGGGAGAAAAGCACCCGCTTATGGGCAGGATATTTGCCACCTGTATTTCACTGATGCTTTATCCTGTGATTGTATCTATGTCCGCCGCCGGCGGTTCTTTTCTGAACCAGCAGTTTGGTGTTCACAGAGCAGTAGGTGCGGCAATAATAATTGCACTGGTTATTTTCACCATACTTGGAGATTTTGAACGAATTCAAAAAGTATTTAAGAAGATAGTTCCTGTGCTGTTTGTAATAGATGTTGGACTATGTGCAATTGTGTCATTTTCGGATATAGAACAAAGTGGTGCAACAGAGGGATTTACCCCTAGTAATATGGCACCGGACTGGCTTCTTGCAGCTGTAATTTTCGTATCATACAACATTATCGCTTTGATTCCTCTGCTTGGATCAGCGGCGGTTAATTCAAAGAACAGAAAGCATGCTGTTGCCGGTGCAGGACTTGGAGGTCTGCTTCTGGGAGTTTTGACCATTGTCCTTGTAACGGCTCTTCGAAAGGATATGGCTTTTTCAGACAGTATGGACTTACCTATGCTAGCTTATTCTGCAAAAATCTCATGGGTTGCAAATCTTCTTTTTGGAGGGGTACTGTTTGCGGCCATTTATTCTGCGGCCACCAGTGTATTCTATGGGTTTACTGTTATGATACCAGAAGGTCCGAAGAAAAAACCTATTATTGTTGTTACAACTCTTGTAGGGTTTCTGGGAAGCCTTACCGGATTTAAAGTAATCGTTTCATTCCTATATCCTTTTGAGGGTTACATTGGCCTTGTGATTATCACCTGCGTCATAATTAATTTCATCAAAACTTACAGAGAGGAAAAAAAGACTGAGAAAGAAAATGCATAGAGATTATTCAAGTTCAATATATGTGGATTTTCCGGAGCATGACCGCTTCGACTATCCCACAAACATTATCAGAGTAACAGCGGGATACGGAGGAGAATCACTGCTTATAGTTAGTGAGGAAAAAACAGCACTTTATGACTGCGGGATGGCATACTGTCATGAAGGGCTCGTAAGTAATATAAAGAAAGCACTGAAACTGCATCATCGGAGCGGAATTGACTTTATATTAATTTCGCACACTCATTATGACCATATAGGTGCATTGCCTTATATACTTAAAGAATATCCGGATGCCGTTGTTTGTGGTGCCGAAAAGAGTAAATCTGTTTTCGCAAGTGAAGGTGCAAAAAAGACTATGAAACGACTGGGTGAATCTGCAAGAGACAACTTTGTGGATTCAAAAGAGCCTGTTTCCGTGGATGGATTAAGAATTGATCACATTGTCAGAGATGGCGATGAAATAAGATTAAGTGACCATGAATATATTAAGGTTCTTGAAACTAAAGGGCATACTGACTGCTCTATGACATATGTTTTAGAACCTTACAGTATAATGTTTGCATGTGAAAGTACCGGAGTTTTACGAAATACTCAGCTTATACACACAGCTATTTTAAAAAGTTTCAGTGATACGCTGGAGTCAGCAGACAAATGCAAGGCTTATGGTGCAAAGCACATAATTGGTCCACATTATGGAATTGTTCCTGACAGTTTTGTGGACAAATACTTTGATTTATATAAATCCTTCGCCAATGAAGAGAAGGAAAAAATATTGTACTGGTATGATGAAGGAATGAGTTTTGACGAGCTTATGGCAAAATATGAAGAAGAATACTGGTCAGAAGAAAGAGGAAAAGCTCAGCCAAAGGCTGCGTTTCTGGAAAATGCAAAGTACACCATAAAACATATAGTGGAGGTATTTAAGAAATGATTGATTTATTGTTAGTGAACGGACAGTATCCTGACTATGAAAAGGGAGAAATGGTAAAAGGAAACGTTGGTATTGACGGCGGAAAAATCGTTTTCATAGGTAATGAAACTCCTGAAGCTGCAAAGGTGATTGATGTTAAAGGTGACGTTGTTTCACCGGGCTTTATTGATATCCATATGCATGAAGAAAAGTTTCTTACTGAAGGGGACAAGTATGTTATTGCCCAGATGATGCTGGAAATGGGTGTTACAACTGCAGTGGGCGGAAACTGCGGTCTTCAGAATCAGGATCTTTCAGAATTTAAGGCAGCAATTGAAAGAATGGGCGGAAGTCCGATAAACTACATTATGCTAGCCGGTTACAATCAGTTCAGATATCAGCTGGGAATCGGAAGATATGAGGAAGCAACTTTAGAGCAGAGAGAAGAAATAAGAAAGCTTCTTAAGAGAGAGCTTGATGAAGGTGCCTTCGGCGTCTCATTTGGTATCGAATATGACCCAGGCATTACATATGATGAAATGCTGTATGCAGCAGGTGTAAGTGATGATCCGAATCTTATCCTTGCAGCACATTACAGAAATGACTGCATAAATGATATCGAAAGCATTGAAGAAATGATAAAGTTTGCTGAGGAAATTCCTATGAAATTCCAGATATCACATCTCTCAAGCTGCTCTGCTATGGGCTTCATGAAGGAGTCTCTTGAGGCAATTAATGACGCAATGGAAAAGAATCCTAGACTTAACTACGATACATATCCATATAATGCCTTTTCAACTCTCATGGGATCAGCTGTTTTTGAAGACGGATGCTTTGATGACTGGAAAAAGGACTACAGCGATATTCTTCTGACAGACGAACCATATAAGAACGTTAGATGTAATAAAGAAATCTTTGAAAAGGTAAGAGAAGAATATCCTGAAATGCTTGCAGTTGCATTTGTAATGAATGAAGAGGAAATTGCTGCCGCAATTGCAAACAAATACGGCATGGTTGCAAGTGATGCTATTATAACAAACGGCAACGGACATCCTAGAGCTGCAGGTACTTTCCCAAGAGTTCTTGGCAAGTATGTAAGAGAAGAAAAGGTACTTCCTTTAATTGATGCACTGAGAAAGATGACATTAGAACCTGCCAAGGTGCTCGGCCTTGACAATAAAGGTATTATCAAGGTAGGTGCTGATGCGGACATTACAGTTTTCAATCCTGACACAATTATTGACGGTGCAACTTTCCAGGATTTACATATCCAGCCTGAAGGAATTGATTATGTATTTATTGGAGGAAAGATGGCAACAGAAGGAAAGACAACTGTTAATGGAAGACTGGGTAGATTCATCAGCTATAAATAGAGAAGGGGGGCAATATTATGAACTATTTTGAGCTCAAAGAAGCTATTGCAAAAAAGATTGCTGAATATAAAGATGAGGCTTTTGAACTGAATGTAGACTTATTTGAAAACCCTGAGATTTCCGGTGAAGAATATGAATCATCCAGAAAAATTGTTGAACTGTTAAAGGGAAAAGGTTTTGAAACTGAGTATCCTTTTGCAGGTCTGGATACTGCATTTAAAGCTGTGTATGGAACAGATAATCATAATTATAAGATTGCAATTATGACGGAATATGATGCACTGCCTGAAATAGGTCATGCATGCGGACACTGCTTATCAGCTGCAATCAGTGTTCTTGCAGGTCTTGCAACAAAGGATCTGCAGGATGAACTTAACGCTGATATTCATATTATCGGAACACCTATTGAAGAAACTGCAGGAGCCAAGGCACAGATGGTAAAAGACGGTATATTTGATAAATATGACATGAGCATCATGGTTCATCTATATAACTACAACCTTGTTAAACCAAAACTTCAGGCTCTTTCATGCGACTTATATACTTTCCATGGTAAAGCAAGTCACGCTTCATCGGCACCTTGGGATGGTAATAACGCTTTTAACGGTGCTCAGCTTATGTTCCACGCAACAGATATGTTAAGACAGCACGTTTTACCTGATGTACAGATTCACGGTATTATCAGAAACGGAGGAGAAGCTCCTAATATCGTTCCTGAATATGTTACTGCAGAATTCTATGTCCGTGCTCTTGAAAAATCAAGATTACAGGACGCAATTGCCAAGGTTGATGACTGTGCAAGAGGTGCTGCTATTTCAACTCAGACTACTTTTGAAAAAGAACCGACAGCAGAAACTTATGACAACTTAAAACCAAATGCTACAGGTGAAGCTGTTCTTACTGAAATTTATAAGGAATTGAATTTACCTCTCAACGGCGATCCGGAAAAGATTTTTGGTTCATCAGACTGTGGTAACGTAAGCTATGTATGTCCTACATTCCATCCATGCGTTCAGGTTTCAGATCATGATGTGGCTATTCACACGAGAGGTTTTGCTGAATGTATGAATACAGAGAGGGCTTATGAAGCAATGCAGAACGGTGCAACAATTATCGCCCGTCAGATTGCAGCTATTTTCAGTGATGAAGAAAAAATTGCCGCTATGAAGAGGGATTTTGAAGGATAGACAGAGCCGCTCAAAATTCGTAAATAATTAAAAAGCTAATTTAAAATGGGGCTGCGACAGCCCCATTATTTTTTTCTATCTTCTTGGCATTGGTCTTTGTGGCTTTTCACACTCTGCAGATTTGCAGGGTTCACATGGCTCACAGCATTCATCATCATTGTGCTCGCAAAGATTGTTTCTGCAGCAGTCTAATTCTGATGGAAACAGGCTAGGAAAACTGCATGTTATGTTATGCTGCTGTGTTGGAGCATTTAGATAGCCTGTAGATAAAACACAAAGCTGCACAGGAGCAACAATTTTCTTTTCACAAGTCAGACAGATGGCAACTAAAATGTTTCCGGTAACCTGACCACAGTTGTCAACGGACAGATCTCTGCCGCAATTGTTTGTCGCCAGTCTTGCTTCACAGGACGAATTACAGAATTCAGTAAATCTTGGAAGAAAGACTGTTTCTGTTGAATTCGGAACACAAATTTCAAAGAAGTTTGTCAGTACCATAGGATGTTCCGGTTTTGCAACTGTTACATCTGTACAGATTGTGAAGATATCATCATTGCCACAGCTGTCACAAATCAGTAAATCAATTTCAATAGTAACATCTCCATAGACAGACACATTGTGCGTTCCAAAAACAGGCGTGCTTTTGCAGTTGTCTTCGCATCCGGAACTTTCCGCATACACTATTCTTTCTGAATATGTACCGTCAGCACCTACAACTTTAAGATAGTTTCCTTTACTGTCCTGAAGGAAAGCAGCACCTGAAATGCTTGTGTCCACATCAAGAGTGAAATTTCTTTCATCTTCCACATTGTACGGATTAAAAAATCGTCTGCATCTTATATCTACAACTCTTTTAATTCTGTGACCACATGGAATACAAGGCTTAAATTTGTGGTCATTGAAGGTTCTCATACCCTGCATATTAAATTTAACGGCATCAAATACCTGCTGAACATATATTGGAGTCGTATTAACATTATCTGGAATCATAAATGCTTAAACCTCCTTACGGTTATATAATCTTTCGTGATATATATATGAATTTCATAGCCTTTGTGTTACAATTGACCGAGAGGTAAATAATATGGAAATAAAAATTGTAAGTAAAAGTGGAATCATACCGGAATATAAGACCGCAGGATCTGCCGGTTTTGATATTTCTGCGTATCTGGAAGAGCCGGTAGTTCTGAAACCCGGAGAAAGAAAACTTGTACCAACAGGTCTGTTTATTGAACTGCCTGCAGGCTATGAAGCACAGGTGAGGGGAAGAAGCGGACTGGCTCTGAAGAAGGGAATTGGACTTGTTAACGGGATAGGAACCATAGACTCAGACTATAGAGGTGAAATCGGCGTAATCCTTATTAACTGGGGTAACGAGGATTTCATAATAAACAATGGAGACCGTATTGCACAGGTAGTTGTTAATCGCTATGAGCATGTTTGTTTTAATATTGTTGATGAGCTTGGCGACACTGAACGCGGTGGCGGAGGCTTTGGGCATACAGGAGTTTAAGAATGTTGTATAGGGAAGATTTGGAAAAAAGAGAAATGGCTTTACTTTCAGAGAAAGCTGTAAAATCATGTGAATCAAAAGGAAGAGAAACATACGAGGAGCCGTGTCCTTTCAGAACTGAGTTTCAGAGGGACAGAGACAGAATTATTCATTCAAAGGCTTTCAGACGTCTTATGCATAAGACGCAGGTATTCCTTTCTCCTGAAGGGGATCATTACAGGACACGACTTACACACACTCTTGAAGTTATGCAGGTTGCAAGAACAATAGCAAGAAGTCTTAATCTAAATGAGGATTTGACTGAGGCAATTGCCATGGGGCATGATTTAGGGCATACTCCTTTTGGACACAATGGAGAAATGGTGCTTAACAGACTGTATCCGGGAGGCTTTCAACATAATGAACAGAGCCTGCGTGTTGCGGAAGTACTTGAATCGACTCCAAACAGAAGAGGAATGAATCTGACTTTTGAAGTAAGGGACGGAATACGTAACCATACAGGCAGTCTTCCTGCAGCCACTCTTGAAGGACAGATAGTGAAAATAAGTGATAGAATTGCCTATATTAATCACGATATTGACGATGCAGTCAGAAGTGGAGTAATTACTGTCAATGATTTACCTAAGAGTGCTCTGGAACTGTTTGGATACGGCCATAGAGAGAGAATAGACTGCATGGTATCTAATGTTGTAGCTTTCAGTGACGGCAAGGATTTTGTCAGAATGGATGACGAACATGCTGAGCAGCTTAATATTTTAAGAAACTTCATGTTTGCCAACGTTTACAAGAGCGATAAAGTTAAGAAAGAAGAAGATCTTCTTAAAGTAGAAGTCGTTATAAGTTCCTTATATGATTATTTTATCAAATATCCGGAAAAAGTTCCCGAAGAGCTTCAGATGCTAATGGATAAGGATGGGGTAGATACCATTGTAAAGGATTATGTTGCAGGGATGACTGACAGATTTGCAATTAATCTGTATTCAGATCTCTTTGTGCCTAAAGGATGGAAATAACCTGGAAATAATATTTTTAAAAAAAATAAAGGAAAACCTCGTATTATGCAGAATAAAGCATTGAAGTGAGATATTTGGAGGTCTTAATGGGATTTTCCTTTTCAAATTCAACAATTGAAACTATAAAAAGTCAGGTGAATATCGTTGATGTAGTAGGTCGCACAGTGCAGTTAAAAAGGGCAGGCTCAAATTACAAGGGATGTTGTCCTTTCCATAACGAGAAGACACCTTCTTTTGTTGTGTCTGAAACCAAACAGATTTTTACCTGCTTTGGTTGTGGTGCTACAGGCGATGTAATTGAGTTTGTAGAACGTCATTATAATCTGAATTTTGGCGAAGCTATTGAGAAAATAGCAGGTGAATATGGAATAACTATTGAGAAAACATCCTATAATGACAATCGAGGCGAATATTATCGTGCAAACAAGCTGGCAGCACAGTTCTTCTACAGATCATTTACGGAGAAGGCAAATAAAGGTTATGCGTATATGCACGGTCGCAGTATAACACCTGCCATATTAAAAAAATTCGGCATTGGTTATGCTGATGAACAAAGGGACAGCCTATATAATTTCCTTTTGTCGGAGGGTGTCGAAAAAAAGATTATGTTAGAGCTTGGTTTGGTCTCTGAAAAGAATGGCAAGTTTTATGACAAGTTCAGAAACAGACCTATTTTTCCAATAATCAGTACAAATGGGAAGGTCATCGGCTTTGGTGGACGTGCAATAGATCCAAATGATAATCCCAAGTATCTGAATTCACCGGAAAGCAGAATTTTTCAGAAGAAGAACAATTTATACGGTCTGAATCTTTCCAGACAGGATGTTGGTAAAGCTGATTTTATCATTATCGTTGAAGGATATATGGATGTAATTTCACTGTATCAGAGTGGAATTAAAAATGTTGCAGCTTCTCTTGGTACTGCACTAACCGAGAATCAGGCAAGACTGATAAAGAGATACACGAAAAATGTAGTTTTGACTTACGATGCCGACAATGCGGGTCGGACAGCGGCCTTGAGAGGTATGGAAATACTTCGGAAGGAAGGCCTGAAGGTTAAGGTACTACATGTTACGGATGGAAAGGATCCTGACGAATTTATCAAGAAAAACGGAAAACAGGCTTTCCTGGACTTAATTGAAAATGAGGCATTGCCTTATGCCGACTACAAATTGGAATCAGCCAAAGTGGGTTTTGATTTTTCAAGAGATGAGGACCGGCTGGACTATATGAAGAAGGCTGTAGAAATACTTAGGGAACTCAGTCCGGTTGAGCAGGACATATATATTAAGAAAGTTTCACGGGACATAAGGATATCTGAGGTGGCAATCAGACGTGAACTTGAAGGCACATCCGGTGATGAAATCAGAAATATTCCTCTTAAGAGAGACTCTGAAGAAAATATTGTACAGGAAATGAGTCCTGTAGAAAAAACTTTAATTAAGGTGGCTCTTACCGAAGAGGAATACATTGACAGACTTAAAGATTATGAAAGTGTATTCACAAGTGACTTCGGAAGAAAGATATATGAAATTCTGAAGGCTGAGCATGAGAAAACTGAACGCATTGACCTGAAAATGATTATGGACGGGTTGCCTGTAAGCGAAGCGGGACTTCTGCAGGAAATAGTTGATAGCGTCATAACGGCAGGCAATGAGGAACAGGTTTTTCGGGAATGCATTAGTACATGGCGAAAAATGCTCTTGAATCAGGAACTGGATAGAATTAATACGATGCTTGATATGGCAGATGAAGAAGAGAACCAGGATAAGATTACAGAGCTGATGCTCAGAACTATGGAAATACAGAAAGAACTTAAGTGCTTATAGGGGGACAATATGAACACAGAAGAAAAGAACAACGCAACATCCAAAGACAAAGCTGCTGAAGCTATGACTCCAGAGCAGATTAAGAAAGATGTTCTAGATAAACTGATGACAATAGCTAAAGCAAAGAAGAACGCTCTTACTTACGGAGATATTGCTGAAGTTCTTGATGGAACAGATCTGGAAAAGCAGGTGGTTGACGATATTTATGATACGCTGTTATCCAGCGATATAGAGATTGGAACAGATACAGAGGAAGACTTCGCAGTTATTCTTGACGATGATGACGATAAGGAAAAGGAAGACGACGGTATCGTTGTAAATGAAGCAGGAGAAATCGATATTGAAGCTACACTGCCAAAGGGTGTTGCTGTTGATGACCCTGTAAGAATGTATCTGAAGGAGATAGGCAAGGTGCCTCTACTGTCAGGCGATGAAGAAATTGAACTTGCTAAAAGAATGGAACAGGGTGACGAAGAAGCAAAGAAGAAGCTTTGTGAAGCTAACCTTAGACTTGTAGTAAGTATTGCCAAGAGATACGTTGGAAGAGGAATGCTTTTCCTTGACCTTATTCAGGAAGGTAATCTCGGACTTATTAAAGCTGTTGACAAGTTTGACTACAGAAAAGGATACAAGTTCTCCACATATGCTACATGGTGGATCAGACAGGCAATTACAAGGTCTATAGCTGACCAGGCAAGAACTATAAGAATTCCTGTTCATATGGTTGAGACTATCAATAAACTAATCAGAGTTTCCAGACAGTTACTTCAGACTTATGGAAGAGAACCTCTTCCTGAAGAAATTGCAAAGGAAATGGGAATTTCTGTTGACAAGGTAAGAGAAATCCAGAAAATAGCTCAGGAACCTGTATCACTGGAGACTCCAATCGGTGAAGAAGAAGACAGCCATCTTGGTGATTTCATCCCTGATGACGATGTTCCGGCACCGGCAGAAGCTGCAGCCTTTTCAATGCTTAAGGAACAGCTTGTAGAAGTTCTGGATACCCTGACAGACAGAGAGCAGAAGGTTCTAAAACTCAGATTCGGTCTGGAAGACGGAAGAGCAAGAACGCTGGAGGAAGTAGGTAAAGAATTCGACGTTACAAGAGAAAGAATCAGACAGATAGAAGCAAAAGCTTTAAGAAAACTCAGACATCCAAGCAGAAGCAAAAAGCTTAAGGATTACTTAGAATAAATAACATTTTAGCAATTCAGGAGAATTTATATGAATTTAAGTGATAGATTACAACTGATTGCTGATGAGATTATTGCAGGTGAAACCATGGCAGATATTGGAACTGACCATGGTTTTTTGCCATTATATCTTATGGAATCCGGAAAATGTCCCCATGTTATAATGGCAGATATAAGCAAGGGCTCATTGGCGAAGGCAGATGAAAACTGTAAGCTTGCAGGACCCGGTAAAACTTATGATCTTAGACTAGGAGACGGAATAGACGTCTTAGAAGACGGAGAAGTCGATGTTGTTGCAATTGCAGGCATGGGAGGCCTTCTTATCAGAGATATTCTGGATTGGAATATTAAGAAGAGCCGCTCGTTTAAAAGATATATATTTCAGCCCCGCAATAAAATAGGTGCACTCAGATACTGGCTGTACTTAAACGGTTTTGATATAGAGAAGGAAAGCCTTGTTAGAGAAGGAAAATATATTTGTGAAGTAATTACTGTTCGCACAGGAAATGAAGTAAAGAGACAGGCTGATTATACAGCAGATTTTGACTATCCGGACTCACTTCTTGAATGGAAGGGTCCTTTGACAGAGGAATATCTTCTAACTAAGCTTGCGCTTGAGGATAGTATATATCAGAACATATTAAAAAACAGCCGTAATCCGGAGACGGAGGCTGTAAATTCCAAAGCAAAAGTAGAAAAGATAAAATATCTGTTATCTCAGCTTTAATAATTATTGCATATGAAAAATGGAGAAACTGTTATGACAAAGAAAGAGTTTACGCAAATAATGGAATCTTTTTGTCCCAATGCTCTTGCGGAGCCATGGGATAACTGCGGTTTTCAAATTAACAGTGATATAGAGCATGTAAAAAAAGTTCTGGTAGCCCTTGAAGTGACATCCAAGGTTATTCATGAGGCAATTGAATGTGGTGCTGATTTGATAGTTACTCATCATCCGTTGATTTTTGGCGGTATAAAGACTATTGATGCCTCTGATGTGACCGGCGGATTTATATCAAAGCTCATTAAGAATGACATTTCTGTATATTCCTGCCATACAAGTTTTGATAAAATGGACGGAGGAAACAATGACTATATCGGTCAGCTTCTGGATTTGGAAAATATCAGAGCTTTTGATTATGACAACGGCTTTTGCAGAAAAGGTGAAACACCATTTGAAACAACTTTTGGTGAACTTATCCATCAGGTGTCGCTGGGATTTCAGGTTGAGGAGCGCTTTTTCAATACTGTCGGTGATATGAGAAAGAGCATTAATTGTATAGGATGGTGCAGCGGCAGTGGTGGCGAGTTTATCCGAGATGCCGTAAATGAAGGGTGCGATTTATTCATTACAGGCGATGTAAAATATCATGATGCCATGTATGCTATGGAGAAGGAAATATGTGTTCTTGATGCAGGACATTTTGGAAGTGAAAAGATTTTTGTTGAAAACATGGCTGATATTCTTCGTTACAAATTTAAGGACTATGATACAGAAATTATAGAATCGTTAGTAGACATCAATCCGTTTGTATGATAAAATTAATTGGTTGTGGGTAGACCAGACAATCGCGTATTGTTTCAATATGAGGAAAGTCCGGGCTCCATAGGGCGAGGATGCCGGATAACGTCCGGCGTAGGTAACTATAGGGAAAGTGCAACAGAAACATTCCGCCGAAACGGGTAATGCCGTGGTAAGGTTGAAATGGTGAGGTAAGAGCTCACCGGCGTCATGGAGACATGACGGCCGTGTAAACCCCATCCGGAGCAAGGTCAAAATTGGGCATACAAGGTGGCTGCCCGTCACCGCCCTGGTTGGTAGACCGCATGAGCGTGCAGTAATGTTACGCCTTAGATAGATGATTGTCTAATACAGAACCCGGCTTATAGGTTTGCCCACATCTTTTGCAGTAACTTGTTTTTTTATTCAGGAAGGGAGGAGAATAACTCATGGAGGAAAACAATAATATTACAGAGAATAAAATGGGAGTTGCTCCTGTTGGAAAACTCCTTTTTTCCATGGCATGGCCGGCAATGTTGTCCATGACCATTCTTGCATTATATAATGTAGTTGATAGTGTATTCGTTTCAATGGTGAATTCTAAAGCACTTACAGCTGTTTCTATTGTTGCTCCACTGCAGATGCTGATGGTGTCTTTAGGTGTAGGCAGTGGTATAGGCGTTAATTCACTGATTGCCAGAAGACTTGGCGCTAAAAGATTCGAGGAAGCAAATAAAGCAGCAAGTCATTCGATTAAAATTGCTGCTTTTAATTTTTTAGTTTTTCTTTTTGTGGGTATATTTGTAGCAAAGCCTTTTGCAGCTGCCTATACAAAAGATGCCGCAATATATGAATATGGAGTATCATATCTGCAGATTGTTACAATTGGAAGTCTGTTTGTTATGATTTCCATGCAGCTGGAAAAGGTACTTCAGGCTACCGGAAATATGATTGGACCAATGCTTGTCAGTATGACAGGGGCTATTGTCAATCTGATTCTGGATCCTATTCTTATCTTTGGACTATTTGGATTGCCTAGATTAGAAGTTGCAGGTGCTGCAATTGCTACTGTAATAGGTCAGGCCGCAGGAATGTGTGTAGCACTGTATCTTATTATATGCAAGGATCACGATGTGGTAATCAGCATTAAAGATAAGCTTGACTGGAGTATTCTGAAAGATATTTATGCTGTAGGCCTTCCTTCAATAATAATGCAGTCAATAGGTTCAGTAATGCTGTTTGGATATAATGCAATCCTTGCTGCTTCTGCTGCGGCTGTTGCTGTCCTGGGAGTATATTTCAAACTGCAGTCATTTATTTTTATGCCTGTATTCGGGTTAATGTCAGGTGCTATGCCCATAATGGGATTTAACTTTGGTGCAAGAAATAAGAAGAGACTGACTACAACTTATAAATATGGACTGTCTGCGGCAATTGCAATTATGATAATAGGTTTTTTACTGTTCCAGGTATGTCCTGATATTCTACTTAAAATGTTCAGTGCAGATAAAGAAATGCTTGAAGTAGGCATTCCTGCACTTAGACTTATCAGTTTATGCTTTATCCCTGCTGCTTTTGGCATTACAACATCTAATCTTTTCCAGGCAACAGGGCATGGTGTACTTAGTCTGATTGGTTCTTTCCTAAGACAGCTTATTGGAATTCTTCCTATTGCATATGTTCTATATCATGCATTTGGTATTACCGTGTCATGGGCAGCATTTCCGCTGGCAGAAATAATAGGATTGTTATATTCAGCAGTTATGTTGGTATTCGTTTATAAGAAAGAAATAAAGAATCTGTAAGGTATTTTGTATTTAGAGGTAATGAGATGAAATTAGGAATTGACATAGGTTCAACAACCGTTAAACTTGTTCTACTTAACGATGAAGGCATGGTTGTATATTCAAAATATGAAAGACACATGTCAAATGTCTTTGAAAAGGTTGAAGAACTCATAGAAGAAATGTATGAACGGTACGGAGATATGAGTATTCAGACCGTTATTACAGGATCCGGTGGATTATCACTTGCAAATCTGCTTGGCATTCACTTTGAACAGGAAGTTATTGCCTGCAGCAAGGCTGTTGAGACTCTGATTCCGGAAACAGATGTTGCCATCGAATTGGGTGGTGAAGATGCTAAAATTACTTTCTATGGGTCTACTATAGAACAGAGAATGAACGGTACCTGTGCAGGCGGTACAGGTGCATTTATTGACCAGATGGCAGTATTGCTTAACACTGATGCCGGTGGACTTAACGAAGCTGCTAAAAATGTAAAAATGATATATCCAATTGCTGCACGTTGTGGAGTATTTGCTAAAACTGATATTCAGCCACTTATTAATGAAGGAGCTGCAATCGAAGATTTAGCAGCTTCTATTTTCCAGGCCGTGGTAAATCAGACAATCAGCGGACTTGCATGTGGTCATACAATAAAAGGCAAAGTGGCATTTCTGGGAGGTCCGCTCACATTCCTTTCTGAACTTCGCAAGCGCTTTATTGAAACCCTTGACCTTCCTGCGGAGGATGTGATTTTTCCTGAAGATTCAAAATTCTTTGTTGCCATAGGTGCTGCAATGCTTGCTGATAATAAAGGCAAACAGTCACTTAAGGCTATTTGTGAGCGTATGAGAAATGCTGATCAGGGGCAGCTATCAGATACAAAGTATATAGAACCTCTATTTAAGGATAAGCATGAGTTCGATGCCTTTATGGCAAGACATAATCGTAACCGAGTAAAGAGAAGAGATATTTCAAAAGCAAAGGGAGCGACGTTCCTTGGCATAGATGCCGGTTCGACAACTACAAAGGCTACGCTTATTGACAGTGATAAGAACCTGCTTTATTCATTTTATAAAGGAAACGAAGGCAATCCTCTGGAAGCTGTAAAGGCAATGTTAAAGGAACTTTACAGTCTTCTTCCAAAGGATGCATATATTGGAAATACATGTGTAACCGGCTATGGTGAAGGTCTGATTCAGACAGCCTTCAAGGCCGATATGGGTGAGATAGAAACGATGGCTCATTATAAAGGAGCTGAAAATTTCCTGCCCGGAGTTGACTTCATCCTTGACATTGGCGGACAGGATATGAAGTGCATGAAAATAAAGGACAACGCAATCTATAACATCATGCTTAATGAAGCATGTTCATCGGGCTGTGGATCTTTCCTTGAAACATACGCAAAATCAGTTAATCTTGATACTAATGCCTTTGCTCAGGAAGCACTGTTTTCTGAAAATCCTGTAGACCTTGGAACAAGATGTACAGTATTTATGAACTCCAAGGTTAAACAGGCACAGAAAGAAGGTGCCACAATCGGAGATATCTCTGCAGGATTGTCATACTCAGTTATTAAAAATGCTTTATATAAAGTAATTAAGCTCAGAAATCCGGAAGAAGCAGGGGAAAAGATTGTTGTTCAGGGTGGAACATTCATGAATAATGCTGTCCTTCGAAGTATGGAAAAAGTTATCGGACGAGAAGTAGTTCGTCCGGACATTGCAGGACTGATGGGGGCTTATGGATGTGCTCTGATAGCAAAAGACAATTATATTGATGATTCTGAAAGTTCAATTCTTACAAGAGAGCAGCTTGATGATTTCTCCGTTCAGCATTCAAACGGAAGATGTAAGGGTTGTGAAAACAGATGTATACTGACAATTAACAGATTTGCTGACGGTTCAAGATTTATTACAGGTAACCGTTGTGAAAAAGGTGCAGGTGGAGCTGATCACGAGAACAAGCTGCCAAACCTTTATGAGTATAAATTTAAGAGACTGTTTGGATATAAGCCATTATCTGAATTTGATGCAGTAAGAGGCACTGTTGGAATTCCGCGTGTTCTCAACATGTATGAGGATTATCCGTTCTGGTTTACTTTATTTACATCATTGAAGTTCAGAGTTGAGCTTTCTCCACCGTCAAGCAAGCTGATGTATGAGAAGGGGATGGACACAATCTCTTCAGATACTGCATGCTATCCGGCAAAACTTGTTCACGGACATATTAAGTCTTTAGTGGAAAATGGAGTGAAATGGATATTCTATCCATGCCTGAATTTCGAAAGAAAAGAGGATGTTAATGCTCCAAATCATTACAATTGCCCTGTTGTAGCAACATATCCGGAAGTTATTGCAAATAACATGGATGATGTATTTGAGGAAAATGATGTAAGATTTTCTCATCCATTCCTTCCTTATGACAATGACCTTCGACTTGCAGAAATGCTGACAAAAGAATTTGCTCCAATGCACATTTCTAAGGACGAAATCATTGAGGCTGTTTCCAAAGCTCGTAAAGAACAGAAAAAATATAAAAATGACGTGCGAAAGCAGGGAGAAAATGCTCTTCGTTTCGCACAGAAGCATAATAAAAAATGCATTGTACTTTCAGGCAGACCATATCATGTAGATCCGGAAATCAATCATGGTATAGATAAAATGATTAATTCATTTGATCTGGTCGTTTTGTCAGAAGATTCTATCCAGCATCATGGAAGGCTGGAAAGACCTCTTAGAGTCCTTGACCAGTGGACTTACCATTCAAGACTGTATAAAGCTGCATCTTTTGCAGGAGACAGAGATGATGTTGAGCTAATTCAGCTCAACTCTTTCGGCTGCGGACTGGATGCGGTAACTACTGATCAGGTGGAAGAAATATGTAATGCAAATAATAAGCTGTATACTGTTCTTAAGATAGATGAAGGTGCAAATCTCGGAGCTGCAAGAATCAGAATCAGGTCATTAAAGGCGGCGATGGAAGAGCGTGAAAAAAATGGAGTAAAGCCTACGCCAAATCATAAGCCTTATGAGAGAAAAATGTTTACGGAAGACATGAGAGATGCAGGATATACTATCCTTGTTCCTCAGATGTCACCGGTACATTTTACATATCTGGAACCTGCTATGAGATCATGTGGATATAATGCGGTACTTCTTCCTCCTGTAGACAAGAATTCCGTGGAAGAGGGACTTCGTTATATAAACAATGACGCATGCTATCCTACAATTGTTACATTAGGTCAGATTATTTCTGCATTGAAATCAGGAGAATACGACTTAAACAAAACTGCTGTGTTTATGTCTCAGACAGGTGGAGGATGTCGAGCAAGTAACTATGTCGCATTGCTTAGAAAGGCCCTAAAAGATCTCGATATGGAACAGGTTCCTGTAATTTCCTTCAACATAGTTGGTCTGGAAAAGAATCCGGGATTTAAGATAACTCCGAAGATGGGAATCAAACTGGTTATTGGAGCTCTGTATGGAGATCTTATTATGAGAATCCTATATGCAACCAGACCTTATGAGAAAGTTCCGGGAACATGTCAAGCTATTCTTGATGAATATCATGATAGAATTGTAGAAAATACAATTCACTTTAACAGAAGAAAATTTGCAGCTCTTGTAAAAGAACTGGTAGATGCCTTTGATAAAGTTGAAAGAACCGGTGTGAAAAAACCTAAGGTTGGTGTTGTCGGAGAGATACTTGTTAAGTATCACCCTAACGCTAATAACGATATAGTTGGAATTATCGAAAGTGAAGGTGGAGAGGCAGTTGTTCTTGATTTAATCGACTTCTTCCTTTATGGCATGTTCAATAAGAGATTCAATTATGAAAACTTGTCCGGCTCATACAAAGACATGAAAATCAATGATTTAGCTATCAAAGCCATTGAATGGCTGCGTAAGCCAATGAGAAAAGCTCTGCGTGAAAGTAAAAATTTCACAGAACCTGCATACATTGAGGAAACTGCAAAAGCTGCTGAAACTATCACTTCAGTGGGTAACCAGTGTGGTGAGGGATGGCTGCTTACAGGAGAAATGATAGAGCTTGTACATAATGGCGTGGAAAATATCGTTTGTCTTCAGCCATTTGCATGTCTGCCTAATCATGTTACAGGAAAAGGTATGATGAAAGCAATCAGAAAGCTTAATCCTATGGCTAACATTGCAGCCATCGACTATGACCCCGGTGCAAGCGATGTTAACCAGTTAAACAGAATTAAACTGATGATGGCAACAGCTCATAAGAACATGCTTGAAAAATAGAAAATGATATAGTATAATAATTCAGTTAAAAAACTGTTAAAAAAATTTTAAGATAAGGAGGTGTCTCCATGGGTAGACACGGTACAATAGCAGGAAGAAAGGCAGCACAGGACTCTAAAAGAGCTGCATTATTTACAAAGTATGCAAAAGCAATTACAGTTGCAGCAAAAGACGGTGGAGATCCTGAATATAATGCCGGTCTTAGAGTAGCAATTGAAAAGGCAAAAGGAATCAGTATGCCTAACGATAATATCCAGAGGGCTATTAAGAAGGGTACAGGCGAACTGGGCGGAGCTTCATATGAAGAATTATCTTTTGAAGGATATGGTGCAGGTGGAGTTGCTGTTATCGTTAACTGTCTTACAGATAATACTAACAGAACAACTTCATTTGTAAGATCTACATTTGATAAGCACGGTGGAAATCTGGGAACTCCGGGATGTGTATCATACATGTTTTCAAGAAAGGGTGTTCTTATTATTGAAAAGACAGATGAGATCGATGAAGATGAACTAATGGAAGCAGCACTTGAAGCCGGTGCAGACGATATGATTGCTGAAGAAGACAGCTTTACTGTATACACAGAACCAAATGTATATACTGATGTATATCAGGCTCTTAAAGACGCAGGTTATGAATTCATCGAATCAGATATTGAGTTTGTACCATCAATGGAAAGTGCTCCATCAGATGAACATGATATTGCAAAATTAAGAAAAATGATTGACATTCTTGAAGATAATGATGACGTGCAGAAAGTACAGACTAACTGTGGAATCGACCTTTACGAAGAATAATAAATTATATAAAATTAATGACCTTACATTTGTGAGGTCATCAGACTGTAGACAAAGTCCACATGTAAAAGTGTGGGCTTTATCTTGTTTTTGACATTTTCACGATGCAAAATCAGTGCATTTTTAGCTTTATAGAATGTCTTAAATCGTTGAATTTTCAATGGTTCTATGGTATAATTTACCTAAGAAAAGAGGTGCGCTATGATAACTAAAAATACAAGCAATAAAGGTCAGATGCAGATTGTTTCTCTAGATCAACTGGTACCCGAAGATCATATTCTTCGTAAAATAGACAGTACAGTGGATTTCTCATTCATATACGACTTAGTCGAAGAAAAGTATTCTTCCGACAATGGCAGACCAAGTGTAGATCCGGTTATGCTAATCAAGATACCAATCATACAGTATATGTTCGGCATTAAAAGTATGCGCCAGACAATAAAGGACATAGAAGTCAATGTAGCTTACAGATGGTTCCTGGGTTTGGATTTCTTTGACCCGGTTCCTCATTTCAGTACTTTTGGAAAGAACTACAAGAGAAGATTCGAAGGAACGGATTTGTTTGAGCAGATTTTTGCAAACATTCTGATGCAGTGCATGAAATATGATCTTGTAGAT
>JAQYNQ010000072.1 GCA_028727785.1 Eubacteriaceae bacterium | reverse complement strand
CCACACTATGAAGTTTTCTTGGTTCTTTATGATAAGCAGTTTCCTTATCACCTTGCCGTGCGCTATCACCGCGACAGCTTATTTAGTATATCATCGGTTTTGATGATTGTCAACTATGAATTTGAAGTTTTTTAAATTCTTTTGTCGAATTGTTCCTTCTGCTTCACAGCTTAATCGCGAAATTGCGACTTAGCCATATTACCATAGATTTCATCCCGATGCAAGTTTTTTCTTTAACTGCATTGGTTTTTTATCATTTTACCGATTGTTATGCTTCATCGGTTTATGTAATCCGAAAATCACATATAAAACCGCCGCTACAGCATTCATACCTGCAAGCAGAGCATATACTCCGGTACTTCCGAAATGTTCCATAGTAACTCCACTGACGAAATTAGTAAAGATTACGCCACCGTTAGTACAGCATGCATAATATGCGGACATGGCAATTCCTATCAATCTCGGATTGACTGAACGTGAAAGACACTTTACGTACTCAACAAGGATGATTCCGTTAACCACACCCTGAATAACAAAAGTCGCAAGGAGAGCCTGATATGACGGTCCTGTTGCATACCATCCGAATCTTAGAGTTGCAAGGATAATTGCAAATAACAACAGCCTTTCCTGAGTCAGTTTTCTGGAAAGCCATGGAGCTAAAGGCATAAAGATAGCCTCACTTCCGGCCATAAGCAGAAAAACAGTTCCTATACCGGCCACATTTCCGCCACCGTCCCTGAAGAGAAATCCAAAATAAGTATTATGAGCAAGAGTACTTCCCAGAACAAAAACTCCACAAACAAGAAGTTGGATAGCTTTCTTTTCCTTAAACAGATGCCTGTAACTTATTTTTCCCTTAGGGGATCCTGCTTCAACAGAAACCGCAGGTTTGCCTGTTTTGATTGTCATAATCATCAGGCCACCTACAAAATATGAAAGAGCGTATATGTAGAAAATATTCTGCAGTCCGAAATACTCACCGATTCTTCCGCTGATAAAGACAGAAATTGAGTACCCGATTGCCCCCCATAGCCTGATGCCTGCGTACTCTTCTCCTTCTGCCAGAACCATTGCATCGTTCAGACCGTTAATAGGTCCCTGGAAGAAAAAAAGAACGGCATACACAATTGTAAAAATCAGGAACCCCCCAACAAGAGAATCTAAAACAGCCATTACAGATGCAATAAGAGAAAGCATCAGGATTACCTTTCTCCCATCCTTGGCATTTGAAAAAACACGTCCCCAGCATGCAGAGCCAAGAGCTGCCATTGCAGTTCCCAGAGCTGTTACCGTGCCGATTCTCGTTCCTGAAAACCCTATGCCGTCAAGATACTGACCAAGAAGCGGCCCTATAGCACCTCCAGCCGCATAGGTAAACAAAAATATTGTTTTAAACTTGTTACTGTTACTCATATAATCCCCTCTATAGTCTCTTTTGCTTCGATTTATAGTATATCAAAACCTATTATTGCTCACAATAGTATTATTCTATTTCATTTTTCATATCATTATCAGGGAGGTTTTCAAATGATAATTGTATGTATACGTACAGTAATACTGTACGCGGTGGTTTTATTTGCTCTGCGTCTTATGGGAAGCTCCGAGCTTTCCAAAATGTCTCCTTTTCAGCTTGTGGTAATTTTTATGATAGCCGAACTGGCTTCAATTCCAATCGATTCTCCAAGTCAGTCTCTGCTTAACGGCATTGTGGCTATTTTCGCACTCATGTTTCTCCAGATTCTCATTTCATTTCTTACAACAAAATTTGAGGGCATCAAAAATCTTGTGGATGGAACTCCGACAATTCTCGTGGATCAGGGGCGCCTCAACGTAAAAGAAATGAAAAGACTTCGAATAACAGTAAACGAGCTTTTCGAGCAGCTTCGCATCGGCAACTGTCCATCTCTGTTTGATGTTCAGTACGCTATTATGGAGTCCAATGGCGAGCTTTCTATTATTACCACAACCCAGCAGCCGGCTCTTCCTATGATTGTAATCAGTGATGGTGTCATATATGAGGACAATCTTTCTAAAGCCGGAAGCAGTAAAGAAAAGCTGCTGGATGCTTTACGCATTCGCGGTATCAAAACCGTCAGCGATGTCTTTGTAGCTTTTTATGATGGAAATCTGCAGATTCACGTTTTTCCGGTTCCTGAAAAGGGCGAAACATATGCAAAGGAGTTGATATAGTCTATGAAAGCTTTGATAACCTCAATAATATCTCTCGGCCTGGTTATCGGTGCATGGGTCTGCTATTACGGTTATTCTACCGATACCCTTGAAGATATGACTAGAAGCTGCGAGGAAAAAGTTTTAACTGCTATAAAGGACAATGACTGGAAAACAGCAAAGAAAGAATTCGAAGCTGATTATAAAAAATGGCATAAGTACAGAAAAACCGCATTGTATTTTCTCGATACAGGAGATGTGAATGATACAGATTCTGCCTTTGCCAGAGCGTTGGAATATATCGATGAAGAAGATGCTTCTAACGGGCGGGGCGAGGTTCTGTCTCTGAAAGAACAACTCACTGCCCTGAAAGAAAACGAGCAAATTTCTGTAAGAAATATTTTCTAGGCGATGGCGAGCCTCAGGTTCTCCATCGCCTAGTCGATTATTTCGTACATTCCTGCCGCATCCTCTTTTCGACAGGATTCAGTTAATTTAAGCACTCTTGCAGTGATTGAACTGTTTCCAAACTCTATATGAATTTCATCGCCCACCTTAACCTCTGCACCGGCTTTTACAACCTTACCGTTTACAGATACTCTTTCCTGATCGCAGGCATCCTTTGCAACAGTTCTTCTTTTAATGAGTCTTGAATTTTTTAAAAACTTATCTATTCTCATATTAACCTCCATTACTGTCAACAGGAAGAAAAAGGACAACCCTTCTCATACGAAAGGTTGTCCGGAATTTCTATATTATCTGATTATTTGTTAACTGCATCCTTAAGAGCCTTACCTGCTTTGAATACAGGTGCCTTTGAAGCAGCAATCATGATTGTTTCTTCAGGCTTTCTAGGGTTTCTTCCCTGTCTTTCTTTTCTTTCTCTTGTTTCGAAAGTTCCGAATCCGATAAGCTGAACCTTATCTCCCTTTACAAGAGTTTCTTCAATGCTTGCAAGTACTGCGTTAAGAGCTACTTCAGCATCCTTCTTTGTAAAGTTTGTTTTTTCTGCAACTGCAGCAACTAATTCTGCTTTATTCATGTAAAATTCCTCCTTAATACGTGTCAACTTTGCCTTTGTATTGTCGCATTTTTCAACGATTTTGTCAATAGCTTTTTATGATTTAACGAATTTACCTATCAGGGATTTCAGCTTTGTGCCTCCCGGAATATTCTCAAGTTCGTCAAGTGTAATTGCCTTAAATGCGAAGATTAGAACAACATAAACCGCTGCACCTACGCATATTGCAAACAGCGTTGCCAGGCTGTTTCCTAAAATAGAAGCAAGCAGCTTATGAGATGCAAATGCACAGACGCCCATAATCAGCGATGCGGCCAAAGGTCGGACATATGTTATGTCGTAGTTGATTTTCGTTCCTGTGTGTTTTTTTATCGCAGTGTTATTCAGCAGCAGTGATACTACATAGGCGAAAATTGTTCCTATTGCGGCACCCTTTATATTCACCGCCTTGATACCTACCAGAACATAAGTGATTACAATCTTGCCTAAACATCCGATAAACAGGTTGACTACAGGCAGGTTCTGCTTGCCTATTGCCTGAAGAATACCTGTTGAGGTCTGGTCAATGGCAAGGAACACCACGCTTAATGCCATTATCATCAATGTCGGTACAGCAGCTATCGCACTTGCTTTCTGTGCAGGATAAAGCATTAACAGAATAGGCTCGGCAAGGGCGAAAATACCTACTGCACAAGGACATGCCATTATCATGGTTGTTCTGTAGCCAAGCTGGATGTTTGACTGAATAGACTCCTTATCCTTCATTCTGAAGGCAGCTGCTACAGCAGGAACCAGACTGACAGCAACAGCCTGCGTGAACACCTGCGGAAATGCAATCAGGGAGTTGCAGAAACCGCTCAACTGTCCATACATGCTTTTTGCTTCATCATAGGACCATCCTGTATCCTGAAGTCTTCCCATAATAATGCTTGTATCGATAACTGACATTAACGGTAATATTTCACTGCCTATAATAATAGGCACTGCGATTACTACTATTTTCTTCAAAATTACTGATGTTGATTCAGTATTTTGGCTATGAAGTCTGTTTTTTTTGTGAATCACTCTGCGATTCAGAAAATAAATCAGAACTATTGTTACCAGGCCTGCAAGAGATCCTGCAGAAGCACCGAAGGATGCACCTGCAGCCGCTTTGATAAGACTGGTTTTCATGAAAATATATGCAAGAGCAAGCCCAAAGCCTACTCGTACCAGCTGTTCCAGCATCTGTGAGACTGCCGTCGGATTCATGTTCTGACGGCCCTGAAAGTATCCTCTGAATGAGGACATAACCGGAACAAACAGAAGTGCCGGAGCAATTGCCTTAACAGCCAGTGCTGCTTCCGGATTCTGCAGCAGTTTTGTGATCAGGTCGCCGCCAAAGAAACAGATTGCAAAAGAAATCAATCCGATTCCAAACATGAGAGCTGTCGCAACCTTAAAAACTTTATGAGCGTTCCTATACTCTCCCACAGCGATTCTCTCTGAAACCATTCTTGAAATGGCAACAGGAATACCTGCTGTTGCCAGCACCAGAAGCGCTGAGTAAATAGTGTAGGCAACTCCATAATATGACATTCCCTCGTCACCGATCCAGTTTGTCAGGGGAATTCTAAAAACAGCCCCCATTACTTTAATCATGACTCCGGCAATGCCCAGAATCGCCGCACCTTTAATAAATTTGCTACCTTTATCTACGCCAGACATTTTCTCTACATCACCTCTCTGTCCCTACAGCATTTTCAGAATCTTTTCAGTTGCTGTCTCAGCCTCAAAGATTGTCTTTTCTATATCAATAGTAGTATATTCACCGTTATTATACAGAATCTTACCGTCGACAATGGTCATCACAATGTCTCCGCTGTCACCTGCATATACCAGATTGTTTACCATATTGTGAACAGGGTGCATGTTTGGCACATCTGTCCGAAGCATAATCATGTCGGCTTTCTTTCCTGCTGCCAGCGTTCCACAGTCTGTTCTGCCCTGTGCTTTTGCCCCGTTTAATGTAGCCATCATCAAAACTTCTTTAGGCGTAACAACTGTTGGATCTTTTACTCTCACCTTTGCAAGCGCAGCGGCTGCCTTCATTTCCTCAAAGAAGTTCAGACTGTTGTTACTTGCCACACTGTCTGTACCAACCGCAACATTTATTTTCCTGCTCATCATTGCAGGAACATTTGCGATTCCGCTTGCAAGTTTAAGATTGCTCATGGGGTTTGTTGCCACCGATACGCCTTTTTCTGCGAAAATTTCCAAATCGTCAGGTTCACACCATACGCAGTGAGCTGCCAGTGCAGGGCCGTCGAAAAGCCCGCAGTCGTTCAAAAACTGTGCAGGAGTCTTTCCATGTCTTTTTATGCATTCATCATGTTCAAATTTTGTTTCTGAACAGTGAACGTGCATAATGGCACCTGCTTCTTTAGTAAATTCTGCAAGACGCGTTGCAGTCTCTATATTATTAGTATACTCTGCATGCAGACTTGTATCTATCAAAACTCTTCCATCTGCATATCCATGGTATTTCAGTGATTCTCTTGCCTCAGCTATTGAAGGAAGTTCATCATATGGGATACCCATAGGATTTGCTATGGATCTTGAAATATTTGCTTTCATACCGCTGTCGTATACAGCCTTTACCATATCCGGGATGAAATAATACATGTCTGATGAGGAAACAATTCCGTATTTTATAGACTCAGCCATGCATAGCATTGTTCCCCAGTAAACTGCGTTGCTGTCCAGTTTGTCTTCGAATGGGAAAATCTTGGTTTCCAGCCAGTCCTGAAGTACAAGGTTTTCGCCGTATCCTCTCATCAGTGCCATTGGTGAATGAGCATGTGCATTATAGAAACCGGGCATAAGCAGTCTGTTCTTTCCGTTTATTTCTTCGCCAAAATCTTCTTCCGGTTTCTTTTTTCCAATATATGAAATTGTATCTCCCTTTACGCCAACATACATGTCATTTTGAATTTCATAGTTCTCATCCAAAAGACTAATCTTAGTAAAAAGCATTTTCAGGCACCTCATTCTTTCTCTTTCATTATTACTCAATTTATGTGTCAAATACATGTTTTTTTGAAACTTTAATATTATAGCATATAAAATCTTTGATTTTCAACAGTTATATATATTTCTTTTTCCATTTAACACCACCGTCTCCAATGTATATTTTCCCATTCCGTGCAGAAACTAGGATTACAAAGTCAAGTAAAAAGTCTATTAAAAGGAGAAGGTTAAATGAAGGCCACAGGAATAGTCAGAAGAATTGATGATTTGGGCAGAGTAGTTGTCCCTAAAGAAATCAGAAGAATCCTCAGAATCCGTGAAGGCGATCCTCTGGAAATATTTACCGGTAATTCCGGCGAAATTGTTTTAAAGAAATACTCCCCAATTAGCGACATGAATCAGGTTGCAACAGAGTTTGCAGAAACTGCAGCTCAGAATTTAGGATGTACAGTTGCCATTACTGACACTGATATGTTTATCGCCTCTTCAGGTAAGGAAAAACGTCTGTTTGCCAACAGCAAAATAGACGAAGAACTGGACTATCAGATTCAGACTAAAGAAAAGTATGAAAGCCCCTCAAAAATTATTGTTCCTATTCTCGCTCACGGAGATGTTATCGGTTCAATTATAATGATAGCAAACGAGGATAAAAAACTGAGTGATGTTGAGACAAAAACGGCTCAGATCGGTGCAGAATTTATAGCTAAACAGCTATACAGCTAGAGTGTACTGATTTGGACGTTTAAAATAAACGGAGCAGCTTTTGGCTACACGATTAACTCGTGCGAGAGTCAGCTGCTCTTTTTATCTTGTGACAATATTTCCAGTAACCTGATACAGTCTTCTAGTTTGTTCATAGGTTTTGTGCTTATTCTGATAAAAGGCTCCTTGCCTCCATGAACAAAAGCTCTCAGTCCGAATGCTTCATTTACATTAAAAAGAGCATATCCACTCAGTGGGTTTTGTTCACCGAACTGGACGATAATCTTGTCACCCTGCTCGGAAATCCTGACCACTGAGAGATCCTCGGCAAGACTTCTGATGCGTGAAATTCTCACCAGGTTCATAGTTTCTCTCGGCACATCGCCGAAACGGTCGAGCATTTCATCATAAAGCTCGTCAGCCTCTTCTTCAGTTCTGATAGCTGCAATTTTCTTGTACATCTGAAGCTTTAGGGTTTCGTTCTCAATGTACCAGTTTGGAATATTGGCAGTAACCCTGATTTCCACTGCAAGTTCCTCTTCCTGGTCACGATCTTTGACAATTTCACCCTTCAGAGCGCGAATGGCATCATCTACCAGCTTGCAGTAAAGTTCATATCCGATATTCATCATATGCCCGCTCTGCTGGCTGCCCAGAAGGTTTCCGGCACCTCTGATTTCCAGATCCCTCATGGCAACCTTAAAGCCTGCTCCAAATTCAGTAAACTCTTTAATGGCCTTCAGTCTCTTTTCCGCTACTTCGGTCAAAACCTTATCCTTCTGATACATCAGGTAGGCATATGCGATTCTGTTAGAACGTCCAACTCGGCCACGCAGCTGGTAAAGCTGTGAAAGACCGTATCTGTCAGCATCCATTATGACCATGGTGTTGGCATTTGAAATATCTATTCCCGATTCTATTATTGTTGTGGCCACCAGGACATTGTGCTCTCCATTGATGAAACTCAGCATCACATCTTCAAGTACATGTTCGTTCATCTGTCCATGGCCTACTACAACATCTGCCTCAGGTACCAGTTCTCTGATTTTTTCTGCAATTTTGTTAATGCCGCGGACTCTGTTGTACACTACATAAACCTGGCCGCCTCGGTCAATTTCTCTTGTTATTACTTCTTTCAGAGTAGTGTCATCCTGTTCAAGAACATAGGTCTGTACCGGATATCTTTCTTCCGGCGGCTCCTCAATAATGCTCATGTCCTTTATTCCTGTCAGAGACATGTTCAGCGTCCTTGGGATTGGAGTTGCAGACAGCGTCAGAACATCTACGTTTTCTTTAATCTGTTTTATTTTTTCCTTATGAGCAACGCCGAATCTCTGCTCCTCGTCGATGACAAGAAGTCCCAGATCCTTGTATTCTATATCGTCGGAAAGCAGCCTGTGTGTACCTATAATTAAATCTATTTCACCGGCTTTTACCTGCTCGATAATTTTCTTCTGCTGCTTGTCAGAACGGAACCTGGAAAGCATTTCTACCTTAAACGGAAACTGTTCGAATCTTTCCTTTAATGTATAGTAATGCTGGTTTGCAAGAATGGTTGTCGGCACCAGCACAGCTGCCTGCTTGCCATCTGTAAGGCATTTAAATAGAGCCCTTGCCGCAACCTCAGTTTTCCCAAAACCTACATCACCGCAAAGAAGTCGATCCATAGCTACAGGTCTTTCCATATCTTCCTTGATTTCGGCAGTAGCACGAAGCTGATCTGATGTTTCCTCATAAGGGAAAGAATCCTCAAACTCTTTCTGCCAGACAGTATCTTCTCCGAAGGCATGGCCCTGTTTCATCTTTCGCTTTGCATAAAGATCCAGAAGCTCAGACGCCATCTCAGCTATGGCCGCCTTGGCTTTCGCCTTGGTCAACTTCCATTCGCCGCCTGACAGCTTATTTATTTTCGGCGTGATTCCATCGCTTCCTATATACTTCTGAACCATATCCATCTGTTCTACAGGAACATACAGCATATCGTTGCCAGCATACTTTATTTTAATATAGTCCTTCTTGTCACCCTGAACTGTAAGCTGTTCTATTCCGATAAATCTACCGATTCCATGATTTTCATGAACCACGTAATCCCCAGCCTTCATATCGGAGAAAGACTGCAGCTTAGCCTGGCTGCTCTTCCTGGATTTTCGCTTTCTGTTCAGAGATTTATGAGCTGAGAAAATGTCGTTTTCACTGATGTAACAAAGCTTGCTGCCCGGAAAATCCATTCCCGCTGACAGACTGCCTCTGGCAAATTCCACTCGTCCGGAAATTCCTATCCTTTCAACAAATTCTTTTATATTATCTATTCTTTCGTCGCTGGATAGGACGCAAACTATTCTGTAGTTTTCTCTTACATAACTCTTTAGTTCATTTTCAAGCACATCCATTCTTCCGTTAAAGGATATCATCTGGCGTGCATTTACATTATGAATCTGGCTGTACTGAGAAACTCCTTTAATTGTTTTTGGGAACGGGGTCAGCAGAAATACAGAATCTCTCTGATATACTTTCATCAGGTCGTCTTTGCCGGTTATAAGTTCCATATCCTTAGGAATAATCTGGCCTCTTTCCAGCATTACCTTAAAGTCATCTTTTATTTCTGCACTTCTGGTATCCAGGAATTCATAAATTCTTTCAGGATCATCTATAATGACGCTTCCTTTTTCCATGTAATCCCAAAGGTATTCTGTCTCATCATAGAAATAGTGCAGGTAGTTTTCCAGCATCTGCAGGTTAGAAACATTTGTAATATATTCACAAAGTTCATTTCTTCTCTTCGTAAGATTGTCTGCCGCTTCAAGAGTTTCCGGATTCTTTTCAAGTTTTTTAATCTGTGTGGTGTACTCCTTGTGAAGGAGTTTTGATGCGTCTTCGAACATCCCCTTGTCGGCAAGCATCTGTTCGGCGGGGAAGACTTCCACAAACTTCAGCGGTTCCACTGATCGCTGAGTCTCAATGTCAAAACTTCTTATGTCGTCGATTTCTCGGTCAAAAAGCTCAATTCGGTAAGGGTTATCGCCATCGGGAGTAAAAATATCGATGATTCCTCCACGGAAAGAGAACTCACCTTTTCCGTTGACAATGTCCATTCTTTCGTATCCCATTTTTACCAGAGTCTCTTTGACTGCCTCGGGGTCTATTTCACTGCCTCGCTCCAGATGCAGGGAAAGCTTTTCAAAGTTTTTATGTGGTGAAATCTTTTTTATTGCAGCAGAAACAGGCGCTACCACTATGCAGTCTGCATTAGTGCGAAGTGCCTTAAGAATTTTCAGTCGTTCAATTAGCTGGTCGTGATTCTTTGCCGCATATCTTAAAAAAATCTGATCCTCAGCAGGAAGAACGAGAACTTCCTTATCAGTAAAAAAAGAAAGATCTGAAGCTAATCTGTGGGCTCTGTTTCCCGTTGCCGTAATAATTAAGCTCTGTCCTTCTTCTTTTGCTATCTGAGAAATCACATACGCGCTACGGCTTTCAGACACGCCTGAAATGTTAGTGATTCCCTGTCTACTCATCTTCTTTTTCTTTCTTCTGCTTTTTCTTTTTAGTATTATATTTGTTCATTGCCATATCTATGTCTTCTCCGAGAATGCATTCAATGGCATTTACAGCATTTGTAACAGATTCTTCTAACAGAGGAACTTCTTCCTTCGTGAATCCGCCGGTAACAAAATCTGCAGCATCTGCTGTTTTCTTACTGCCTATCCCCAGTCTGATTCTAGGAAAACGGTCAGATTTCAACTGATAAACCACGGACTTCATTCCGTTGTGTGACCCTGCACTTCCGAATTTGCGAATTCTGAGTGCACCTAAATCCACGTCCATGTCATCATATATTACTATTAGATTTTCCGGGTCCAGCTTATAGAAATTCACAACGTCTCTTATGGATTCACCACTGAGATTCATGTAGGTCTGCGGTTTTACCAACAAAACTTTTTGGCCGGCGATTCTACCTTCGCCGACCAAAGCCTTGAATTTTATCTTATCTACTCTAATGTTATGTTTTTCTGCAAGCTGATCTACTGTAATGAAACCCATATTGTGTCTCGTATTTTCATACTTCTTTCCCGGATTTCCAAGTCCAGCAATTACAAACATTTATTAAACCTCTAAACTTCAAATAAAGTACTGATTGAATCATTCTTATGAATTAGTGACATTGCATTTGCGAAAAGAGGAGCAACTGATAAGAATGTCATCTTATCGATAACCTTTTCTTCAGGCATCTGAATTGTGTTCAGTAATACTAATTCTTCAATTGCGGAAGCATCCAGTCTTTCAATTGCAGGACCTGACAGTACTGCATGTGTTGCTCCTGCATAAACAGCCTTTGCTCCCATGTCTTTAATTGCATTTGCAGCGTTGCAGATTGTTCCTGCTGTGTCGATCATATCGTCAAGAATGATGCAGTTCTTTCCTTCGATATTACCGATAATATTCATAATTTCGCTCTTGTTTGGTTCCGGTCTTCTCTTGTCAACGATTGCGATTGGGCAATTAAGAACCTGTGCAAGATTTCTTGCTCTTGTTACACTTCCGTGGTCAGGAGATACTACGCAAAGATCTTCCAGTCCCTTTTCTAAGAAATACTTTGCAATAATCGGCATGCCTACAAGGTGATCAACCGGAATATCGAAATATCCCTGAATCTGTGCGGCATGAAGGTCCATTGTAATAACTCTGTCAGCACCGGCTGCCTGCAGAATATCAGCTACTAATTTAGCTGTGATTGGGTCTCTTGCCTTAGCTTTTCTATCCTGTCTTGCATATCCGTAGTAAGGCATTACAACATTAATTCTTCCTGCGGAAGCTCTCTTCATAGAGTCAATCATGATAAGAATTTCCATAAGGTTGTCATTTACAGGATCACTTGTTGACTGGATGATAAAAACATCACATCCTCTAACAGTTTCCCATAAGCTTACAGAAATTTCTCCGTCGCTGAATTTCTTAACAGTTGCCTTTCCCAGCTCCTTGCCAAGAATAGCTGCAATTTCTTCTGCAAGTTTGGTGTTTGAGTTACCTGCAAAAATCTTGTAGTCTTCGAACACGTTGCTCATTTCTCATACCTCTTCTTTCTCGTTCGTTGGTTTAATTTGTTTGGTTTGTATAGTAGAAACTTTCTATTTTAATTCTCTGATAAGACCATTTCTCCGACTTTGTAAATATCGCCGGCACCCATAGTGATTACCAGATCATTAGGTTCTGCTTTTTCTTTAACGAAGTCTGCGATTTCTTCTAATGTGTCGAAATAGTAAACTTCCTTTTCAGGATGTCTTTTCATTATTTCTTCTGCAAGGTTTCTGGATGACACTTTATAAATATCCTTTTCCCTTGCCGCATAAATTTTTGCCATTACAAGAACATCTGCATCACCGAAACTCTCTGCAAACTCATCAAATAAAGCCAGTGTTCTTGTATATGTGTGTGGCTGGAACAGACACCAAAGTTTATTGCGGTTAATCTTCGATGCCGCTGACAAGGTAGCCTTGATTTCAGTTGGATGATGTGCATAATCGTCAACAATTCTTACGCCTTTTCCTGTTGTTCCAACAACATCAAATCTTCTCTGTGTACCCGTAAACCCATTAAGCGTTTCAATAATCACATTCACATCAACACCTAACTGATGACAGCATGCAAAGGCAGCCACTGAATTAAGAATATTGTGTTCTCCGGGTATAGTCAGTTTAATATTTCCCAGCATCTCTCCATGGTAACTTAGCACATATGACGGCATTCCGTTATCGTCAAATTCTATCTGGTCAATGTAGTAGTCACAAGTCTCATTATACCCGAATGTCACTGTACCCGGTACACCCCTGATAATCTTTGCAACAAAAGGATTTGCATCATATGCAATAATCTTTCCTCCCTCAGGAATCAGCTTAGTGAATCTGTCAAAAGAGTCTACAATATGATCAATATCCTTAAAGTAATCCAGATGATCCGAATCGATGTTCAGGATTACTTCAATTCTGGGTCTTAGCTGAAGAAAACTGTCTCTGTATTCACATGCCTCTGTCACAAAATACTTACTGTGTCCAACTTTAACATTTCCTCCGATTTCCGCAAGATTTCCTCCGACTAGAATTGTAGGCTCAAGCTTTGCGTGTTCCAGAATAAGTGAAACCATAGAGGTTGTCGTTGTCTTTCCGTGAGTTCCGCTAATAGCAATGCTGTTTTCAAAGTCATCCATCAAAACTCCCAGGACTTCGGCTCTGCTTGCCAGTGGAATATTCTTTTCTCTTGCTCTGATTATTTCAGGGTTCTCTTCAGCTATTGCCGCTGAGTAAACAATAAGCTCTGCATCTTCTACGTTTTCGCGAGCATGTCCAATGTAAATTTTAATGCCTTTTTCGGCAAGTCTGTCTGTTATTTCTGAACGCTTCATATCAGAACCGGAAACAGTGTATCCTCTTGACAGAAGAATTTCTGCAATAGCAGATACTCCTACACCACCGATTCCTATACAATGTATATTTTTATATTCAGTAAGATTAACCATCTTAAATCCTCCATCTTTCAGTTGGAATTAAGTATATCATATTTTATGCGAAAATGCTCTACATTTGGCAAAAAAAACATTATTATTATTTAATTGTGATAATTCACAAATTATTCACATTATTATGTATTAAACAACTCATTTTTTTCTTGTAAATTCTTTATTTTTATTGTATAATTAGTCAGAAATTTGACAATCTAATACAGGAAGGTGGCGTGTATATGGAAATTACAGATGTCAGAATTCGAAGAGTTTCTGACGAAGGCAAAATGAAAGCCGTCGCATCAGTTACTTTTGACAGTGAATTCGTTGTCCACGACATTAAAATTATCGATGGGCAAAATGGTCTCTTTGTAGCAATGCCTAGCAGAAAAATAGGCGAAGGCGACTACAGAGATATAGCGCACCCACTTTTATCCGAAACCAGAACCAAGATTAAAAATGCCATCTTTGCCGAATACAACAGAGTTCTAGAGGAAGTGGATAATGGGGATGACGAGACTATTAACGACTAAAAAAAAGCAGGGACTTTGACAGTTCAAGGTTATCCTGCTTTTTTCATTTTTTGTAACTTTATTATTGTGCAGGATTTGTTTATTTATGGAATTTATACTCTCCCGGTGATATATTTGGATATAGTGAGTTTTGATAAAACAAGGAGGCCACTATCATGGAGCTTGATACAAAAGTATCTGAAAGATTACGTAACAAAAATGCATTGGATTTAGTTGTTTCAGCCGATGAAGCCGCCAAGCTTATTGAGGACGGAATGGTAATCGGTGTCAGCGGGTTCACCCCTTCGGGCTATCCGAAAGCTGTACCTCTTGCAATAGCTGAGCGCGTCAAGAACGGTGAACAGCTTAAGCTGGATATATATTCAGGTGCATCTGTAGGACCTGAAATTGACACTGCTCTCACAGAGGTAGGTGCCATCAGAAAGCGTCTGCCTTATCTGACTAATTCTGTTATCCGAAAGGCGATTAATAACGGTGAACTGGAGTATGATGACATGCATCTTTCTCATTCTACTCAATATGTAAACTATGGTGTTCTGCCTAAAGTAGATATTGCCCTTGTGGAAGCTCTGGCTATCACTGAGGATGGTAATATTATTCCTACAACAGCTGTGGGAAATACGCCTTCTTTTGTTAAGCAGGCAGACAAGGTTATTATTGAGCTTAATATGCATCAGCCCCTTGGTCTGGAGGGAATGCACGACTGTATTATAATGAATAATCCGCCAAACAGACAACCTATAAATATTACCAAACCTTGTGACATTATTGGCACACCTTTTATTGAATGTGGCATTGATAAAATTGCAGCAATTGTCATCACTGATATGCAGGATAGAACGAGACCCCTTACACCAATCGATGAAAATTCTAAAGCAATCGCTGCAAACATTATTAAATTTCTGGAAGGCGAGGTTGCTGCAGGTAGACTGACCGATACACTTCTTCCTATACAGTCCGGGGTTGGGAGTGTAGCTAACGCTGTTTTGTACGGCCTGCTTGATTCAAAGTTCCATGATCTGACATGCTATACTGAGGTTGTTCAGGATTCCATGCTTGAACTGATTAAGGCCGGCAAGGTTATATGTGCATCGACTACGGCTGTCTCTCCTTCTCCTGAAATGAAGGAGAAATTTGACAAGGAAATTGATTTATACAAAGGCAAAATCATCTTCAGACCTGAAGAAATCAGCAACAATCCTGAAGTCGCAAGAAGACTGGGCGTAATTGCCATGAACACTGCTCTTGAAGTGGATATTTACGGAAACGTGAACTCTACTCATGTTATGGGCTCCGGAATAATGAACGGTATCGGTGGCAGTGGCGACTTTGCTCGCAATGGTGCAATCACTATTTTCTCCACAGCATCTCTTGCAAAAAATGGAGACATTTCTTCTATTGTTCCTATGGTGTCTCATGTGGATCACACTGAACATGATGTTATGGTCATCGTAACCGAACAGGGATA
Source organism: Eubacteriaceae bacterium (assembly GCA_028727785.1). Taxonomy (GTDB): domain Bacteria; phylum Bacillota; class Clostridia; order Peptostreptococcales; family Anaerovoracaceae; genus Senimuribacter. The sequence continues at coordinate 646 of JAQYNQ010000072.1, read as the reverse complement.
CGCTGACCTTAGAGGCTGCAGTCCTAAGGAGCGTGCTGTTAAAATAATTCAGAACTGTGCTCATCCTGATTACCGTGACAAGTTAATGGACTACTTTAACAGAGCATGCAAATCCGGTCCTCAGCATACTCCTCATATTCTGGAGGAAGCCTTATCCTGGCACATTAAATACCAGAAAACCGGATCAATGAAGTAGCCGCTTTTACATTAACCGCTTACTGATATCTGTAAAAGGCTGTTTTTCAAATTTAATGCTGCTTAAAATACTGGTTCATTGTAAAAAAACGTGGTATATTAGATATTAATAATTATTGGTGAATTGCTCGTGATTTAAACCACACGTAAAATGGAGGAAAAAAATGGATAAAACTTCAAAAGAATACGTAGTATGCCTGTGTAACAAGATTACACGCGGAGAAATCGAAGATATTATTAAAGAAAAAGGCTATTCAGATCTGAAAACATTTTGTGAAGAAACTAAAATCGGAAAGAAATGTGGCGGCTGCCGCGAGGACATCCAGATGATTCTCGATGAAATGGCCGAATAACCCGAATGAACTCAATATTGCAGTAACCCAGCAGGCGAGGGGCTGTCGCATTAACGAAAAGTATTCGTTAGGGCGGCGCCCCTTACTTATTTCGTGCC
>JAQYNQ010000071.1 GCA_028727785.1 Eubacteriaceae bacterium | reverse complement strand
AGGTAAACATGGCACTTCACCGAACCGCGCGCCATGTTTGATGCTATTTCAGAGGTAAACATGGCGCCTGACCAAACTGCGTGCCATGTTTGATTCAATTTCAGAGGTAAACATGGCGCCTGACCTGAGCCGCGCGCCATGTTTGATGTAAATGCTAGTATGGAAATGGAATATGGCGGATGTATGAAATTAAACGATTATTCATAGGTTCAGATCTTGTATTGATGTTGTCTCAGTTTACTGTCCTTCTGAGAACTCATGGCTGCAGGAATAGAAGAACGCCACGAACCAGGAAATGAAAACAGGATAGCCTAAGAAACAGAGCATCCAGTCCACTGAAGACAGTTTTTCTAAAGGAATGAGAAGCCAGAGAGCAAAGCCTGAAAGAGCCGATATTATGCTTAGTACCAGGAGCAGGATTTTGTATTTTTTCTCTGTATTCCATTTTTTATTATCGATATATTTCCATAAATACCTCATGTTCTACACCTCTCTTTGATGGTAGTATATGAATTCCGTGTAAAAAACATAATCACATTATGGTAAGATTCGTGTAAAGTATGGGGACAGGAAGAATCGTAACAGGACAGGCTGTATTTCTTAATTGAAAGAAAACTGTATGTAAATATTGGAAATATTACGAAAAAAGAACATTATTGATAAACTGTATATAATAAAAAATAAATAATTGTATATTTTAATAATTACATTTCATGTGTACAATAATGCTGTAAGATAAATGGAAAGAAGAGGATAGAAAATGAATCAGTCAGAAAAAGTAAGAAATTTATGTGAAACAGCATTATTTATCGCAATCGTATTTTTAGGAGTTTTTATCATTAAGATTCCGGGACCTTTTGGATATGCTCATATCGGTGACTCAATGATTTTCCTTGCAGTTCTTATGCTGGGCGGAAAAAGAGGTGCAGTTGCAGGAGGACTTGGCGCAGCAATCGCAGACGTTGTAAGCGGATATACTATCTGGGCACTTCCTACTATGGTATGCAAAGCTGCTATGGCTCTTGTAATGGGGGCACTGATCAGCAAGCACATCTTTGGATTAAAGGGAAGAGCTCTCTGGATTGTGGCAGCACTTGCAGGTGGTCTGACACAAGGCGTTGGATATCTCTTCTTCTGGTATGTTCTGTTTGGAAAGGCAGCAGCAATCGCAGCTATCCCGGGATTAACATTCCAGGCTGTTGTCGGTATTGCAATCGCATTTGTAATATCAGAAGCATTACAGAAAACTGCTCTGAAGAAGCGCTTTATTTATACAACTGACGGAAAGGGAGGCGCACAGACATGCTAGAAAAAATGAAGAGTTTTAGAAAAATTGATGCACACAGCCATGTAGGATATTTTGGGAGCTGGTGTGATGTTGGGATTACACCTGAGGAAATGATTGCCCAGATGGATGAGTATAACGTAGAAAAAACAGTAATTTCAACATTCCCAATAGCGGAAAGTATCGCTGCTGTTGATAAATATCCTGACAGACTTATCGGTGCCGCATGGGTTAATCCTTACGATGGAGAAAAGGCACTGGATCAGATCAGAGATGCGGTAAACAACCATGGATTTAAGGCAATCAAGCTTCATCCGCTTTCTCAGGCCTATACACCAAACGATGAAATTGTATTCCCTATTGCTGAGCTGGCAAGAGAGTTAGATATTCCACTGATGATACATACAGGGCATCCACCTTTTTCACTTCCGTGGAGTGTGGGTCAGCTTGCGGACATTTATCCTGACGTGACTATGGTAATGATTCATATGGGTCACGGAAACGGAATGTTTATTCAGTCAGCAATTGATATGGCAAAGAAGTACCCTAATCTTTATCTTGAAACTTCAGGTATGCCTATGCACACAAAGATCAAGGAAGCATACGAGACAGTCGGACCTGACAGAATAATGTGGGGACTGGATGCACCTTTCCATCACCCAACAGTTGAAATGCAGAAAACAATTGTCAGTGGACTGACTGACGAGCAGATCGAAGATGTATTCTACAACAATGCAAAGAAGCTTCTGAAACTTTAATACTGTTAATATGCAAAGTTCCCTGATATCGTATATAATAATACGAGAAACAGGGAACTTTTTTTGAAAGGCTGAAACTTTTTTTCGCCTTCAAGCTGTCTAATAGATTGAAACACTTAAACAGGAGGTGGTTCGCAAGTTGTTTTCCCGGGACAAAAACAAACAGAATGAAGAACTGATAGAACAGATAATTTGTGAGAAATATAATAATTATTATCGCATGGCATACAGTCATGTGAAGAACCCTGAGGATGCAGAGGATATTGTACAGGAGGGTGCCTACAAAGCAATTAAGAACTGCAATTCACTGCGCAATCCGGAGTATGCATCCACATGGGTATACAGGATTATGATGAATGAAATTTTTCGGTTTATGGGTAATCGGAAGGTTATCGTTTTAGGTGAGGATGAGATTCCGGAAATTCCCTTTGAGGATACATACCGTGATCTGGATCTTAAATATGCACTGGAGCATATGAACATAAAAGACAGAACTGTCATAGAATTGAAATACTTCGAGGATATGAAACTGGAGGAAATAGCTCAGGTGCTGGATGAAAATGTTAATACTGTCAAAAGCCGCCTGTATCGCGGACTTAAGAAGTTGAAACTGGAATTTCATGCCGAAAAATAGAAAGGAATCGGACCCGTGAGTAATAAAAAAGATTTCGAAGATTTAAAAGGGGAATATAATAACATAAAAATGAGCGATGAAGCATATCGCAAAATGCGTATGCGTATGGATCAGGCAAAAAAAGAAAACCACCGGGCAGCAAAAGAGAAATCTCTGAGGGCATACAGGAGAATGACAGTTGCTGCAGCAGCGGCTCTTACAATTGCAGTTCTTCCGAACACATCAGCAGTAATGGCACAGACAATGGGGGGAATACCTGTGCTGGGAAATTTTTTCAAACTGGTCACTGTGAGAGAGTATCACAGCGAAGACATAAACATGACTGCAGATGTTGAAGTGGGGGAAATTGCAGCAAAATCCACAGGGGTGAAGGGTACCGCAGAGAACAAAGGTGCACGTACATCAAAACAGATAAACAGCGAAATAAAAAAGGTGACTGAAGATCTGATTGGTGAATTTAAAAAAGATCTTGAGAACAAGGGATACCGGGATATTAAAATTAGGACTTCCACTGTAGCAACATCAGACAGGTACTTTACCGTGGAACTGTTTGCATACCAGGGCATGGCAGACGGATATGAGGAGTATCATTTCTATACAATTGATTTAAGCACAGGAGAAAGAGTGAAACTGGCAGATTTGTTCAAGCCGGGATCCAACTACAAAGATGTAATTGCGAAATCATTAGAAAAGCAGATGCGAGAGCAGATGGAAGATGATGGTTCTGTAATTTATTGGATAGATGATGATATTATCAGATTCGACCTGAAGGAACTGGTAAATGATGTGGAATTCTACATTAATGATGAAAACAATCTTGTTATCTGTTTTGGTGAAACAGATGTAGCACCTGCATATATGGGTGCGGTAAAGTTTGAAATTGAGAGGAAAGAACTTGCAGATATTTTAATCTAACAGATTATTTACTTCATTTACTTCCTGGCAGATAACCACCCGTTTCAAAGAAGGCGGCTGTGGCCTTAACGAACTCCGTTAAGGCCACAGCCGCTTTTTGCGCAGCGAAAAAACCTGATTTTAGCCCTCAAAAACAAAAATTACAAAAAAACTTTGAAGAAAACTATAAAAAATTATATAAACCTATTGAAATAGTAGGTAAAAGGGTTTATTATACAACCATAAACCCACTAGAGAGGTAGGTAAAAGAAATTGACTTTGATTCTAATAGAATGGGAGAGACATAATTTCAGATTCGGACGAATGTGTTGCTGTTGTCAGTAATATAAGCAGTATTAACAGTATTAACAGAAAGAAACACATTTGAAAAGGAGATTGAAATCATGAGTAAGAAATATAGATTTGAAACATTAGCACTTCACGTAGGACAGGAACAGCCGGATCCGGCAACAGATGCAAGAGCAGTGCCTATTTATCAGACAACCAGCTATGTGTTCAGAGATGCACAGCACGCGGCAGACAGATTTGGTCTTGCAGATGCAGGCAACATTTACGGCAGACTGACAAACTCAACTCAGGACGTATTGGAAAAGAGAGTGGCAGCACTGGAAAAAGGTACAGCAGCACTTGCCGTAGCATCAGGAGCAGCAGCTATTACATATACCATTCAGGCACTTGCCGCAAATGGCGGTCACATTGTAGCACAGAAGACTATTTATGGAGGCACATATAATCTGCTGGCTCACACACTTACACAGTACGGAATTACAGTAACCTTTGTTGATGCACATAATCTGAAAGAAATTGAAGATGCCATTAAGGATAACACAAGAGCAATATATCTTGAAACATTGGGAAATCCTAACAGCGACATTCCGGATATCGATGACGTTGCAGAAATCGCACACAAACATGAACTGCCGTTAGTTGTAGACAATACTTTCGGAGCAGCATACTGGATCAGACCAATTGAACATGGTGCGGACATTGTAGTACACTCTGCTACAAAATTCTTTGGCGGACACGGAACTACATTAGGCGGTGTAATTGTAGAGGCTGGGACATATGACTGGAAAGCATCGGGAAAATTTGCAGCAATAGCAGATCCTAACCCAAGCTATCATGGAATTTCATTTGCTGATGCAACAGCACCTGCAGCGTTCGTTACATATATCAGAGCTATTCTTCTTCGTGACACAGGAGCAACAATTTCACCATTTAATGCATTCCTTCTGCTTCAGGGCATTGAGACACTTCCTCTGAGACTTGACAGACATGCAGAGAATACGAAAAAAGTTATAGACTTCCTGAGCGGACATCCGCTTGTTGAAAAGGTAAATCATCCGTCACTTAAGGAACATCCTGACCATGATTTATACGAAAAGTATTTTCCTGCCGGAGGCGGAAGCATTTTCACATTTGAAATCAAGGGTGGAAAAGAAGCAGCATACAAGTTTATTGACAGCCTGGAAATATTCTCCATACTTGCAAATGTTGCGGATGTAAAGAGCCTGGTGATTCATCCGGCTTCAACAACTCATTCTCAGTTAAGTGAAGAAGAACTTATCAGCCAGGGAATCACTCAGAGCACAATCAGACTTTCAATCGGAACAGAACATATCGATGATATTATTGAAGATCTGAGTCAGGCTTTCGATGCAGTAAAATAATTCAGCAGGAGGAAGAAAAATGTCAAAGATATATAATTCTATAGATCAGTTAATCGGAAAAACACCTATCGTTGAGCTTACAAATATTGAAAAGGAACTGGGACTGAAGGCAAGGCTCCTTGCCAAAGTGGAATACTTTAACCCTTCCGGCTCAGTTAAGGACAGAATAGCAAAAGCAATGATTGATGATGCAGAAGAACAGGGATTATTGAAACCCGGTTCAGTAATCATCGAACCTACCAGTGGTAATACAGGCATCGGACTGGCATCCGTTGCTGCTGCCAGAGGCTATAGGGCAATAATAGTAATGCCTGAGACCATGTCCGTTGAACGAAGACAGTTAATGAAAGCATACGGGGCAGAACTTGTGCTCACAGAAGGTGCAAAAGGGATGAAGGGTGCAATAGCAAAGGCCGAAGAGCTTGCCAAGGAAATCCCTGACAGCTTTATCCCTTCACAGTTCACTAATCCGGCAAATCCAAAGATTCACTATGAGACAACAGGTCCGGAAATCTTTGAAGATACAGATGGTGAAGTAGATATATTTGTTGCAGGAGTAGGAACCGGTGGAACTGTTTCAGGAACCGGCAAATATCTGAAGGAAAAGAAAGAGAGCGTTAAAGTAATCGCAGTTGAACCGGCATCCAGTCCTGTTCTTTCAAAGGGAGAAGCAGGAAGCCATAAGATTCAGGGAATCGGAGCAGGTTTTGTTCCTGATACTCTGGACACAGGAATCTACGATGAGGTAGTAACTGTAGAAAATGATGATGCCTTTGCAACAGGAAAGTATGTAGGCAAAAAAGAAGGCTTCCTGGTGGGAATATCCGCCGGTGCGGCTGTATGGGCAGGAATTCAGCAGGCCCAGCGTCCGGATAACCAGGGAAAGACAATTGTTGTACTGCTTCCTGACACAGGGGACAGATATTTATCCACACCACTGTTTCAGGATTAACAAAGATGTAGAGGGTGATAGATTATGATTTCAACCAGAGGAAGGTATGCACTTCGCGTTTTAATCGACCTGGCCCAGAATCAGGGAGAGAGCCATAGACCTCTGGAAAGGTCTTAATCACGTGATAACTGAATATCTGGACAGCAAAACCCTTGCAGATTTGCTGTAAAATACAAGTATCCCACAGTGGCTTTCGAAAGGAAACCTGCTGTGGGTTTTCTTTTTTGAACTTGTTCAAATTTCAACAAATTTGTGATATAATCTGGATTTGTTATTAAGAAAAAGGAGGGCCGGTTTTGGAATCAAGATTTGAAAATTTTACTGTTTTGATAAATAGAATAAGTCGCAACATTCGTAAAATAAAGAATGGTGAGATGGCAGAGTACAATTTAAGAAGTGCACATATTTCATGCCTTTATTACCTGAACAGTTCAGAGGGGTTGACAGCAACTGAGCTTTGTGAGAAATGTGAAGAAGATAAGGCTACTGTGTCTCGTGCTCTGGATTATCTGGAAACAGAGGGATACGTAACATGCAGGTCTAAGCATATCAAGAAATATAAGAGCCCTATTAACCTGACGGAGGAGGGCAGGAAGATTGCCGGAAAGATTTCGGAAAAAATCGACAGCGTTCTGGAAGAAGTCAGTGCAGAATTAACAGAAGAAGAACGGGCGGCTTTTTATCGCAGTCTTTTTATAATCAGCGACAGCCTGGACAAAGTTGCGAGGAGACTGGCAAAAAATGATGGCACAAGCCGGATAAAATAATCAGACTGGAGTTATAAGATGAAAAGAGAACAGATTGGGGAACTGCTGGAAAAGCAGAGAAAATTCTATAGAAGCGGTGCAACAATTCCTGTGGAATTTCGAGTAGGACAGCTGAAAAAGCTGTATGCCGCTGTAAAAAAGCATGAAAATGAAATAAATCAGGCTCTGAAAGAAGATTTAGGGAAAAGTGAATTCGAAGGTTTTATGTGCGAAATTGGGCTGACATTAAGTGAGATTTCTTACATGATCAGTCATACAAGAAAGTTTGCAAGGAGAAAGACAGTGTATACACCTCTTTCTCAGTTTGCTTCTCACAGCTATAAACAGCCGGTACCTTATGGAAACACACTGATTATGAGTCCATGGAACTATCCTTTCCTTCTTACTCTGGAGCCTCTGGCAGATGCTATTGCTGCGGGAAATACAGCTGTGGTAAAGCCCAGTGCCTATTCTCCGACCACAAGTCGTGTAATAGAAAAAATGATAAAAGAAATCTTTGAACCTGAATACGTAGCTGTAGTAACAGGCGGTCGCCAGGACAACTCGGCACTTCTGGAGGAAAAATTTGATTTTGTTTTCTTCACGGGAAGCCAGGCTGTTGGGAGAGAAGTGCTGAGACACACAGCGGAACACCTGACTCCGGCAGTTCTGGAACTGGGAGGCAAGAGTCCGTGCATTGTAGATTCGACAGCTGATATAAAACTTGCTGCCAGAAGAATAGTCTTTGGAAAATACCTGAACTGCGGTCAGACCTGCGTCGCTCCTGACTATATTCTTTGTGAAAACTCTGTAAAAAATCAGTTTATTGCAGAGGTGATAAAGCAGATTACCATTCAGTACGGAGAGCATCCGCTGGAAAACAAAGACTACGGAAAAATTATTAATGAAAAGCATTTCAACAGAATCTGCGGACTTATTGACCCGGCAAAGACTGTGGCCGGAGGCGGAACAAATGCCGCGGCATGCCGGATTGAGCCAACTGTAATGGACAATGTGACCTATGAAGATGCAGTAATGCAGGAGGAAATCTTCGGCCCTGTCATGCCGATTCTGTGTTTTGACAGTTTTGACAGGGTAATTGATGAACTTAAAGGAAAAGCTAAACCCCTGGCCTTATACCTGTTTTCCTCTGACAAAACTCATATAGACCGGGTAACCCGAGAACTCTCTTATGGAGGAGGCTGCATTAATGATGTGGTGATTCACCTTGCTACCAGTGAAATGGGCTTCGGCGGTGTAGGTGAGAGCGGAATGGGCTCATATCACGGAAAAGCCGGTTTTGATGCTTTTTCCCACTATAAATCCATAGTGGACAAGAAAAACTGGATTGACCTGCCTATGCGATATCAGCCGTATAAGAGCAATTTATATGAGAAAATGCTGAAAAAATTTTTAAGATAGAAAAAGGCCTGACAGTTTGGTATAATTATAATAGGTATACACTTTTTACAAGGGAAAGAAAATGGGACAAATGAAACAGATACTGATTGCAGGCAATAATGAGACAAATATTGAAAACTTAAAGGATATTCTTGCTGAAGATTACAAGATTCTTTCTGCGGAAAATGAAAATAGGGCCTTGCATTTTTTGAGAAAATACAAGGATGAAATAGCTTTGATACTGCTGGAATTTCAGGCGTCCGGGGTTGAAACCTGCAGGCTGCTGGATAAGATTCAGGAGGATGAGGACCTTTCGGTTATTCCTGTAATTGTCATGGCTCAGGAGGGAGATAAGGAAAGTGAGATATCTGTTTTATCTCATGGTGCTGCGGACTACATTACTATCCCATATGAACCACAGGTGCTTTTTCACCGACTGACAGGTCTTATAAGACTGCGTGAAGCTGCGGCTATGGCAAACGCTCTGCGTTTTGACAGGCTTACGGGATTGTACAGCAAGGAATATTTTTACCGGATAGTAAATAACGTTTTTGATGAGAACCCGGATAAAGAGTATTCTGTAATCTGCACTAATCTTGAGGATTTCAAATTATATAATGACGCTTTCGGTCGTGAAGAGGGAGACAAACTGCTGGTGAAAATAGCAGGGCTCCTGAAGAAGCATGCAGGTTCCGAGGCAATCTGCTGCAGATATAGCGCGGACAGATTTCTGTTTCTGGTTGAAAGACACACCAGCGATCTGGTGAAAAAGGTGTTAGACCGCGGAAGACCTTCCCTTGATCCAGAACTGTTTGAAAATATTATTATTAAGCTGGGAATATATGAAGTAAAAGATAAATCAGTCAGGGTTGAACAGATGTGTGACCGGGCCCAGCTGGCGGTGGAAAGCATTAAGGGGTTATACAATGAATTCTATGGGGTTTACGATGAAGCATTAAAGGAACAGCTGATTCGCGAAAAAAAATTTACCGATGCAATGGAATACGCTCTGAAGCATGAAGAATTTGTTATATGCTATCAGCCTGAATACAGTCTGAAAAGCGATTGCATGGTAGGAGTGGAAGCTCTGGTTCGCTGGGTACATCCGCAATGGGGCATTGTATATCCTTACGAATATATACCTCTCTTTGAAAAGAATGGTTTTATCAGTCATCTTGACTATTATGTATGGGAAAGTATCTGCAGAAAATTAAAGGAATGGAAGGATAGGAACATGCCTCTTATTCCTGTTTCAGTAAATGTTTCACGTACTGATATTTATATGTTCAATCTAGTGGAAGTATTTACTGAACTGATTGAAAAATATGAGCTGGAGCCTTCGCACATTCGTATAGAGATTACGGAAACCGCATATACTGAGAATCCGGAACAGATTACAAAGACTGTAAAGGAACTGCGCGAAAAGGGTTTTGTTGCGGAACTTGATAACTTTGGAAGCGGATACTCGTCATTGAATGCTATGGGGCAGCTTATGCTTGACGTGCTGAAGCTGGACATGAATTTTGTCTGGAATGAACTGAGCAAGCCTGCCGAAAACTGTCTCATCGGTGATGTCATTAATATGGCACACAGAATGCACATGACTGTTATCGCTCAGGGAGTAGAGGACAGAGTTCAGCTGAAGAGACTTCAGTCTATGGGCTGTGACTTTGCTCAAGGTTTCTATCTATCCGGGCCTTTGTACGCAGATGAACTGGAAGAACTGCTGAAAACTAAGAACTATCAGAACATTCTGGCAGTTCCGTTTACTGACAAAACTTTGCCTAAAGTTCTTGTAGTAAATGACAACATAGAATTCGGGAATAAATTTAATGATTATTTTGCTGATTATTATCAGATAATAAAAGCAGAGAATACAAAGGCTGCATTTGACATTATTTCAGAAAACAATGACCTTCATGCTGTAATACTGAGTCTGTCGCTGACAAATGACAATGCACAGGATTTTATGATAAAAATGAGGCAGAATCCTAGATTCTGGAAGATTCCTATTGTGTGTGTCAGCACATGTCTGAGAATAACAGGCGATGCTGCTGTATCACTGGATGCAGATGACCTGATATGCGACAACTTCCCTATGGAAGAAATACATAAGCGCATTGAACGACTGGCTGATATTGTGGCCTTCCAGATCAGGGAAAATACCCTTGAGGACAAGGCGAACAGGGATTACCTTACAGGCCTTTTGAACAGACGTGGTCTGAAGAAGGCTGTAGATTCAATCAGCTTGGATGAGCTTCCTATGGCTGTATGTATGTTCGACCTGGACGGTCTGAAGAAAGTTAACGATAATCTGGGACATGATGTGGGCGACTATCTGATAAAAAGTTTCGCGGACACTCTGCTTAAGCTTACAAAAGGCGAGGATATCAGATGCCGTTATGGCGGAGACGAGTTTGTTCTCATTCTGAAACGCCTTAAAAAGGATGTGAATATTGCAAAGAGGATTTGCGAGGAAATCTGCAGGCAGTTTGCGCAGCAGATGAAACAGGAAAACATTCCGGGAGCTACATCTTGTGGAATTACCATCTGCAATAATAATGAAATACCGTCAATGCAGATAATAAGAAAAGCAGACAAGGCATTGTATCTGGCCAAACGTGAGAACAGAGGCAGCTGCTGTGTATATGGAGAGGGAAAAAATGAGTGATTTTGTAAAAGAAGCATATGAATTGGAAGAACAGCTGGTTTCCTGGAGAAGAGATCTTCATCAGATTCCGGAAGTTGGAACATATCTTCCTAAGACTGTGGCCTATATTAAGGAAAGACTTGAGGAAATGGAAATCTCATATACGGTTTATGAGGATATCTCCTGTGTTTTCGGAATTCTAGGACAGGGCGAACCATGCTTTCTCCTGAGAGCTGATATGGATGCTCTTAAGGTAGTGGAGGAAGCGGATGTGGAGTTTAAATCTACAAACGGATGTATGCATGGATGTGGTCATGACATGCATGCGACTATGCTTCTCGGCGCTGCAAAGATTCTGAAAAAACATGAGGATGAGCTTAAGGGCACTGTTAAACTTCTTTTTCAGTCCGGAGAAGAAAATTTTCAGGGTGCAAAAGCTGCTGTTGAGGCGGGCATCCTTGAAAAACCTGAGGTGGACGCTGCCTTTGCTGCCCACGTTATAGGCTCTCTTCCAACGGGAGTTATTCTTACAGGGAAAGAGGCCATGAGCGCAGTTTACGGGTTCAAAATCACCATAAAGGGAAAAGGCGGTCATGGTTCTATGCCGGAGCAGACAGTAGACCCGATTAATGCGGGAGTACAGGTATATCTGGCTCTGCAGGCTTTGATCGCGAGAGAAAAGGGAGGCACTGAAGAGGCTGTGCTGACTGTCGGTCAGTTCAGTGCAGGAGATGTTGCCAATGTAATTCCTGAGAGAGCAGTGCTTCAGGGCACTCTTAGAACTTTTAACAGGGATGTTCGTAAGAGAATTATTGAAAGAATAAATGAAATGGTTCCCGCTGTTGCGGCGGCTTATCGCTGTGACACGGAAATAGAGGTGATTAATGACTGCCCAAGTGTAATTACTGATGATGCAGTGACTGCTCATGTGGACAGGGTGATAAAAAGCTCACTGCCTGATATGAAAGTAATTGGCGGAGCTGCTCACGGCATGGGTTCGGAGGATTTTGCACAGATTACAGAATGCGTGCCGTCGGCATATTACATGATGGGAGCCGGTGTGGCTGATGAGAGCAAATGGGTAGGACAGCATAATCCTAAGGTTATGTTTAACGAGGATGTTCTGCCTGCAGGTGCGGCTATATACGCACAGGTTGCGGCGCAGTGGCTGGAAGATAATCAAAACTGAAACGCTGATTTTTCAGCGTTTTTTCGATTTTTTGAAGCTGCCTGTCAAAACAAGGGGAATCGTGTTCGGAAATGTCTTATTTTTACATTCTTTTGGATGACAAAAAAAGTGAAATATGTTATACTTAACATGAGTATTTATGTAAAAAAATGAAAATATTTAAATCTTTTAAAATAATTAAGGAAGGCAGATATGTGGTTAAAAATTGGAATTGTAAGTTTTCTGCTTTACTACATGTATGACATCAACATGATTTTTTTAAAGGTAAAGATGGGAAACATTCTTTTTCCTCTGGCATCCTTCCTGCTTGTAAGTGCAGCAGCAGGGCTGGTATATTCGTCCTTTGACAGTTTTGATAAAGGTGCCACTGGCATAATATGCCTTCTGATGGCAGTGGTCATGCTTGCTCTTCTGATATACACCCTGTTCTTTGCATTACCGGTAAAGGAGGCATATAGCGGAGAGGTTTCAGACGACCCTGCAAAAGTGTGCGACAGAGGAATGTATGCTCTGTGCAGACACCCGGGAGTTATCTGGTTTACAGGATTGGCATTTTCTCTTTATTTAGCATTTCCTGCTGCGGTGATGGGAAAAGGAATGACCATATTTTGTGTTATGAACTTTTTATACATAGTATTGCAGGACGTTGTTATTTTTCCACGTCAGTTTTCCGACTATGGGGAATACAAAGAATATACACCGTTTCTGATTCCTAATCTTAGAAGCATAAGGCGTGCAGTTGAAACAGGAAGAAAGGATTCACCAAATTAATGAAACTGGATTTAAAGCTTAAGCAAATGAATATGGAAGAAATCTGGGATGATTACTGTGGTTTCCTTGATCTTTCTATGGAAGATTTTATGATGATTCAGAATCGCCTCATGGAAGAGCAGCTGGAATTGTGGTCTTCATGTGAACTTGGCAAGACTATGCTGTCGACTAAGACGAATCATGAGATAAAAACTCTTGATGATTTCAGAAGATATTTTCCGCTTACCACCTATGAGGATTATGCAGATGTTTTGCTGCTGAAAAAAGGCGATATGCTGCCTGATGATCCAATAGTCTGGATTCAGACTACATGGGAGGGTGGACGCCATCCTATTAAGCTTGCACCTTATTCAAAAAGCATGCTTGAGACTTACAGAAATAACGTGGTTGCCTGCCTTCTGCTTGCAACCAGTAAGGAAAAGGGCCACTTTAACGTGAACACCGGAGATACTATGCTCTACGGACTTGCTCCGCTGCCATATGCTACCGGACTGCTTCCGCTGCTTTTAGATGAGGAAATTACTTTAAGCTTCCTGCCGCCGGTAAAGGAGGCACAGGAAATGAGCTTTTCGGGGCGTAACAAGTTGGGCTTTAAGATGGGAATGAAAAAGGGCATAGATTTGTTCTTTGCAGTTGGCAGTGTTACATATTATATCAGCAAGAGCTTTTCGGAAATGGCTTCGAAGAAGTCTTCGTCCTCATCAGGAAAGATGAATCTTTCGCCTATGGTGGTTGCCAGATATCTGAAGGCAAAAGCAGTATGCAAAAGAGAAAATCGTGAACTGATGCCAAAGGATATGTTTGACCTGAAGGGCTTCATGTGTGCGGGAACAGATAACCGGTGCTATAAGGATGACCTGGAGGAACTTTGGGGAATCAGACCTGTAGAAGTTTTTGCCGGCACAGAGCCCGGATGCATGGGATGTGAAACCTGGTCCAGAAACGGATTGTATTTCTTCCCGGATGCCTGTTTTTATGAGTTTATTCCATTCTCTGAGCTGAGAAAAAATATGGAGGATCCGGAATATAAGCCATCCACATGTCTTATTGATGAGGTGACCCCGGGTCAGATGTACGAACTGGTTATTTCTGTCCTGAAGGGTGGAGCCTTTATGAGATACAGAGTCGGTGATGTTTATCGCTGTCTTGGAATAGGAAGCAATGAGGATAAGACAAGCCTTCCAAGATTTGAATACGTAGACCGGGTACCCGATGTAATCGATATTGCCGGTTTTACTCGAATTACAGAGAACTCCATTAACACAGTAATCACTCTTTCGGGTCTGGAGACTGTTAGCTGGTTCGCCTGTAAAGAATTTAATGAAGACAACAGACCGTATATGCACCTTTACGTGGAGATTGCGGCCGCGTCTATACATACACGTGCTCTGAGCACAGATCTTTTGAGACAGCTTTTGAGCGTACACTTCAAATACCTGGATAATGATTATCAGGATTTGAAGAAAATACTGGGAATCGACCCGCTGGAAATCACCATACTTCCAAGTGGCACATATGCTCAGTATGAGAAAACAGGAAGACCTTTACCAAGAAAGATCAATCCTGAAGCGGCAGAAAAGCTGCGCTTCCTGGAATTCTGCGGATTACCATATATTGCAGGAAACTACTGATAAAATAAAGAATGGAGTTAACAGACATGACCGGTTATTCTATCATTTCCACATGTGCTTTAACATGCTACCTGCTCTTATTTGTAGCATTTCTTGCGTCTAAGAAAACCAAGCTGATAAACAGTTTCATTTTTCTTTTAGCCGTTTTGACAACATGGACTTTAGGTTCGTTCTGTATGCGATGCAGATTCGCACCGGGACTTGACTTCTGGTTCTACATATCCATCAGTTCGCTGTTTATGCTGATTTACGCATACTTTGTGTTTATTGCCAACTATACAGATGCACCACGTTCAGCATTCCAATACCCTGTTCTTGGATGCAGCATTGCTATTATTGTTATAAACATAGTGACTAAGGGAGTTTTTATCGGTGCTCCCAAAGAAGTGACTGAAGGAGACCAAATCAGCTTTGTCTATAATACGGATCTTAAGATTATCATTCCGTTTATATACACGGCTCTGGTTCTGGTACTTTACGTAGTCATGATTCGCAATTATGTAAAGAAGAACCTGATGGCAAAGCAGCAGCTCATTCCTGTGATTACAGGAGTAATGGCACTGGTTTTGGGTAATGTTCTTGCATCATTCCCTATGTTTGCAAGCTTCCCAATTGACATCCTGAGCGGTATCGTCAATGCCATATGCATTATGTACGCTCTGTATAGCCGTAAACTGTTCAGGCTCACACTGCTTGTATCAAAGAGCGTTCTTTATTTTGTTTCAGGTGTTCTGGCGATCCTGCTGATAGTCGGCATATCTGGAACCACTTCCGTTAATCTTCTGAAATACCTGAAAGTCTTTGGAGATCAGCAGATTCTGGCTGCTGCAATAATATATGTTTTATTTGCCTTGATTTTTTACTTCGTCCTGAAGAAATTCGTGGATCATGTTTTTATCAAAACAGAGTTGACGCAGGCAAATGACTTAAAGGAATTCAGCACGGCAATTACTCGTACACTTAAAGTTGATGAAATCATGTCAAGACTGATTTCCATAATTGAGACCACTGTGCATACTGAAAAAACATACATCTGTCTAAAAGATGAACATGAGAACTGCTATCGTATAATGAGCTCCTCAAGCCCTCTGGACGGAAATGCCCTGGTTATTAAAGCTGATAACCCGCTGATTACTTATCTTGAACGCTATAAGGACTGCATTCTGATGGAGGACCTGAAGCGGGCAACTGTGTATAAGGCAATGTGGGATAAGGAAAAACAGAACCTGAAAATGCTAAACATTCAGTGCATTTTACCTTTGATCAATGAGAACGAACTTGTGGGTCTGGTACTTCTTTCGAACAAAGAGAAGAATGTACCTTATACGATAAACGACCAGTCCTATCTTCAGTCACTGGCATCTGTAAGCTCAGTTGCAATTAAGAATTCATGGCTGTATGAAAAGGTTTATCGAGAAGCTAGAACCGACAATCTTACAGGACTGCTTAATCGTAAATATTTCCACGAAGTACTGGAAGAAACCTTTAATGCTAATCCAAGAGGGGATCTTGCCCTAATTTATATCAGTGTGGACTCGTTCAAGCTGTACAACAAGCTTTACGGAACTGTTGAAGGTGATAAGGCACTTCAGAATATTGCAAATATTATCAGTGCTTCCGTTGGTGCTAACGGACAGGTTGCACGTTATGAGGGAAAGACTTTCATGGTTATTCTTCCGGGATATGATGTCCTTGGAGCAGTAAAGCTGGCAGACAAAATTCGTGAGCAGATTATGAATCTGAACAGCAAGGATAAGGAATACTCTATGAAGATGCTTACTGCAAGCTGTGGCGTATGTGCCATTCCCACAGGAGCAGCAAATCCTAACCAGCTTATCAGCAATGTTGATCTTGCATTATATAATGCCAAGAGAAGCGGCAAAAACAGTACTCGTTCACACAGTGAAGGGCCTGCTCTTTCTGTTAACGGTGGACAGGCAGGACCCGGAGCGGAGACTATTCCGGGAGTTTCAGATTTCTCGCCTAGAGCCTTCGATCAGTATGAGGTGGCAATTAACTCGCTTACAAAAGCCATTGATATTAAGGATCATTATACTTACGGACATTGTCAGAATGTCTGCTACTATTCAACGGAATTGTCCAAGGCATATGGTCTGGATCAGAACTGCGTAGAAATCGTTCGTGAAGCAGCACTTCTTCATGACATAGGTAAAATCGGTATCGATGAAAGAATCCTCTGCAAGCCTGACAAGCTGACTGATGAGGAATACGCCATTATGAAGAGACACGTAGAGCAGTCAATTGAAATTGTTAAGCAGCTGCCTTCTCTGTCTTATGTAATTCCTGCAATTATAGGACACCATGAACGTTTTGACGGCAAAGGCTATCCTAGAGGGCTGAAGGGAGAGGAAATTCCGCTTCTTGCAAGAATCCTGTGCGTTGCAGACTCTTTCGATGCGATGATTTCGAAAAGAAGCTACAAAAAGCCTATGGAGATAGAATATGCTTTAAATGAGCTTGAAAATAACAGCGGAACACAATTTGACCCAAATCTGGTAAAGCTGTTTGTAAAGATGGTAAAAGATGGAGATATTCAGATAAGAAAGTCCAATAATATGGATGTATAAATAAGTAACAGTAATAAATAAAAAAAGAGAAAAAGAAAACCCCACTGAAATAACAGTCACCATTACCACAGGAGATGAGACAGGAGATGACAAAAACGTTTCCTACAATACAAAATCTCCTGATGCTATGGCGGAGTTTTCATCATGGGCTGCAGGGGAAAGGCTTCATACATATCGGAGCAGAGCTGTATCAGTTTACAGGTGACACTGACAAAGCCGTTCAGGAACTGACGGAATTACTGGAAAGTTGGAAGAATTAGTGTTAGGTATAATACGCTCCCAAATACCACGTTGTGGCATTTGGGAGTATTTTTTTGTCGCGGGATTTGCCGCGGGCTGAGGTGAGCGCCGGGGGTGCGGGCCGGGGGTGCGATGCGCGCTGGGGTGTGAGCCGGGGGGAGCGACGCGCATCTTGCCAAGTCATGCGCCATGATTGATGCTATTTCAGAGGCAAACCTGGCACCTGAACCGAGCGCGCCATGATTGATGCAATTTCAGAGGCAAACATGGCGCCTGAACCGAGCACGCGCCATGATTGATGTAATTTCAGAGGCAAACATGGCGCCTGAACCGAGCCCGCTGCCGCTTTCAACCCCCATAGCTACATAAAAAACGATATTCCCAACAAATAAGAAGAGTTTGAAATACGGAATCGTATATCACTTTGCACACGTGTCGCCCATTAAGAGGGCTACCTTCCTAAAGTATTCTTCTTGATATTCCAGAAATACCAAAAATCTATATTTCCTACATAACAAAAAAGGATCATGTTAAACTACACGATCCTCAAGATTAATTATCCGTTTACCCAGCAATTTCATAATGTTCTTTCAACTCATTCATCATGCTATGTTTAATGCAACCTTCATTCTGCAATCTACCCACCACAATTCCGGGAGCGATGCCTGTTTTCTTTGCAAATGCTCGGATACTTGTAGCCGAAAAGTTGGCTTTCTCAACAAATTCATCAAAATCT
>JAQYNQ010000070.1 GCA_028727785.1 Eubacteriaceae bacterium | reverse complement strand
GTTTCAGGATATATATATCCTTCGAGTGGATACATGATACCATCATTCAATATGTCGTCAGACAGGAACCAGTATTCATCTATTAATGTTTTAAGATATTTACTGTCTGACCACTTTTTTATAATTTCATCTGAAGTAAATGGCAGTTCAGCAGACATGGCTTCAGCGGCCTGCGGTATAGTGGCACCTTCAATAATTGTTAATTTATTTTTAGATATATAATTAAAATCGCCGGTATTTATAGCGTCCATAATTTCAGGAAGCGTCATTGATTTAGTGAACATATAACTGTTTGCCTGAAGTGTATCATATCCGCCGATACGCGCATGAATCTTAGCGCAGACTTTATTTTTCACAAGTCCGTTCTGATCAAGGATTTCTATGATGTAAGACGCGCCGCTTCCTTCCGGTATTTCAATGGTTATGGTATCAGTATCATCGGGAGCTGCAGCACCCAGTCCACTGAGATATACAATAGAACCACCTGTTATAACAACAACTGCTATTAAAACTGCTGCTAAAATGATTTTGAATCTGCTGCTTTTGCGTTTTGCCATTAATTACCTCTTTTCTTATAAATCAAGGGACGCATTCACGCCCCTTGTTGTTTTATAAAGTTACTGCTGAATAATATGTGGCGCAGCCACTTCTGTACCTATTTAGCTCTTCCGAGATATTCACCTGTTCTGGTGTCAATCTGAATTTTTTCGCCTTCTTCAATGAAGATAGGTACCTGGATAACTGCTCCAGTTTCAACTGTAGCTGCTTTAGTTACGTTAGTTGCTGTATTTCCTTTAACACCCGGTTCAGTCTCTGTTACAACTAAATCCACAAAGTTTGGTGCTTCTACAAGGAATGGATTTCCCTGATAGAATTTGATAGTAGCTTCATCGTTTTCTCTCAGGAACTTAATTGCATCCTCAACCTGATCAAACGCGATAGGAACCTGGTCATAAGTTTCCTGATCCATGAAGTAGTAAAGTTCTCCATCACTGTAAAGGTACTGCATTACCTTAGTTTCAATATGAGCCTTAGGGAATTTATCGGATGGATTGAAAGCTTCTTCTCTAGTAGCTCCGGTTAAGATGTTCTTATACTTTGTTCTAACGAATGCTGCTCCCTTACCAGGTTTAACATGCTGGAAATCTAAAATTACATGTGGAGCTCCATTCATTTCAAATGTCATTCCTTTTCTGAAATCGCCTGCAGTAATCATTGTTCTATTCTCACTTTCTTTTAAAATTTATAGACTTTATTTCATCCCTTAATATTATACCAAAATTATTTCTGGTTGCCAAGCCCTATTGCTTCTCCAAGTATTTTATATACATCGTTCATCATTAAAGAGAATCTCATTTCTGCCTGCATATACTGTGCTGCCAGAGGGTCTCTTGTCATAATCTGGTATAATTCCTGAACCTGACTCATAATATCAGGTCCGATTTCTTCGCCCATCATCTGCTTTGTTTGAACTTCAAACTGTTTTGCCTGAAAGTCTTTTACCATTTTTGCAAGACTTTCATTGGCATCTATAGTAGCTTTAAGCTGAGCATACTGCTTGTATTCTTCACACTCTTTTATTGCCTTAGCCAATCCGTGTGCCTGATCATATACATTCATGTCATGTACCTCCCTAGCATAATCTAAACATCCAAAATAATTGGAAGAATAATAGGACTTCTCTTTGTCTGATTGAAAATGAATCTTCTCAGTTCTTCTCTTACACCATTTTTAATTGAATTCCAGTCAGTATTATTTTTTGCGAGACACTCTTCAATGGTTTCTGTTGCAATTGATTTTGCCTGATTAATCAGATCCTCGTGTTCACGAACATATACAAAACCTCTTGATACAATGTCAGGACCGGATACAATTGTTCCACTTGCTTTTTCAAGTGCAAATACAACAATAATAAGACCTGATTCAGACAGCTGTTTTCTGTCTCTGAGAACGATATTCCCTACATCACCGATTCCAAGACCATCTACAAGAATATCTTCAGCACTGCATACGTTCTGGAACTTTGTAGCTGATTTCTTATCCACTGTCAACTGGTCACCATTTGACAGAATAAAAATTCTGTCCCTGCTCATTCCAATGGATTCGGCAATTGATGCATGCTGAATAAGGTGACGGTACTCGCCATGTACAGGCATAAAGAACTTAGGTTTAATCAATGTCTGAATAAGTTTAAGTTCTTCCTGACAGGCGTGACCACTAACATGAATATCTGCAACGTCATTATAAATAACGTTTACGCCTTTTTCGAAAAGTCTGTTTACAACAGTGGTAACGGCTTTTTCATTGCCCGGAACAGGTGAAGAAGAAAGAATAACTGTATCACCTTTCTTCAGATGAACATTCTTATGTTCATCATTTGCCATTCTGGCCAGTGCTGACATTGGTTCACCCTGACTTCCGGTTGTAATAATAACAAGCTCTCTATCAGGAATATTTTTGGTTTTGTTAAGTTCTACCATCATTCCTGCCGGAATATTCATATATCCCAGTTCCTGTGCAAGCTTAACTACATTCTCCATGCTGCGTCCTGAAACTGCAACCTTTCTTCCGTATTTTGCCGCAAGTTCAATAATCTTCTGAACTCTGTGCACATTAGATGAGAATGAAGCAATAATAATTCTATTCTCAACCTGACTGAATATCCGGTCAAGTGTAGTCCCTACAACCTGCTCAGATGCTGTGTATCCCGGCCTTACAGCGTTTGTACTGTCTGCCAGCATAATATCTACGCCTCTTTTGCCTATTTCAGCAAACTTGGCTAAATCAATAGGTTCTCCATCAATTGGAGTGTAGTCGATTTTAAAGTCACCTGAATGAAACAGGTTTGCAGCAGGTGTCTGAATATATAATGCAATAGCGTCTGCAATTGAGTGAGTTGTTCTTATCGTTTCAATTTTGAAGTCACCAACTCTGAATTTTGACCCTGCATTTATTGTATTTAAATTTGCTGACAAACCGTGTTCTTCCAGTTTATTCTTTATAAGTCCCAAGGATAATCTTGTGCCATAAATCGGAACATTAAATTTTCTTACAAAGTAAGGTACCGCTCCAATATGGTCTTCATGACCATGTGTTATAACCATACCAACAATTTTTTTGGCATTTTTATCCAGATAGCTAAAATCCGGAATAACAACATCGATACCATACATTCCTTCCTCAGGGAAAGAATTACCACAGTCAATAATCAGAATCTGATCCTTGTACTCCAGTACAGTAAAGTTTTTTCCTATTTCATTTAATCCGCCAATTGGAATAATCTTAAGGTTTTCAGCCTGAGTAACTGTACGCTTTGATTTGCTGACCTTATTGGCTTTGCTCTGCTTGTACATTTCTTTTGTTTTAGAATGCTTTGGCTGAACTTTTGCCTTTGGCTTTAGAATTCCTTCAAAAGGATTCTTTTCCTGCTTAGGAGCAGCCTTCTTTTTCTGTTTATTGCCTTTGTTTACCTTACCCTGATAAGGTTTATTCTGTATTTGTTTAGGTTGTTTTTTGCTGTTGTAATCTCTCATATACTCCCCTTTACTTGATTACTACGTTAACAAGCTTATTAGGAACAGCAATTACCTTTATAATGTTTTTACCGTCTGTAAGAGCCTTTACAGCATCATTTTCCATTGCTGTTTTTTCAAGTTCTTCACGGCTTAAATTATTTTCTACAACCATCTTTTCCTTAACTTTACCGTTTATCTGAACAACGATTTCGATTGTGTCCTTAACCAGTGCGGCTTCATCGTATTCAGGCCATGATACATTTGCCAGGGAACCTTCAAATCCTAGTGATTCCCACATTTCTTCGCAAATATGAGGTGTGAACGGTGAAAGAATAACTACCAGTACCTGGATAGCTTTCTTCAGGAATGCCTGGTTTGCATCAGGTAATTCCTTATATCTGTATAACTCATTAACTAATTCCATAATTGAACTGATTGCAGTATTGAAGCTGAAACGTCCGCCTACATCTTCTGTAACCTTTTTAATTGTTGTATTTAGAACATAGTTAAGTTCCTTATCCGCACTTGTCTTGATTTCATATTCATCGCTAACTTCCTGTGAGTTGGTAACGAAATCATATACAAGACGCCATACTCTGTTAAGGAATCTGTAACTTCCCTCAACTCCCTTATCTGACCAGTCCAGTTCTCTTTCAGGTGGTGCTGCAAACAGAATAAACAGTCTTGCAGTGTCAGCACCGTATTTGTTGATGATTTCTTCAGGACTTACAACGTTGCCTAAAGATTTGCTCATCTTTCTGCCGTCTTTATTTACCATTCCCTGAGTAAGAAGGTTCTTGAATGGTTCTTCAGTAGATACAAGACCTAAATCATAAAGTGCCATTTGGAAGAATCTGGCGTACATTAAGTGAAGAATAGCGTGTTCTACACCACCGATGTACTGGTCAACATTCATCCAGTAATCTACCTTCTTCTTGTCAAATGCTGCTTCTGTGTTCTTTGGATCACAGTATCTTAAGAAGTACCATGAAGAATCAAGGAATGTATCCATTGTATCCATTTCCCTTGTAGCCTTCTTACCGCATCTTGGACAAGTACATTCAGCAAATGATTTTGAAGTAGTAAGCGGAGATTCTCCCTTTCCTGTAAATTCAACATCTGTTGGAAGCAGTACAGGCAGGTTTTCTTCCTTCTCTGGAACCCATCCACATTCATCACAGTAAATCATTGGAATAGGAGTACCCCAGTATCTTTGTCTGGAGATTAACCAGTCACGAAGTCTGTAGTTTACAGTTTTCTTTCCGATACCTTCATTATCCAGCCACTCAATAACAGCCTCAATTGCTTCTTTATTGTCCATACCGTTGAACTGTTCTGAGTTAATCATTTTGCCTTCGGCAGCAAATGCCTGATTCAGATTGTTAACGTCAATTTCAGGATTATCAGTATCAACTACAGGAATGATTTCAAGTCCGAATTTCTTTGCAAAATCAAAGTCTCTCTGGTCATGAGCAGGTACAGCCATAATCGCACCGGTACCATAGCCCATAAGTACATAGTCTGAAATGAAGATAGGAACCTTCTTTCCGTTTACCGGGTTGATTGCATACTTTCCGATAAATACACCAGTCTTTTCATTAGAAGTTGATGTTCTTTCAATATCGTTCATATGCTCAACTTTTTCAAGGTATTCAAGTACCGGAGCTTCGTATTCGGTACCCTTTACAAGTTCCATAACATAAGGATGCTCCGGAGCCATTACCATGTAAGTAACACCAAATAAAGTATCTGCACGGGTAGTGAATACCTTCATAACCTTGTCAGTTTCATCAATCTTAAAGTCAATTTCTGCACCGATTGACTTGCCGATCCAGTTCTTCTGCATAACCTTAACCTTGTTTGGCCAGCCTTCAAGAGTTTCCAGATTGTTCAGAAGTCTTTCAGCGTAATCTGTAATTTTGAAATACCACTGTGAAAGATTCTTCTTACCTACGGCAGTTCCGCATCTTTCGCAGCATCCGTCAACAACCTGCTCATTAGCAAGTACAGTCTGACAGCTTGGACACCAGTTTACAGGGTTCTCTTTTTTATATGCTAAACCTTTGTTATAGAATTGGATGAAAATCCACTGCATCCACTTGTAGTAATCAGGATTACATGTCTGAACCTCTCTTCCCCAGTCATAAGAAAGACCTAACTGCTTCAGTTGCTCTTCCATTTCATGAATATTGTTCCATGTCCATGTTCCCGGCTCTACGCCATTTTTAATTGCAGCGTTTTCTGCAGGAAGGCCAAAAGAGTCAAAACCCATTGGATGAAGAACATTGTAGCCCTGCATGCTCAAACATCTTGCAATTACGTCACCAATTGAGTAATTTCTAACGTGTCCCATGTGAAGCTTGCCTGATGGATAAGGGAACATTTCCAAAACATAGTACTTCTTCTTTGATTCATCCTCTACTGTTTTGAATGAATCGTTTTCTTCCCAGTATTTCTGCCATTTTGCTTCTATTTCTTTGAAATTATACTTATCATTCATTAGTTTTCTCCATTCTCAAAATCAATAAAAGTACAGTCTCCCCATACTCTCTCAATATTGTACTTTTCTCTTGTTTCTTTATTAAAAATGTTTACGACGATATCTCCAAAATCCATTAGAATCCAACCGGAGTTTTGCTTACCATCAATACTTTTTGCAAAAAGACCTTCTTTTGCAAATTCTTCTTCTACATCATCAACCAGACTGTTAACCTGTCTGTCTGAATTTCCTGTTGCAATAATCATGTAGTCAGCAAATGATGCTTTTTCCATAATATCAATAACAGTAATATCGATTGCTTTCTTGTTATCTAGTGTTTTTGCCGCAAGCAATGCATATTCTTTATTAGTCATTATCTGATTTCTCCTTTAAATAATAATCCCTGGCTTTTATAGTGTCCTCATCGAGGAAGCTGCCCTGCTGCTTCACGTAATCTATTGTTCGCTCCAAAGACATGATCAGAGCCTTGTCAAGATTCTCATCTGCAAGATTTCTCAATAAATCCACACTGGGATAATCTCTGTTAGGCTCAATAGCATCTGCAAGATAGATAATCTTTTCGAGACGAGACATACCGGCTCTTCCTGTAGTATGAAAACTAACAGCATTAAGAATATCTTCATTATCAATACCGTAATTCTGTTCCATAACCTTTGCGGCAATCTTTCCATGAGCCAGATTTGGATTATTCAGGTATTTTTTGTTCAGGCCAAGTTGGTTTACATAATCATTGATTATATCCACTTGTACTCCTCGGAACATATCATGAAACAATGCTGCAAGCTCTGTGTTTTCAATGTTTTCACCATATTTTTCGGCGAGTTTAACAGCTGTAATTCTAACACCTTCAGTATGAATACGTCTCTTTTCTGAAAAGTTATCTTTAATATAATCAGTTATCTGCCTTTTTATATAATCCATGTTCATTAATATACTCCTCTACGTATGGTGGAACAAAACGGCAGATTGAATCACCCCTGGCCACACAATTTCTTATCTCAGTTGAAGAAATATATAAAATAGGATTATTCAGAATCGTAATTTCTGACTGATATGTCTTTCTATAATAATCAATAGCCGTCTTTGTTTCACTTTCCTTATATCCCGGTCTTACTGCCAGAATAAAGGAAACAGTTCTAAGCAGTTCCTTACCGTGATACCAGGTCTCCAGTCCAAGAAATGAATCAGTACCTAAAATAAAATGTAACTGAATGCCTTTATATTCCTTGTTTAGCAACTGAAATGT
The DNA here is from genome assembly GCA_028727785.1 of Eubacteriaceae bacterium. Taxonomy (GTDB): domain Bacteria; phylum Bacillota; class Clostridia; order Peptostreptococcales; family Anaerovoracaceae; genus Senimuribacter. The sequence continues at coordinate 16,828 of JAQYNQ010000070.1, read as the reverse complement.
GTTGTATGTGTAGGATATGCCCTCCCGGTTTATTTCACAGGAGGAACATATCAAATCTTTATTATTCTCTGCTGCAAGACGGACCATTTCCAGCCTGTCTTTCTCATTGGCAAAATGTCTGCCTGCTTTAAAAGGCTGAGCCTTTGCCGGCATAAGAATTACTTTATCAAGTCCGCATTCTTCAAGTGCGGACGCTGCAATGGCAATATGACCATAGTGTATCGGATCAAATGAGCCACCTAGTATACCTATTTTATGCATAATCCTAATTCTTCTAACTGTACATCTTCTACAACTCCGGGAGCTTCGCAAACCATACACTGAGCATTCTGATTCTTAGGGAATGCCATAACTTCTCTTATGCTGTGCTCACCGGTAAGAAGCATTACAAGTCTGTCAAGTCCATATGCCAGACCACCGTGAGGTGGTGCTCCGTATTTAAATGCTTCAAGCAGGAAGCCAAACTTTTCCTGACATTCTTCGTCAGTTAACTTAAGAGCCTTAAACATTTTAGCCTGTAAGTCGCGTTCATGAATTCTAATGCTTCCTCCGCCTAGTTCCACACCGTTAAGAACAATATCATATGCGTCGGCTTTAACCTTTTCAGGTGCTGTATCAAGCATTGGAATATCTTCTTCCTTAGGATGGGTGAACGGATGATGCATAGCCTTTAATTCACCTGTTTCATCATCTTTTTCAAACATTGGGAAGTCAGTTACCCACAGCAGATTAAACTGTTTGTCATCTAACAGACCGAGAATTCCTGCAATGTGTCTTCTTAAGAATCCTAAGCTGTCAAAAACAACCTTTGATTTGTCTGCGACAATCAGTATAAGGTCATTAGTCTTCGCATCAAATACCTTTGCAATTTCGGAAAGTTCTTCCTGTGAGAAAAACTTGTTCACAGAGGATTTAATCTCATTTTCCTCAATTCTCATCCATACCACACCTTTTGCACCGTAATGCTTGGTCTGGTCAGTCAGTTTATCGATATCCTTTCTGCTGAACCTATCGGAAGCATTGTCAATGCAGATACCTCTAACATCTCCACCACCGGCAAGTGCATCAGCAAATACCTTAAATTCTGTTCCCGCAACAACTTTGTTAAGTGACTTGAGTTCGAAACCGAAACGAGTATCAGGTTTATCACTTCCGTAGCGTTCCATAGCTTCATCATATGGAATTCTCGGGAAAGGAGTCTGTACATCTATTCCCATCAGTTCCTTGAATACTCTCTTCAGGAAACCTTCCTGCATATTAATAACATCATCCTGGTCAACAAATGACATTTCCAGGTCAATCTGAGTAAACTCAGGCTGTCTGTCAGCTCTTAAATCTTCATCTCTAAAGCACTTTGCAATCTGCATATATCTGTCGCAGCCACTCACCATGAGAAGCTGTTTGAACAGCTGAGGTGACTGAGGTAATGCGTAGAAATGTCCCTGGTTTACTCTGCTTGGTACCAGATAGTCTCTTGCGCCTTCAGGTGTGGATTTAATCAGGATCGGAGTTTCAATCTCAGTAAATCCATTTTCGTCAAAGTAATCTCTGGCAATTTTGCAAACCTTATGTCTAAAGCGAAGGTTTTCCTGCATCTTCAGTTTTCTAAGATCCAGATATCTGTATTTCAGACGAAGATTATCATCTACATTGTCATCATCTTTGATATAAATCGGTGGAGTTTCAGCTGATGAGTAGATAACCAAATCAGTAGCTGCAACTTCAATGTCACCTGTAGGAATATTAGAATTCTTGGAAGCTCTTTCTCTGACTGTTCCCTTTATTCCAACAACATATTCGCTTCTTAATGTTTCCGCCTTTTCAAAAACACTTTTTTCTGTTGTGTCGTCGAAAGAAACCTGGACGATACCGCTTTTGTCTCTGATATCGGCAAAAATAAGTCCTCCAAGACTTCTCTGCTTGGATACCCATCCGTTAATGACAACTTCCTCGCCTGCATTATCCATTCTTAAAACGCCACACATATGTGTTCTTTTTAGTAATTCTGCCATTATATTATAGCTCTCCTCTTTTCTTTCCTAGTTATTTTGATAATTCTCCAACTAAGTCTTCCAGCTTAACCTCTCTCTGCTGAGAAGTTGCCATTTCCTTAATTGATACAATTCCCTCAGCGATTTCATTGTCGCCAATAACTACTGTGTATTCAGCACCAAGTCTGTCAGCATACTTGAACTGTCCCTTGATGTTTCTGGCTAATGTATCCATTTCTGCCTTAACGCCCTTCTGACGAAGCTCTCTTAGAAGCTTTAATCCAAACAGCTTAGCATCTTCTCCCATTACAGCGATAAAAGCTTTAACAGGTTCAGGCTGAGGAATTTCTGCTCCCTTTTCATCCATAAGCATCAGCAGTCTTTCAATCCCCAGACCAAAGCCTACTCCCGGAATTGGAGGTCCACCAATCTCTTCAATTAAGTGGTCGTATCTTCCTCCACCACATACAGTACCCTGAGTACCGTTACTGTCAGTTACAAATTCAAATGCAGTTTTTGTATAGTAATCCAGTCCTCTAACGATTCTAGGGTCAACTATGTATTCGATTCCCAGTGCATCTAAATTCTTTCTTACATCGTCAAAAGCATTACGACAGTCATCGCAAAGGTAATCCAGCATATCAGGAGCATCCTTTACAAGTTTCTGGCATATTTCTGACTTACAGTCCAGAATTCTCATAGGGTTTCTTTCATATCTGTCTTTGCAGGTGTTGCAAAGTTGATCATACACAGGTTCCAGGAATTTTTTTAAAGCTTCTCTGTGTTTCTGTCTGCATTCAGGACAACCTACGCTGTTAATCTTTAGCTTAATGTCGTGAATTCCCATTTCGTGAAGAAAATCATATCCCAGACAGATTACATCAGTATCAGCCAGCATATTAGATGTACCGAAAATTTCGATTCCAAACTGATGGAATGCTCTCAGTCTTCCTGACTGAGGTTTTTCATATCTGAAGCATGGAGTAATATAGTAGTACTTAGTTGGCTGAACTTCAGCATACTGTTTATGCTCAATAAATGATCTGCATACAGGAGAAGTGCCTTCAGGTTTTAGAGTGATGCTTCTGTTACCATGATCGTTAAATGTGTACATTTCTTTCTGTACAATATCTGTAGTCTCACCTACTCCTCTGTTGAACAGTTCAGTATGTTCGAAAGCAGGTGTTCTTATTTCTTTAAATCCATACTTGTCACAAATTTCCTGGAACTTCTTTTCAACATAATGCCATCTGTACGCCTGATCCGGCATCATATCTTTGGTTCCTTTTGGTGCATTAATCGCCATTTAATATAACCTCCTTAAATAAATTATCTTCTTTTCTCTTTATCATTTCATCTATACGATTTATATATTCTTCATAGTTGTAGACATTAGGAATTCTTTCAAGTCTGTTCTCCCTTGGAAAATAGACTTTGGTGATTCCTCCTGCACCCATAGCAATGTTATGCTGATGTTCGTCCATAATTCGTATATTATAAATGCATTCTTTACCTGGCAGAGAGTATCCTACATTCTCGAATGCTCCTGCCATATGTTTCTGACGATACAGATAATACGGTTTGTATCCGGCCTTGTCTAGAATTCTTCTTCCGGCTTCAAGCATTTCAGCCACAAGTTCCGCCTGATTGTAGTGAAAATCAGGGTTGATGTCTTTTAATTTTGATGCCCTTTTGACAGCAAGAGAATGAACCGTAATATTTGACGGTTCCATTGCAATTACCTGTTTAAGTGTATTAATAAAATCATCAGTGCTCTCTTCTGGCAGACCAGCAATAATATCTGCGTTTATACTGTCTATACCGGCGTCTTTAGCCATTTTAAAAGCATCAACAATGTCATCCGGCGTATGTTTACGACCAATCAAGCTTAAGGTTTCTTCTTTCATTGACTGAGGGTTTATACTTATTCTGTGAACACCGTTTTTCTTAAGAACACGAAGTTTTTCCGGAGTAATAGTATCCGGTCTTCCGGCTTCAACGGTGAACTCGAGAAGTTTTTCTGTATCAAAACTTTCAAACACTGTCTTTATCAGAATGTCCAGCTGCTGTTCACTTAATGTAGTCGGTGTTCCCCCGCCTATATATATAGACTCGGCAGTAATTCCTGTTTCCTTCATTCTTTTTCCCACATAGGCAACTTCCAGTAAAAGTGCCTGAAAATACTTCTCTATTTCATCATCTTCAACCTGATTGGATGCAAATGAGCAATAGACGCATCTTGTCGGACAGAATGGAATTCCAATATAAACGCAGGCTGTTTTTTCCGGAGCCTTTCCGCAGAATTTAATCTGTCTGTCATATATATCACATACTAAATCAAGTTTAGCATCACTGATGTAATAATCCGTCTTCAATTTAGAAACTGCCTGTTCGGTACCGATGGTACCTGCCATCTCCCCGTACAGTTTTACAGGTCTTATTCCTGTCAGGATACCCCATTCCGGTTTCCTCCCTGTTAACCGAGACAATTTATCGTATATTTCTCTTTTAATTACATTTCGGTCACTTGCATTGTTTTCGTTAAAAACAATGGTGTCATCCCCAATTTTCTCATCTTCAGCAAGGAGTCTGTACTGATCAGGTCTAAAAAAAACCTTGATAAGTTCCTCCAGAAGATATTGCTTTTCATAATTCAGTATCTTTATGCTATACAAAAGGGTTATACTCCTTTTCATAGCCAATAGTTGTCTCACTCATGTGACCTGGATAAACCAAGGTCTGATCGGGAAAAACGAAAAGCTTTTCTTTTATTGACTTCACAATTTGAGGATATGAACCTCCCTCGAAATCGGTTCTTCCGATTGATGCTCTGAATAAAGTATCTCCACTGAATATACATCCATCACATAAGATGCAAATTCCACCTTCAGAATGACCAGGCGTATGCATGAACACAAGCTCCATATTACCACATTTCAGAGAATCCATATCTTCTACGAATATGTCTGTTTTGATAACCACAGGTCTGTTGTAAATCTCAACAGAAAGATTGAATCCCGGGTTTGTAAGCATTTCTTCCTCTAGTCTGTGTGCAACGATTTTCACATCGGGGTAAAGGTTTAGAATGGAATCAACTCCACCGATATGGTCTGCATGACCATGAGTAAGAACGATATACTTTAGATTAATGTTTTCCTGCTCAATCATCTGATTCAGCTGAGCATTATATGCACCGGGATCAACAACAAAACCTTCTTTTGTTTCATCATAAACAAGATAAGTGTTTGCCTGCACAGGTCCTGTAATAAATTTCTTTACCGTCATAATTTTCTCCAAATACACATTTTCTATCCTCGTGCTCTGTAAACATTGAACACGCCTTCAACATTTCTAAATGCTCTGAGAATTCTCTGCATCTGCTGAGTACTTCCAATAGCAATAGTTAGATTAATTGTCGCAGAGCCGTCGTCTCCTGCTTTCGCGTTTATTCCCATTATTTTAACATCATGATCATCACATACTTTAGAAATGTCTGACAGCATTCCCTTTCTGTTATTGCAAATCAGACAGATATCCGCATTGTATGCTTTGCCTACAGTAAGATCTTCCCATTCAACTTCAATGAATCTCGCTCTTTCAGATTCCGGTAGAGAAGTAACGTTAGAACAGTCAACTCTGTGAACAGATATGCCTCTGCCCTTCGTAATGAAGCCTATAATTTCATCTCCGGGAACCGGGTTGCAGCATCTTGACACTCTAATCATCAGATTATCCATGCCTTTTACTACGATGCCCGGGTTTTCACTGTTTTTGTTTATCTGTTTCTTCTTATTATCTCTAAGTTTAAGAAGAGATTCTTCTTTTTCTTTTGCCTTCTTTTCCTCAAGGTTCTTATCCTCATTTAGATAACTGATAAGGAAGTTGACATATCTGCTTAGAAGAGTTCCACCCTTGCTTATCTGAGTGTACATTTCTTCCATAGTATTAATATTTATATCTTTAAGTCCACGTCTTAAATATGATTCCTTACATACAATCTGAGGGTCATAACCCTTCTTGCGGACAGTTTTGTCAAGTAAATCTTTTCCTCTTGAAACATCATCTGATTTATTTTCTTTTTTCAGCCACTGCCTTATCTTATTTCTGGCAGTTGAACTCTTGGCAATTTTCAGCCAGTCAATACTTGGACCACTTGAATTTGATGATGTTACAATTTCTACAATATCACCATTGTTCAGCTTATGGTCAATGGTTACCATCTTACCGTTAACTTTTGCCCCAACACACTTGCATCCTACAGCTGTATGAATCTTGAAAGCAAAGTCTAACGGAGTCGAGCCAGCCGGAAGGTCAATAACTTCTCCTTTTGGCGTAAATACAAAAACCTGACTTGAGAACAGATCCATCTTCAGTGTTTCCATGAATTCCTTTGGATCATTAAGTTCTTTCTGCCACTCTAATGTCTGGCGAACCCATGCAAGCTTTAAATCTTCATTATTCTGATCGCCTTTTGTATTTCCTTCTTTGTATTTCCAGTGAGCTGCGATACCGTATTCAGCAACTCTATGCATTTCTTTGGTTCTGATTTGAATTTCAAATGGTTCTCCGTTGTCACCGAGAACAGTTGTATGCAATGACTGATACATATTTGGCTTAGGCATTGCAATATAGTCTTTGAATCTGCCCGGTAAAGGTTTCCACATTGTATGCACCTGACCAAGTACAGCGTAACAGTCACGCACACTGTCAACAATTACTCTGACAGCAGTCAAGTCAAAGATTTCGTCAAGTTGCTTATGCTGCAGTACCATTTTCTTGTACACACTGTACAAATGCTTGGATCTGCCTTTTATTTCATATTCAATTCCCATGTCATCAAGAGCTTCTTTTATCTCATCAATCACTTCATTGATGAACTGAAGACGCTGCTCCTTCTTTTCATTTACTTCAATCTGAAGTGTCTGATACATTTCAGGCTGAAGGTATTTTAAAGCAGTATCCTCAAGCTCAAATTTTATGGTGTAGATTCCAAGTCGGCTTGCCAGTGGTGCATAAATGTCAATTGTTTCTCTGGACTTTTCAATTTTTTTCTCAGGCTTCATAAACTCCAGCGTTCTCATATTATGCAGTCTGTCTGCAAGCTTTATTATAAGAACACGTATATCCTTAGACATTGCCAGGAACATCTTTCTCAGATTTTCAGCCTGTGCTTCCTCCTTAGAATCAAACTTAATATTTCCCAGTTTGGTTACACCATCAACCAGGAGCGCTACTTCCTCTCCGTATTCGATTACCAGCTGATCTCTCGTATAATCTGTATCTTCTACAACGTCATGCAAAAGACCACCTACAATTGTCTCCTCATCCATTCCAAGACGTGCCAGCAGTTTAGCAACGGCTACAGGATGAATAAGATAAGGCTCACCGCTTTTTCTCAGCTGTCCCTCGTGAAGTGACTTAGCAGTGTCATATGCCCTTCCAATAAGCTCGGTGTTGTAATTGCTATTTACAGATGCTATTTCAGATAAGAATTGAGATTTAGTGTCCATACAGCTATAACGCTCCTGATTCTAGTTCTTAATATTTTCTAAAATTATTTTCCTTTGTTTTCACGAACATATTTTGATTTTCCGTCATTCTTGCTCATTTCATAGAACATTGGACTGCAAAGGAATACTGATGAATATGTACCTACCAGCACACCTACGATAAGAGGCAGTACAAATTCACGAATTGATGTTGATACCATAAAGAACAGTGCCAGCATACCAACAAGGGTTGTCAAACTTGTCATTACAGATCTGTCAATAGTCTGATTGATACTGTGATTAATAATTTCTTCGTTTGACTGCTTGCGGTGATGCAGTTTTCTGTTTTCTCTGATTCTGTCGAATACAACAATTGTATCGTTGATTGAATAACCTACTACTGTAAGTATACCAGCAATAAACGGGTTATTTATAGTAACATGGAAGATTGCATAGAATGAAAGTACAATCAGCACGTCATGTACAAGGCCGGCAACAGAAGCCACACCATACTTCCATGATTTGAATCTGAAAATGATATAAAGCAGCATACATATTGCAGCAATAAGAACTGCCTTTACTGCATTTGTCTTCAGTTCTTTTCCTACTGTAGGTCCAAATTCTTCTGATGCAAGAACATCTTTTTCAGTTATGCCGAACTTATCGCCTAAAGTTCTGATAACATCCTGTCTTGCTTCACTGTCAAGAGCGTTAACCGTCTTAATGATAACCTGTTCGTTATTCTTGCCTGAAAGAACTACCGAAAGGTCTTTCAGATCATATTCTTTAAGTGAATCCTTAACTTCTTCCGAACTTACCGCTTTGCCCATGTCAATCTGCATCATAGTACCGCCTGTAAAGTCAATACCGTAGTTGAAACCTCTTACTAAAGAGAATACAAGTCCAGCAACAATGATACATGTGCTTATTGCATAGAATATTTTTCTGTTCTTTAAGAAACTGAATTCTCTCTTTATCAGCTTCTTTGGAACACCGTCCTCACTTACTCCGAAGAACTTGTTCTTACCAAATCTCTTGCTTTCTGCAATTATTCCAACAAATAACTGTGTGATAACAACTGCAGTGAATATACTTACAACAATACCGATCATCAATGTAAGCGCAAATCCCCTAACTGTAGTTGAGCCGATTTCATATAACACAACTGCAGCAATAAGCGTTGTAATCTGTGCATCAAGTACAGTTGTCAACGCGTTCTTGAATCCCTGATCTACTGCAACTCTAACAGTCTTGCCCTTTGCAATTTCTTCTTTAATTCTAGAGAATATTATTACATTGGCGTCTACTGCCATACCAATTGAAAGGATAATACCTGCGATACCAGGAAGAGTAAGTACAGTTCCCATCAGCACCATAACCCAAAGTACTATCAGTACATAGAGCATTAAAGCGATATCCGCAAATAATCCCAGAATATTGTAAACAAGAATCATCAGCAGGAATACAAGACCCAAACCGATCAATCCGGCAACAACACTCTTATTAAGAGCATCTTCACCAATTGTTGCAGTCTGTACAGATGATGTAATATCATGCAGTGAAATAGGAAGTGCACCACCCTTTATTAATGCTGCTGTATTAGAAGCATCCTCTTTGGAGTATCCTCCACCTGCACTTGTAATTTCACATGAAGCCTGTGCAATAGTCTGCTTGCATGTAGGAGCTGTAACGATATTATTATCTAGCATAATAACGATTGCAGTCTTATCAACCCCAACCTGCTGGAAAACTTCATTTACCTGAACATTTCCTGATGAAGCTTTTCTTGTGCCTTCAGTAAACTTGTCCGCACCGCTTGATGTGAATTCAAGATTAATCTTGTATCCGCCGTTCTCTGTATCAGTGTCAATACCTGCATCCTTAACATCTTCACCTGTTAAAACAACAGTTCCGTCTGCAAGCAGGAAGCTTAACTGTGCAGTCTGTCCAATCTGCTGAATTGCTTCTTCTGCATTGTCCACACCCGGCATTTCAACTCTTAGTCTGTCTGTACCTTCAATAGATACAGTGGCCTCGGAAATACCCATGGCATTTACACGATTGTTCAGCACTGCTCTTGTCTGCTCCATTACCTGTTTAAGATCTTCATCAGACAATTTTGCAACTTCTTCCTGGTCTGCCTCCAGGACAACATAGACACCGCCGTTAATATCCAAACCGAATTTCATTGTGTCTTTAATTGATTCAACCGGTCCGACTCCCAGACAAGTTGCATACCAACCAAATGCCACAAGTAAAACGATTATAACAGCCAGTACTTTCTTAACTTTTGCCTTCATTTAACTTGTCTCACTTTCTCTTTTTTTATCCCAAAACGCATAGTAAGCCTACAATTTGGGCATTTTATTTTACATTATATTCTACTACTTTTTTTATGCATCATCAAGGAAAAAAAGTAAATTATATGTATTGAACTACAAAAAAAACACAGCTCTTTACGAGCTGTGTTAACACTCTAAATCCTAATTTATTTTTCTTCAGGAGCTGTTGTTTCTGCAGCTTCTTCCGGTGTTTCACTTTTCTTAAGTCTCTTAGGCATAGCCTTCTTTGGTTCTTCTTCTTCTTTAGCAGGAGCAGTATTCTTTGTGCTTGTTACAGTAGAAACAGCCCATCTCATCATCTCAAACTTAACTCTGTCAGCACCAACCTGAATGATAATTGTATCAGGCTTAGTCTTAACAATCTTACCGCATATACCACCGATTGTAACTACTTCATCTCCAACCTGAAGACCATTTCTCATATTCTGAATCTGCTTGTCTTTCTTTTTCTGTGGTCTGATTAGGAAGAAATAAAATGCAAAAAATATTACCACAAGCATTACAATATTTCCAACTAACTGATTGTTACCCATAATAACCTCCGAATTTCTTTCTATTATTCAAATTATGATGGTGCCGGCGATGGGGGTCGAACCCATACGGTGTTGCCACCACGGGATTTTGAATCCCGCACGTCTGCCAATTCCATCACGCCGGCACAACGGAACTATTTTAACATACGTTTAAGTTACAGTCAATAAATTTAAATTCATTGGTGCGGCTGACTGGACTTGAACCAGCACGGGTCACCCCACACGGCCCTCAACCGTGCGCGTCTGCCATTCCGCCACAGCCGCCAATAACTTACTCTGTGTTATCTTCTGAATTATCACTCTCTACACTGACAGCCTTCTGCCATTTCCACTCCTCGCATCCCCTGTATATATCGAAGAATGTCGGCTGAATCTGACATGTAAAGTGTTCTACAGAAGTGAATCCGTATGTTTTATAACATATGCAGTAATATGGAACTTCCTCTGCCAGGAGCTGGTCAAATTCTTCAAAATATTTAGTCAGCTTCTTTGCTCCCAATGTCATTTCCATTTTCTTCAAGTATGACTGCACATCTCCATTATTATAACCCCTGATGTTACTTTTGTCAAACAGAGACTTAAGATTGAATTGCTTGTCAAATGTATAACCACCGAGGTATAAATCATATTTATTCTGTTTCAGAGCTTTAAGATACTTCTTCCAAGGAAGCTTTTCAACTTTAATTTTCAGTCCTACCTTGGAAAGATGGTCGGCAATAGATGCAGCAGAATCACAGCGACCGGAATTGTCACTGTTAACCAGTATAGAGAACTCTATAACTTTTCCCTTTTCGTCTACAAGATAACCTTCACCGTTGGTTTCTTTATAACCAAGCTCTTCTAAAAGAGCAGCAGACTTTCTCTGATCCACTGCATATCGGTTACCCTCCGCAGATGTACCCATAAAGCCCGGAAAATATATGGAGTCAGCAGTTACGGCAGTTCCTCCGTAATTCTCGTTGATGATACTGTCAGAGTCTATTCCATAAGCAATGGCCTGTCTCATTTTTTTATCAGCAAGAAGACTGTTCTTCATATTAAAACCTAAATATTCAGCTTCAGAAGAAACAACCGGTGTATATTGTAAATCTCTATCCTCTGCTATCGCATCAGCATCTGATTCCTTGTTCATGTAAGCAGTAATCATATCTGCCGTAATCAGACCTACAACGGCATCTTTGTTTTTTACATATTTGAATACAATTTTCCCTTTAGCTTTTTCTCCATTATAATGCTTGTTAGGCTTCAACGTAAGCGTTCTCTGCCTGTCGTATACACCATAACAGTATGGTCCTGTTCCGGGAACACCTGATGTACCACTTTCATAGCTTTCTCTTGAAACAATAGGGAAAACAAGATTGTCAAGTGCTGCATCATATTTGTTTTTAAAAGTAATTTTCAGTGTTCTTGAATCTAATACTTCTACATAATCAATCTTGTCCACATATCTGAAATAAGGACTCGATGATTCAAGGCCTTTTATTACATCAATTGTATAGTCAACATCATATGCGCTTAAGCTGGTTCCGTCGCTGAATTTAGCTTTTTTTAAAGTCAGTTTTACAGATCCGTTTTCTGGATTTGCTGTATACTTGCTTACAAGGTCGCCCTTTATATTTAAAGTATCATCTAATGTAAAAAGGCTGTTGTATACTATTTGTGAGATATAGTAGGTATCCTCATCTTTCGAAGATAATGGATTCAAGGACTTGATATTATTCATAGCAAAATATATAGTATCGATATCCTCGTAAACAATATCACTGTTATTCTCCTGCTTTTTTTCATCATTTGAAGTCATAATCACTATTAGAGAAAGCATACTGGAAATGAGAACTATACCTACAATTATCGGCAGTATATGAGCATGAAGAAAGTCAAATACTTTTTGTGGTTTGCTTTTACTACTATCTATCAGCATATTTCTTCAACAGCTCTTCAATCTGTGTGAAGAGCTCTTCCTTTCCTTTAGAATTATCAATTATTTCCTGAGAAAGCTTTGCTTTTTCTTCACAGGACATTTGATTGCGCATACGATCAAGAACTTCTTCCATGCTGCATTTATCCCTTATCATGACTCGCTCTATTCGCACACCTTCGTCGGCAGTTATTAGCCATACAAGGTCGGTCATTTTATCAGCACCCGATTCAAAAAGTAAAGGTGCATCAAGGAAAACAATATCATATTCCTGCTTTCTCAGTTTATCAATCTCATATTCACACAATCTTAAAACTTCATCAGTTATAATACTTTCCAGCAAAACTTTATGACTCGGACTATTGAACACAAGTGCAGCCATCTTTTTCCTGTCAAGTTCTCCATCCTCTGTAAAGTATTCATTACCAAAGGCTTTTCTTACAGAATCAAGTACAGGATTTCCCTTTTCGGTTACTTTCCGCGAAATGCAGTCAGCGTCTATTACAGGAAAACCTTTAGAAATCAAGTATTCTGTTACTGTAGATTTACCCGTCCCTATTCCACCTGTAAGTCCGATTACTGTCATAAAAAATCTCCCAATTATTCACTATTTAAGGTCAAACCAGGTTTCTCCTTCGTTTAAATCACTTTCCAGATTAACCTTCATCTGCATAGCTTCTTCCATATTTCTTATTAGAAGCTCCTTAACCTTCTCTTCTTCATCCCTATAAGTTTTTATAATAAGTTCATCATGAACCTGAAGAATGAGTTTTGATTTGTAATTATCCTTCTTCAGTTCTTCGTAAACCTTTATCATGGCAATCTTTATTATATCTGCTGCGCTGCCTTGAATAGGACTATTCATTGCCAGACGTTCACCCAGATTACGAGTCATAAAGTTTGACGAATTAATTTCATGAATATATCTCTTTCGACCCATAATGGTTTTTGTATATCCATTTTCCTTACAGAAGGCAATTTCACCATCCATAAATTCTTTTACTGCAGTGTGTTTGCTAAAATAGTCTGCAATATACTTTTCAGCTTCTTTTCGGGTTATCTTTAAATTCTCAGACAGACCAAATCCGCTCATCCCGTAAATTACTCCGAAATTAACTGCTTTTGCGCGACTTCTGTCAAGTGATGTGACCTCGTCATAAGGAATATTGAAAACCCTGGAAGCAGTATTCCTGTGAATATCGTCCCCGTTGTTAAAAGCACTTATCAGATTTTCATCTCCTGACATATGTGCAAGAACTCTTAGTTCAATCTGCGAGTAGTCAGCACCTACGAGTACCTGATTATTATCACAGACAAAAGCTCTTCTCAATTGTCTTCCTAATTCCTGTCTGATAGGTATATTCTGAAGATTTGGTTCCGTACAACTGATTCTTCCTGTAGCTGTAACAGTCTGCTGAAAATGTGCTCTGATTCTTCCGTCTTTTCCTATAAGAGGTTTCAGCCCCTCTACATACGTACTGTTAAGCTTGGTGAGTGTTCTGTATTGCAGTACCATGTCTACAATAGGATGCTTATCTCTAAGTTTTTCCAAAACATCAGCACCTGTGCTATATCCGCGCTTTGTCTTCTTTCCTGAAGGCAGTCCTAAATCTTCAAACAGAATATTACCTAACTGCATAGGGGAGTTTATGTTAAACTCTTTTCCTGACAAAGCGAATATATTGTTTTCAAGAGTTTTTATTTCACTCTTAAGCATATCACCAAGTTCATCAAGAACAGCACCATCTACTCTAAAACCTTCGGCCTCCATTGACGCCAGTACTTCTATTAATGGTAGTTCGACTTCTTTCAGAATTACTTCCAATTCTTCCTTTTTCAGCTTTTCTTCCTGAAGTTTTCGAATCTTCATTACTGTTTTACAGTACTCTAATCCGAAATCACAGTATTTTCTGTCATTACTTCCAAGAAGGTCCATTTGTCCGTTGTTTTCAATAAACTCGTCAACATCAGGGAATTCACTGTGAAGTAGTTCGAATGCAAGGATCTTAAGGTCATACTTTGATTTCGAAGGATCAAGAACATATCCTGCTACTGCAGTATCAAATGCAGTATTGAATACATTCTGTCCTTTTCTCATCAGAACATAATAATCTTTAATCAGGTCATGGCCGATATAAGATAGCTGTTTTTCATTTAATATTCCAATAAGCTTTTCTTCCATCTCAGATTCGGATACTTTGATATAGAAGTAGTTTGAACCGGAGAGAAGTGCTACGCCTGTAAGTGCGGGAACCTGCACATGATTATCGTCGCTGAAAGTTTTGATAACTGCGGCAGCACCGGCATCAATTGATGAAAGCTGTTCAAGTTGTTCTATGCTCTCAATATAATGCTCTTCGACCTGGATTTCTTCATCTTCCGAATTCCCCAGAGCTTCCTGAAGCGAAACAGGATTCAGTTTTTTCAGGAAAGAATTAAATTCAAGTTTAACATACAAATCAACGAGTTTCTGATAGTCAGGAGTTTCAACCTTAAAATCATCCAGATTGATATCCAGAGGCACGTATCTGTTAATTGTTGCAAGCCTCCTGCTCATAGCCGCCAGTTGTGCATTATCTTCGACCTTCTGACGCAGTCGGACATTTGCTATCTGATCTGTGTTTGCCAGCATGTTAGCCACGCTGCCGAACTGTGTAAGCAGTTTAATTCCGGTTTTCTCACCTACTCCGGGAATTCCCGGAATATTATCAGACTGGTCTCCCATCAGACCTTTCAGATCAATAAACTGTTCTGGTGTAAGCTGGTATCTTTCAATCATTTTTTCCCTGTCATACAGGTCAAAATCTGTAATGCCCTTGCGAGTAATCAGCACATGGGTTTTGTCTGTCGCAAGCTGAAGAGCATCTTTATCACCGGTAATAATCAGAGGCTCCATTCCCGCCTCTTCTGCCAGTCTTGCCACTGTACCTATAATATCATCGGCTTCAAAACCATCAATTTCTAAATTCGGAATTTTCATTGCTGTAAGGATTTCCTTCATGATGGGAAGTTCCATTGCTAGTTCCAAAGGCATCTTTTTTCGGCCTGCCTTATACTCTTTATATTCTTCGTGACGGAAGGTAGGTGCCTTTCTGTCCCAGGCTACTGTCATATAGTCAGGTGAATAGTCATCTTGAATCTTATTAAGCATATTAAGAAAACCATAGATTCCCTGGGTATATATTCCCTCTTTTGTAATCATAGGTCTCTGCATAGCATAATAAGCTCTGTTTATCAAACTGTTTCCGTCAATAATTACTATACGATTAATCATTTTTTCTTTTCCTTTAATGCAAAATAGTATACAGCAGCTACAAATATTCCCCCGCCTATAATATTGCCCAGTGTAACAGGAACAAGATTGTCTGTCAGAAATGCCGGCCAGGTTAATCCTGCTGTAGAGCCGCCGTCTGCAAAAAGACCGGCGGAAACAAAATACATATTGGCAACACTGTGTTCATATCCTGCTGCTACAAAGGCCCATATCGGAAAAAACATACCAAATATTTTCCCAACTGTTGAATCTGCACCTGTTCCGATCCACACAGCAATACATACCAGAACATTGCACAGTATTCCTCTTATAAAAGCCTGTCCCCATGGAAGTGATACCTTTGCTGCGGCACTGTTTATTGTTACTGTCTCCAGAAGACCTTCGCCTGTGCCAAGTAATCCTGAATATACAAACATCCATGCTATCAGTGCACCGCCAATAAAGTTTGACACATAAACAATAATCCAGTTTCTTATCATTCCTTTAAAGCTTATGCGTTTATCTATAAGTGCTGCTGTCATCATACAGTTTCCGGTAAACAGTTCTCCTCCTGCCAGAACGACCATTACAAGCCCTGCCGGGAAAATTAAGCCGCTGATCATTCTTCCTATCCCTGCAGTTGCCGGATTGCTCAGGAAATAGTAACTGCACATATTTGCAGCTGCACCGCCAAGTGCAATAAATGCTCCGGCCATAATGCCAAGAAAGAACAGCTTTTTAAAGCCGCCGTCCGCCTTAATAACGGCTGCATTTATTGTTTGTTCTAAAATTTCTGCTGGTTTTAATTGTTTCATATTATCTTGTTATAACCTCTTAATAGACTATATTTTGCGCAGACTTAAACTGCACATACGTACCTCTTATTATATCATTTTTAGAACATTAGGCAATGCTTTAGCGCTTTGTTTTTTACTTGTATTTCTAAATTTTTGTAGTGATATTTTTCATGTTTTATCGTATAATATGAATATAACCTGAAGCTTCGGTTGGGACACATAATTGAACCTACACTTTTGCTTAGGGAATTCGGAGTTCGTGATGAATATGTCGGGCCTCCATCGAGTGGAAGACAGACGCATCAGACAGAATACCCACCTATCTTTTGATAGGGCGTCAATTATATCCTAACGTTGGTTTCGGGTTTTTTATTTTTTGAATTCTGCAAAAAAAATGACCTCACACACAAATGTAAGGTCATTAACTTTATATACTTTATTTATTATTCTTCGTAAAGGTCGATTCCACAGTTAGTCTGTACTTTCTGCACGTCATCATTATCTT
>JAQYNQ010000069.1 GCA_028727785.1 Eubacteriaceae bacterium | reverse complement strand
TATTGAGCGCCCGATTAAAGAAGAAAACCCATCATACGATGAACTGAAGGAATGGTATGAGACCAGTGGTCTGCCTCTAAAGAAATTCTTTAATACAAGTGGTAAGCTATATAAAGAAATGCAGCTGAAGGATAAACTGCCTGAAATGACAGATGAAGAACAGTTAAAACTTCTTTCTACAGATGGAATGCTCGTTAAGCGACCTCTGGTGATTGGAAATAATTTTGTTATTACCGGATTTAAGGAAGCAGAGTGGGAAGAAAAGTTGAAATAACATAATGGGAGAAACATATTACTACAATCAGTTAAACAAACAGCAGCAGTCAGTATACTATGCACTGCTGAAGGGTATACAGGATGTGCAGGATGAGTTTTTGATTCCACGATGTGAAAAAGAAGAACTATATGAAATATTCTTCCGGATGAGACTGGATCATCCGGAAATTTTCTGGGCAAGTGGCTATAAGTACAAATATTATCCCGACTCACCGAACCTGATTTTTGTTCCTGAATATCTTTTCAAAAAGAACAAAATAATTGAACATCAGAAAGCTATGGAGTCAAGAGTGGAAAAACTAGTACGTCCTGCGCTTTCCATGTCTGAATGGGAAAAAGAAAAATATGTACATGATTTTATTTGCGAAAATATCAGATATGATAAATTAAAAAAGCCATATTCACATGAGATAATTGGGCCGCTGGGACAAGGCGTCGGTGTCTGCGAGGGCATTGCCAAATCAGTGAAAATACTGATGGATGCACTGGGAGTGTGGTGTATGATAGCACTTTGCGGAAACAATCCTGAGAAGGGAATAAAATATCGACACGCCTGGAACATTGTAAAAATAGGAGGTACTTATTATCACCTGGATGCAACCTTTGACAATACTCTCAGTACAGGAGAACCTAGTCCGGAAATACGATACGACTACTTTAATTTAGCGGATAAACAGATTTTCAGAGACCATGAGCCTTTGATTGCACCTGCACCCAAATGTGATGACGGAGAACATTTTTTCTACAAAGAAAAGAAATTATCTTTTACTAAGATTGAGGACGTATACAAAAGGTCTTTGCAGGCGGCGAAGAAAGGGAAAACTCTTATTTTCCAATGGCGAGGTGGTTATCTTACCAGAGAAGTACTGGATGAGCTTCTGACTGAAATCAGAAAAGCCGGAAACGAAAAAAATAAGACAGCAAAGGTTCACCTGAACTGGCCACAGGCAGTATTACAGGTAAATTATCAAAATTCAAATAAAGAAGAAAGTATTCTTATGGATGATGCTAATATTTCCGAGCAAATCAATTCTTAAATTACATTCTGCCCTTGACCCACTGATATGACAGTAGGTGAGGGTAGTTTTTTTATTGGCTAAATTACACAATCAAAGCAAAATGCATCATTTGGTTATAAACTGGTTGGTATTTCTCAAAAGGAATACATAACTATTCCTAAAATCATAATTTTGGGAATAGTTAATAAAACATTAAGGCCTTCAATCTCATTTCACAGGTTTGAACCACTATAATTTTATTGTTACACGTAAAAACCCCCTGCATGTTGCAATTACTTTTTCAGGGGGTTTTCTTATGGGATATCTAAAAAAATTAGAGGCTCTATTTTGCGTTTTAAGCGATTTTATTTATAGTGGTCGACATATTATACCTTCACTATTTTTCGTAACAACCGCTTATTTCGCTTATTAAGTTATTTATCTTATATAAATGATTATTTGCAAAGTTTAACGTATATAAGATGATTATTATGTATCAATCGTAGATTGGAACGATTATATTCTGACCGGCCTGTAACTGATCTGCAGAGATTCCATTTATATCATAGATATCATTAACGACTTTGCGAACATCTGTACCTGGTGCAGCATATTCTTCAGCAATATTCCAGATTGTATCACCGGATTCAACTTTAAGCTGTACATACTGGTCCATAGATGCACTGCTTACAGTGTTCATTCCCAGAACTGTTGACATACATGTTATTAACACTAGAATTGTAATAACTGCAAATAATGTGAATCTTACCTTTGACTTAATTCTGAACTTTCTCATGCTTCTCACCTCTTACCTCATGAACGTTTGTTCGTTTTCTATATAATAACAGAATATATGTTCGCTGTCAACCCCTTATTTGAACATTTGTTCGTACAGTAAAAAAAAGAACAGAGCCTGTTTTAGCCCTGTTGCATCTTATTATCTATTTCTTAATTGACATATACCCTGAGTCATTGTTCCCATTGGGCAGAAGCTGAATAAATTCATGAAGGCTCTCTGCCCCACTGTCGACAAGCCATGTCTGAAATAACATATTTCCAAACATAGTTAAAAAGAAAATAAGAAATACGAAGATTTCTGTATGTAATCAAGTCACATTAAAGAAAAGATTCAAGAATATTTTTATCTTTAACGATTATTTTTCCTCTTTTAAGCTCGATAGCGTCACACATTGCCAGATACTTTAATACCTTGGTGACAACCTCTCTGGCACTTCCGATGTAGCGGGCAATTTCATCATGAGTAATGACTAAAGTGTTTTCTTCTGAATGACTTATCTCATCCCAGATAAAGCCGGCAACACGCTGGTCAATTTTCTTAAAAAGAATTTGCTGAAGTGTCCACATTACGTCCGAAAACTTGTCTGTAGCGGCTTTGTACATGAATAGTTCAACCTGAGGGTTTCTGTTCATTACATCATTTAATACAACTGATGGAAGAATCATTACTTCCGTTTCTTCTGTAGCTTCTATTATTATGTCAAAATCAATGGTATCCA
This sequence comes from Eubacteriaceae bacterium, assembly GCA_028727785.1. Taxonomy (GTDB): domain Bacteria; phylum Bacillota; class Clostridia; order Peptostreptococcales; family Anaerovoracaceae; genus Senimuribacter. The sequence continues at coordinate 24,209 of JAQYNQ010000069.1, read as the reverse complement.
TCAGACATGATGCAGAAAGGACACATACTTCTCCGCCAAATACTCTGAATAGGGTTATCTCTCTACCTTCCTCGGATACGATATATGTGCGAAGAGACCCTGATACAACAGACATTAAGCCTTTGCAGGTATCCTCGGATCTGTGCATTATCTGACCTTTATTTAGTTTTTCTCCATAGCAGGCACGTACGATACTTTCCTTATCTGCATCTGTTAAACTTGACCAGAAAGGGAAAAAATTTTCATAATGCATTGATCTCACCTCTCTATAATTTTATCATAAATCCTGTCAATTCTGGTTTTGATCCAGTCTCTTTTCAGAACACAGATTATAAAGGCAATCACAGCTAATGCCGCAACACATCCCATTACAATATAGTGTCCGTGAAGATATAAATCACCTATCAACAGACAGCCGCACATTCCCGGAAGCCGGCCAGTCAGCGACAGCAGGAGAAAAGGCTTAAATCTCATTTCGGAAACACCGGCAATATAACTGACAACGTCCTTAGGAAGTCCTGGAATCAGATAGAGTACAAATACCAGAGTATAGGCTTTTCTGCTGTTAAGCTGTTCAAGATAGTAAGACGTTTTTTCCCTGCCAAAGAAAATGTGAACAGCATCCCGACCTAAAATTTTTGCAATATAGAACGAGATTGTTGTGCCTAAAGCTGCCCCTACCAATGAGAAAGTCAGACCGAACAGAAATTTATACAGATATCCGGCCGCTAGCTGAAATGCCTGACCCGGTAATATTGATATTATTATCTGAAGCGCCTGAAGTCCGATGTAAATCGGAATACTGGCAAGTTTATATTTCTGCAGAAATGCAGTAATATCATCTAGAGACTTAAATTCTGTAATGAATTCCCTGTGATAGAAATACAAATACAAGGGTATTCCAACTACGATTCCTATAAGTATGAGCAATTTCAGAATAGAAACAGCTGTTTTTAGTTTGCGGAGTTTATTATTGGTTTCCATTTTATCCTAGATTTCTAGCAATCCTTTTTCATACATACGATTAACTGACTTAAGCACACCAAACTTTGAATGCTCATATGTCAGTCCGCCCTGAAAATATACGTTATAAGGTTCTCTGATAGGACCATCAGCACTTAATTCAATTGATGAGCCCTGGACAAACGCACCTGCAGCCATAACGACAGGATCTTCATATCCCGGCATTGCCCATGGAACAGGTGAAACATATGAATCAATAGGAGCAGCAGCCTGAATTCCCTCACAGAATGCAACCATAGCTTCTTCAGAACCAAGCTGAACTGCCTGAATTATATCACTGCGAGTATCATTTACTCCGGGACAGACAGGATATCCAAGTTTATCATATACAGCTGCACATAGAATAGCTCCCTTTACTGCACCGTTAACAACCTTCGGTGCCAGAAACATGCCCTGAAGAATAGTCCGTGTCTGACCAAAAGTAAGACCGCATTCACCACCGATTCCCGGACATGTCATTCTGTAAGAAACCTTTTCGACAAGATCTGCACGACCGCATACATAGCCACCTGTAAGAGCAAGTCCTCCGCCCGGGTTTTTTATAAGAGAACCGGCCATAATATCTATACCAACGTTAGTTGGTTCTTTAACATCAAGGAATTCACCATAGCAATTATCAGCCATACATACAATATCCGAATTGATACTGTGTACTAAATCAGCAACCTGGCCAATCTGATTTACCGTAATTGATTTACGCCAAGCATATCCTGTAGCACGCTGAACACATACCATTTTAGTTTTTTCAGAAATAACTGATTTCAACGTGTCCAGGTCAATTGAACCATCAGGAAGAAGATCAACCTGTTTATACGTGATACCGTACTCTTTAAGTGATCCCATACCTTCCCCTCTTATTCCGATTACTTCCTCCAGAGTATCATATGGACCTCCTGTACAGTAAATCATCTCATCTCCGGGTCTCAGAACGCCCATAAGTGTAATTGCAAGAGCATGTGTTCCGTTTACAATGGTTGGTCTTACAAGAGCTGCCTCAGTTCCGAAGATGTCAGCGTATACTTTTTCTACAGCCTCGCGTCCCGGATCATCATAGCCGTAGCCGGTGTTCCATGCAAAGTGCCTGTCAGCAAGCTGATGTTTCTGCATAACCGAAAGAACTTTGTACTGATTATATGTCATAATATCATCTAAAGCCTTGAACTGATTCTTTACACATTCCTCAGCTTCTTCAACAAGTTCAAGCACTTTCTGATTTATTCCAAGCTCATTAATAAGCAGTTCTTTAGAGTAGTTCATTATTCTTTCCCTAACCTTTCCTTTTCCCATTCCATATCTCTTACAAGATTCTGTTTTACATTTTCTTTATGCTTAGCATATAACTGAGTGGTTGTTACCTGTTCATGATCCAGCAGCGCGGCCACGTCGTATATTGAATTACCTCTTCCAATAAGGCTTGTAGCAGCTGTAGCTCTCAGTTTGTGCGGACTGTAGCCATCATGCTCAGACGTTTTTAAAGCGATAGAAGTATATTTCTTGACAAGCTGTCTTATCTGTCTCTCAGTCATCCTGGTACCCTGAAGTGAAAGGAATAAAGCATCTTTGTCCTCGTCAGCCAGTATGGACTCTTGTGAACGTTCATTCTCAAGATAATCCTCAAGAACAGCAGTGACGGATTCATTTAAAGGCATAACAGACTCTTTTCCGCGCTTTCTGTATATCTTGAATTCGCCTCGCGTAAAGTTAAAAGATGAAACATTTAACTGCTGAAGCTCAGAAAGACGCAGACCGTAAGTCAGAAATATTATCAGAATCGCCTTATCTCTTTTCTTGGTCTTCTGCCAGTAGTTATACTGATGTTTTGTTAATCCGGTTCCGTTAGAGACAGCATCAAGCATTATCATAACCTCATCGTCCTGCAGAGCTTTGATTTCTCTTTCACCGGCCTTAGGTAAACGAATCGGATCAAAACCGTCAGTGATATTCTTAGGTATCAGCTCATCACGGTACAAGTGTTTGAAAAGCACAGAAACAGATGATTTCTTGCGTGCAAGAGTTTTGTTGTTGTTTTCATAAACATAAACTGAATTATCTGTCTCAACTTTATATTGTCGACAATAATCTATAAATATATTAATATCCACAGCCTTTATTTCAGAAAACTCCTTAAGAGTAATCTTTGAAGGCTCATAAGCATTTGTTAAATCTGTCTCGTTAATCAGATAGTTGCAGAAAAAACGGATATCATGCAGATAAGCGTATCTGGTCATTGGCAGAACATTTCCTTTAAGATACATGAAAAAACCGCGCATGAAGCTTGGAAGCTGCTTTTCTATTTCTTCACACTCCTGGAAAATGCGGGCTTCCTTCTTTACTATATTATCCGGTTTATCACTTTTATTATGGATTTTTACTTGTTTAGCCATTTGAAAATATCCTCCAGACAAGCATTATCATCCTCATATTCTGAGATATCAAACCATTTCATATCATCATATCTTCTAAACCAGGTAAGCTGTCGTTTAGCGTAACGACGAGTGTTTTTCTTTACCAGATTAATAGCAGTTTCCAGGTCATATTCCCCATTATAATACCCGATAATCTCCTTATACCCTATTCCTTTCATTGAAATATCACTTTCAGAAAGTCCCATATCAAGAAGAGACTTTACTTCATCAAGAAGACCCATTTCAACAAGAATATCAACTCGTCTGTTGATTCTGTCATATAATTCAGCCCTGTCACGTGTAAGTCCGATAAGCTTAACGGAATAGTCTGTACATTGTTTCAGCTCTGTAGCAAAATTCTTAACTTTATCACCGGATTCTGCAGCTTCCAGAGCACGAATAACTTTTTTTGTATTATTAGGATGAATTCGTGAAGCCGCATCAGGATCCATTTGGCGAAGTCTGTCATGAAGAGCCTGAGGACCATATTTTTCAGCCTCCTCATATAACTTATCTCTGTATGAAGAATCTCTTGGAGGTGCACTGAAATCCATTTCATAAAGAAGCGAATTCAGGTACAGACCGGTTCCCCCTGCAATAACAGGAGTCTTCCCTTTTGAAAAAATCTCCTCAATTGCTTTTCTAGCCATCTTTTGATATTTTACAACAGAAAAACTGTCGCGAGGGTCAATCTCATCAACAAGATAGTGCTTTACCATAGCCTGTTCTTCTTCAGTCGGCTTGGCGCTTCCGATGTCCATGAATTTGTACAGCTGCATAGAGTCACAGGAAACAACCTCACCATCAACATGCAAAGCGGTTTCAATAGCATATTTAGTTTTTCCGACGGCTGTAGGACCGCAAATTACAATAATTTCCCCAGACATTATTTATACTCTCTTAAACATTTTTTCTATTTCATACATAGTAAATCTTATAAAAGTTGGTCTGCCATGTGGACATGAAAATGGATTTCTGCAGGCCTTAAGCTGATTAAGCAGACTGTTGATCTCGTCCATTGACAGATGGTCGTGTGCCTTTACAGCAGCTTTACAAGATTTCGTAATCAGTTTATCTATTACCACCGTATTTGGCTTTTTTACCCCGTCAGCCGCACCATCAAGGTACTCTTTCAAAAAATCTTCAGCTTCGGACATAGTCATAAAGGTAGGAATTTCTCTTATAATCAGAGAGTTTCCCCCAAATTCAGATATATCAAAACCCATTCGTTCCAGGCTTTCCACCCATTCATCCATCAAAACCATTACTGACGGATCTGCCTCTAAAATAATCGGTGTAAGTATTGGCTGCTTTAGTTTATCTTCGGCCATGTATTCTCCGACAAGTTTTTCATAGAATACCCTTTCATGAGCCGCATGCTGATCAATAAGGTAGAAACATTTTTCATCAACAGCGGTGATATACGTATTAAAGATTGCTCCTGTGGGACGAAGCATATCAAAATCAAAAGGCTTATAGGCAGGCTCTTTGATTGTAATTTCAACAGAATCACGCGTTACAGCGTGTTCATGTACCTGTTCACACTCCGGTTCCTGCGCCTGTTCACGTTTTTGGCCATGGTCTGGCTGCGCTGGAAGAATTTCTGCTGCGGCATCCTCTTGAACGGTATTCTCTGCAACACGTGCAGGCTTGGATGACAGAATATTTTTTATGTCAACTTGTGTTTCTTCCGGTCTGATATATTCCACATTTCTGAAAGGAGCTGCCTTTGCTTCAATTACTGCACTGTCGTCTGCCAGAGCTTCCTTAACGCCCTCACTTATCAGTGATACAATTTCACTCTCATTGTCGAAGCGCACTTCCTTCTTGTTGGGATGAATATTAACATCCAGCCTGGCAGGATTGGTCTGAATAAACAGAAAGCAGATTGGATGGCGACCTTCAAAAAGTCGCTCTCTGTACCCTTCTGTAACACCCTTTTCAATTACTTTACTGTTTACAACCCTTCCGTTTACAAAGAAAACCTGGTTTCTTCTGCTGGGTCTGGATAATGACGGCTTGGAGATATAACCTGTAACAGTATTCTCACCAAAGCTGTAATTTACCGGAACCAGATCTTTGTATTCACCTATCTTGTATACTGAAAGAATTGTTGACAGCAGGTTGCCCTTTCCGTTGCTGGAGAAAACAATATTCCCGTTATTAATTAATCTGAATCTTATTTTTGGAAAAGCCAGAGCAATCATTGACATAAAGTCAATAATCAGACTGCTTTCAGCTGAATCGGATTTCAGAAATTTAAGGCGTGCCGGAGTATTATAGAACAGATCTGTAATAATGAAAGTTGTTCCATCCGGACAGCCTGTCTTCCCATTAGACAAAACTTCGCTTCCGTGAATAAGAATACGTGTTCCTGTAGTGCTGTCAGCTGTTTTTGTAACAAGCTCAGTGTGTGTAACAGCTGCAATGCTTGCAAGAGCTTCTCCTCTGAAACCAAGGGTTTCTATGGCGTTCAGATCCTTTGCCGTGTTAATTTTACTTGTTGCATGACGTAGAAATGCAGTCTCAGCCTGATCAGCAGGAATACCCGAACCGTTATCCGTAACACGAATATATGATTTTCCGCCTTTTTTTATCTCAACAACGATGGAATCAGCACCGGAGTCTATGGAATTCTCCACCAGTTCTTTTACTATAGAAACAGGTCTTTCTATAACCTCGCCTGCTGCTATTTTATCAGCTACACTTTTGTCTAATACTTTGATCATTATATCATTTCCTTTAATTCTTCTAGAATTCTAATGGCCTGCGATGGAGTTACCTCCATTAAATCAAGTTTTTTCAATCTTTCAGCTACAGGGTTAGGCCCCGGAATAAAGAATGAAAGCTGCTCAGAGACACCGGAAGATGTCTCTGTTTCCCCATGGCCGGCTTGTGCAGAGGCGTCTTCTATAGCACTCTGAATATCAGAGGTTCCGTTTTCAAGTTTAAGAAGCTTTGATTCTGCGTTATTGAGAAGCTCCTTAGGAACTCCCGCCAGTCTGGCAACATGAATACCGTAGCTTCGGCTGGCTGAACCGGGCACAATTTTATGCAGGAACACTATGTTGCCGTTTTCCTCGGATACATCAACGTTAAGGTTTTTTACACCGGGAATCTGCTCTTCAAGTACTGTCAGCTCGTGATAATGAGTCGCGAACAATGTGCGAACATGCTTCTTTTCGTTGCACAGATAATCTACAGCAGCCCATGCAATGGAAAGACCGTCGTATGTACTTGTTCCACGTCCGATTTCATCAAGTATAATAAGGCTTCTGTCTCCGGAGCAGTTGAGAATATAAGCAAGCTCGCTCATTTCAACGAAGAAGGTTGACTGACCTTGTGAAAGGTTGTCTGATGCTCCGATTCTTGTAAATATTCTGTCACAGACACCTATTCTTGCATAATCACATGGGACAAAGCAGCCTGCCTGTGCCATCAGCACAATCAGTGCAGTCTGTCTCATATACGTTGATTTACCTGCCATATTTGGACCGGTAATTACAAGCATACTGGTATCTGTGTTATTAAGATAAGTGTCATTTGATACAAACATTCCACCGTCAATCATCTGTTCGATTACAGGATGTCTTCCTCTTTCAATCTGAAGCTCATAGCTTTCATCAATGATTGGTTTCACATAGCCAAGCTTGCTGCTTACATTAGCAAAGGCACACAAAACGTCAAGCTGTGCAATTGCCTGTGAAGTTTCCTGTATCTGGCGGATATATTTCTGGATTTCTTCCCTTATTGAAAGAAAAATCTCATATTCCATCTGGTTAATCTTTGTTTCTGCGTTAAGAACCAGATTTTCCATCTCTTTTAACTCAGGTGTAATGTATCTCTCATTGTTAACGAGGGTCTGTTTTCTGATATAGTCATCCGGAACAAGATGAGCGTTCAGCTTGGTAACATCAATGTAGTAGCCGAAAACCTTGTTGAATCCGACTTTAAGAGTTTTGATACCTGTGCGTTCTCGTTCTTTGCTCTCCAGGCTGGCAATCCACTGCTTACCATCCTTTATGGAAAATTTAATATCATCAAGTTCCTGTGAATAACCGGATTTAATCAGGCTGCCCTCTTTAATTGTAAATGGCGGATCATCTACAATTGCCGCTTCAATCAGATCATATAAATAACTTAAGTCGTGAATCTGACCGGAAAGCTGTGATAACAGTGCAGAATCTGTGTCTGCAAGGTTTTCTCTGATTTCCGGCAGCACGAATATTGAATTGCGAAGTGCAATCAGGTCTTTACCGTTTGCATTTCCTGAAGCAACACGGCCTGCCAGACGTTCGAAATCATAAACCTGCTTCAAAGCTTCTCTTATATTGTTTGAAACCAAAGGATTTTCCAGCAGTTCTTCAACTGCATCCAGCCTGAGGTTAATCTCTGCCGCATTATTGAGCGGCTCGCGAAGCCACTGCTTCATTTTACGGCTGCCCATGGCAGTACCTGTTTTATCCAGGACTCCAAGAAGTGATCCCTGTACCCTTTTTTCATAGAGAGTCTCAGTAATTTCAAGATTTCTCAGAGTTGCTTTATCCAGTGACATGTGTTTGCCCAGCTCATAGAAGCTGCATCCTGTCAGCTGTGAAAGATTCTGTTTCTGAGTTTCAAGCAGGTACGCTAACAAAGCCCCCAGAGACAGAATGCTCAGCTTTCTGTCTGCCAGTCCTAAAGTGGTAAGTGAAATGCAGTTGAATTGGGCCTTAATTGCGTCTTCGGCTGCTTTTTCAGAATAATATGTATCTGGATAAGGAGATATATATGCCCCTGTCACAGCCTTTAGATCAGCCCCATCTATAAATTCCTCAAATGATTCATTTATTATGATTTCCTTTGGATCTATTTTAACCAGCTCGTTGAAGACATCTTCAACCAGGTTAAGTTTGCTGTATTCTTCTGTAGTATAAAGTTCTCCTGTTGAAATGTCACAATATGAAATAGCCATTCCATCTTTGCTGATATATACGGATGCAAGGTAGCTGTTTTCTGTTTCACGAAGCATGGACTGTGAAGTTACTGTACCCGGTGTAACCACCTTTATAACCTCACGCTTAACCAGACCTTTTGTAGTTGCAGGGTCTTCAACCTGTTCACAGATTGCCACCTTGTATCCTTTCTCTACGAGTTTTGCCAGATAAGTATCTGCAGAATGGAATGGAACGCCACACATAGGTGCACGCTCTTCAAGGCCGCAGCTTTTACCTGTTAAGGTCAGTTCCAGCTCACGGGAAACCAGCTTGGCATCATCGAAAAACATTTCATAAAAATCGCCCAGTCTGAAGAAAAGAATACAGTCTTTGTATGTTTCCTTTATGTCCAGATACTGCTGCATCATCGGCGATAGTTTAGGCTGAGCCATTTGCTTTTTCTCCTTTGTTTTTAAAGTTTTCTGTTATATTATATCTTTACATTATATCACAAACTATTCCTAAAATACAATTATCTCGTCCACATAACTGCCTTTGGATTTGTCTTTTTTTATTATAATCTGCTTGTCAATTCGGCGTTTCAGCTCACCTACATGTGAAATAATTCCAACAAGTCTGTTTCCCTCGGCAAGACTGTTTAAGGCCGTCATGGCCTGATTTAGAGACTCTTCATCCAGAGAGCCGAAGCCTTCATCGATAAACATTGTATCCAGTCTGATTCCACCTGCCGAATACTGAATCTCATCAGCAAGTCCAAGTGCAAGCGCCAGCGACGCCTTAAAGGATTCACCGCCGGACAGAGACTTAACGCTGCGGACACTGCCGTTATAGTGATCTATTACATCTAGCTCCAGCCCGCTCTGACTTTTTCTGTTATCCGCTTCTGCCCTTCGTACAAGGTCATACTGTCCCTGAGTCAGTACTGCAAGTCTGGTATTGGCACGCTGAATAATTCTGTCAAAATAGTGCATCTGAACGAAGGTTTCAAGCTGAACTCTTTCTTTTGAAGATATATTGCCGTTTGCAGTATCAGAAAGAGCTTTTACCATGCTATACTCTTTTTCTGCAGTTTCAAGTTGAGGTGCCTGAAGTTTAATCTGTTCCAGAGTCCTCATATTCGCTGTCATTCTTGAATGAATATCCCTGGACTGCAACTCATACAGCTGTTCTTTTTCGATTAACCGGTTAAACTCTGCTTTTTCAGCTTCGATATCTATTTCGTCATATTTGCTCAGTTGTTCTTCCAGCTGATTATTTGCCGCACTCAGAGCAATGATTTTGTCATTGGAAGCCTTCTGATTCTTACGTGCATTTTCTATATCTGCCAGAATAGTCTCCGAGGTTTTTCTTAGCATAAGGATTTTCTCCTCAGCTGCAGCACGTGATTCAAACTTCAGCTTTGACCGGAGAATATCTATTCTTTCTTTGTGCTGAGTATTCGCAACAATCTTAGCTTTAATCACATCATTCAGTGCAGACAGTTTCTGACTGTCTGACTCAACCTGCTTTTGTGTCTTTTCCAGGAGAAGATCAACTTCACCCTTTCTCTTAATCTTTTTGTTTTCCTGCTCCAGTGCTGCAGCGATTTCTTCTTCGCGCTGTTCCGCTTTCGCTAAAGCTTCCGTCAAAACCGCTTCAGCAGAATCTATTCTGAAATCACCAAGAAGTGCCCTGATTTCTTCTTCTGTGGAAGTTCTCTTTTCTTCTACAGAACCTTTTAGTTTTTCAGCCTTTTCACTGGCTTTTTTTGCGGTGGCATCTGCCTTTGTATAGTTGTTTTCCAGTTCTTCAAGTTTTTCTGCAGATGGCGCCTCTGCAGGTTTTGATGCAATAACCGGGTGAGTTTTAGATCCGCATACAGGACACGGCTGGCCTTCTGCCAGAGTTTCGGCTAGAATTCCGGCCTGAGCGTTATAGTATAGCCTCTGGGCTGTTCTGAAGGCATCATTTGCATGATCTGCTGCCTGAATCTTTTTCTGATAGTCTTCTGCAGCACGTGCGTACAGAGACTGGGCATCATATAAAGATAAAATACTTGAATTCAGCTTTTTCAGGCGGTTCTTTTTTTCTTCTAGCTCTTTCTTTTCAGCATTCAGTTTTACTCTGCTCTCGCCTGCACCTTCAAGGGACTTTCTTTCTTCAGTTAATCCTGTAATGAGATTGCCGCCGCTCTTAATGTTATCTTCTAACCGGGCTAAGGTAACACTGTTTTTTTCAATGTACTGCTGATTACTTCTGAAGATACCCGTCTTCTCGTCAAGTTCATTGTAATCAGGTAAAGTAACCGCTATTTCAGCAGCGTCGGAAGTGTTTTTACTGATTTCAGGTTCTCTCTTTAAAACCTCCTCTAAGACCGTATTCAGTTCATCATGTCTTTGCCTGCTTTCACAAAGAGCTTCTTTGTTACTGTCAAGCTTCTCTTCAATTTCTTTTTTCTCATTGAATCTGTTTATCTGATTTTTAACTTTATCAAGTCGGTTTCTGGTTTCAGTAATTTCAGATGCAATGTTCTTTTCTTTTTTAGCGTCTTCATCGATAAGTTTCTCAATAAGCTCAAGTACTTCATCAAATGGAAGCTGATTACTGACTGCTTTGCAGACTTCTGAATATAAAGGATGTTCCTCTGAACAGTCTATGCCCGAAATATACTGTGAAATGCTGTCTCTTCGGATTTTACACTGCTCCCACAGTTCCTTTGCTTTGCCTTTCAGTTCATTCTGCAGACTGAGATAATTATCAGTCTTGAAAATGTGCCGGAATATTTTAATTCTTTCATCTGTAGGTGCAAAGAGAAGCTTACGGAAATCACCCTGGGCAATCATTGCAATCTGACAAAACTGATTTCTGTTTATTCCCAGAAGTTCCTCTACTGCATTGGTAACTGCTGTAGCTTTGGTTACTACCCGATTATCAGGGCAATACAGCTCAGCATCCGCAGTTTCCCTTGTCATTCCCTCACCGCGTGTTTTCTTTCGCATATATTCAGGATTACGCTTTACTGTATATTCCTTCCCGCAGTATTCAAATTTCAGTTCTACTTCAGTCTTCAGTGAATCAGCGGCATACTTGGACCGGAGCATGGAAGTGTCTCTGTTATCTCCGCTTGGACTGCCGAATAAAGCATAGGCAACAGCATCAAAGATAGTAGTTTTTCCTGCTCCTGTATCTCCTGTAATCAGGTACAGTCCACCTGTACCAAGTTTACCGAAATCTATTTCTGTAATCCCGGAGTAGGGACCAAATGCTGACATTTTTAAATATATCGGTCTCATTTATTTTCCCTCCTCCCAAATTTCAGCTACTAGTGAATCAATCAGCTTAGCCTGTTCAGGACTTAGCTCCAGGCCATTCTGACTCTTATAGAATTCACTGAACAATTCAGCCGGTGCCTTTGATCTTATATCTTCCAGTTCCTGTAAAACAGAGTTGTTTCTTGTGCGGGTATTATCATAGTCCAGCTTCATTATATTCGTGTACACCTGTCTCATTCTTGCCAGTGCATCAGGCACATCCTCCTCATCTGTTAATGTGATGTGCAAGTAGTCTGTCCTGTAAGTGGTATGCTCATAAAAACTTTTCAGCATAAGTTCATTGTATGTCCCTCTTATTTCTGCCATATCATGTTTTGGCTGAAGAGGTACAAATTTCAGTTTAAGATTGTCTTTTTCCCTTAATTCTGCAATTGTAACAGATTTATGGTCATTTGCTTCAGAAAAAGAATATTTCAATGGTGTGCCGGAGTATCTTACATTCTCACTTCCACATTTCTGAGAGCGGTGAATATGGCCTAGCGCAACATAGTCAAAACCATCAAAAACCGAAACATCCACGTTGTCTGTTCCTCCAACTGACATTTCTTCAGAACCGGCTGAAGAAGCACCTGTAACAAACTGATGTGTTATGAGAATATTTCTTTCGGACGGATTGACGGACATCTGATCTATGGCAGTTTTGACAGCCTCTGTATATGAGGAGATTTCCGCTTCTGGGAAATGTACTCTGACGTTTGAAGGCTTTATGAAAGGCAGCATGTAAACGTTCAGCTTGCCGTAATCATCGGTTAGAGTCACAGGCCCTATTTCTCCGTCATAGACCGGGGACATATTAATCCCTGCTGAGTTCATTATTCTGCTTCCGAAAGCAATACGCTCTGCGGAATCGTGATTTCCGCTTATGACAAAAACCTTTATTCTTCTTTTTGACAGTCCAACAAGAAAGGTGTCAAAAAGTGCCACCGCTTCTGCTGATGGCACTGGTTTATCATATACGTCGCCTGCAATTAGAACTGCTTCCGGCTGTTCAGCATCTATAATTCCAAGTATCTGTTTTAGTATGAATTCCTGATCTTCTATCATGGAAAATTCATTGACACGTTTGCCTAGATGAAGATCTGAAAGATGTATAAATTTCATAGGATTCCCTTTCCGTTTCTCTTGTTTTGCCACTCATGCTCATGATTAGATTATAAATTAGTTTGGAGTTCTTGGCAAATGAAAAAGCCATGCTGTATATTTTCCTGTCAGCATGACTTATCTTATTACTTATTTACATTTAGCAAGCAATGTTTTCCACTGCTCATCTACGTAAGCCTGCGCTTCTTCAATCATCCACTCATTGCCGGGTTTGAACATATGCTTAAAGCGGTTCTGCTGTTTTAAAAACTCCTCAACAGGAAGCTTTTTCTTAGGCTCGTATGTCAGATGCCATTCACCTTCTTCAATTTCATACATTGGCCAGACACAAGTATCTACAGCAAGTTTGCATATTTCTGCAATGTTTGACATTTCATATCCCCATCCTCTTGGACATGGAGAAAGAACGTTAAGGAAGCATGGACCTTTTGTATAAATAGCTTTGTGAGCTTTTTCATGCAGATCCTTAAAATTGCCGATAAATGTTGTCTGTGCCGCATATGGTACTTTGTGAGCAGCAATTATTTCAGTAAGGTTCTTCTTGTTCTGAACTTTACCGTTAGACTCTATTCCTACAGGAGAAGTTGTTGCATCAGCAAATCTTGGAGTTGAGGATGAACGCTGAACACCGGTGTTCATGTATGCTTCATTATCGTAGCACACATATACCATGTCGTGTCCTCTTTCCATTGCACCGGACAGTGACTGAAGTCCGATATCATATGTACCTCCATCACCGCCGAAGGTAATAAATTTGTAATTATCCTTAACTTTGCCTTTTTTCTTAAGAACATTGTAAGCAGCTTCTACTCCTGAGCATGTTGCAGCGCTGTTTTCGAAAGCACTGTGAATGTAGCTGTCATAGTAGGCAGTGTTTGGATACATAAATGTAGATACTTCCAGACAGCTTGTTGCATTAGTGATTACTGCTTTATCTTCAGGCTCCAGAGCTCTTAGCACGCCTCTTACCGCAATTCCTGCACCACAGCCCGCACATAGTCTATGTCCGGCAGCCAGTCTCTCCGGTTTTGCCACTTCTTTCTTTAAATCATATGCCATAATTCTTCACCTCATCTATATCCTAAACTTAATCATCATATTTCTTATGGTCGAATCCACGTTCACCGTATCTGTTATCTCTAACACCAACGTATCTGTAAACATCTCCCGGTTTATCAGTGTCATAAATAATAAACAGGTCGTTATAGATTTCATAGAAGTCTTCCACGGTAATATCTCTACCGCCCAGACCATAGATATAGTTGATTGCATATGGCTTGTTTGGAAGGTCATAAAGTGAATTTCTTGCTTCACTGAATAATGGACCACCGCTGTTGGAGAAACATTCAGCCTTGTCCATAATTGCAACAGCCTTAACCTTACACATTGCTTCAGCCAGTGGCTGTCTTGGGAACGGTCTGAATACTCTCAGCTTAATCAGACCAACCTTCTTGCCTTCCGCTCTCAGTCTGTCAACTGCTTCTTTTCCTGTTCCTGCACTTGAACCGATAATTACGATGGCTACTTCAGCATCGTCCATCATGTATTCTTCAAAGAAACCATATTTTCTGCCTGTTAATGCCTCAAATCTTTCTGCAACCTCCATGATAATAGGCATGGAGTCTTTCATTGCCTGAGCCTGAGCTCTCTTAACTTCCATATAGTATGGGGAAGTTCCGTAAGGTCCTACTGCAAGTGGGTTTTCATGTTTCAGCAGATAATTTTCAGGCTTGTATTCGCCAACAAAACTTTTTACTTCTTCATCTTCAAGAAGTTCAATATTTGATACGCCATGACTTGTAATGAATCCGTCCTGGCAAATCATAACCGGTAGTCTGATTGCTTCAGAAATAGGCATTGCCTGAATATAGTTATCATATACTTCCTGGTTTGATTCTGCATAAATCTGAATCCAGCCGGAGTCTCTTGCTCCCATTGTGTCTGAATGGTCGTTATTTATATTAATAGGACCTGTAAGTGCTCTGTTAACAACTGCCATTGTAATCGGCAGTCTGGATGAGGCTGCAACGTACAGCAGTTCCCACATATATGCAAGGCCGGCAGATGATGTTGCAGTAACTGCTCTTGCACCGGCAGCGGATGCTCCGATACAGACTGACATTGCACTGTGTTCTGATTCAACAGCTACAAACTCTGTATCAACTTTGCCGTCAGCAATAAACTTAGAAAAATACTGAGGAATTTCTGTTGAAGGAGTAATTGGAAAAGCTCCCATTACATCCGGATTAATCTGTCTCATAGCCTCAGCTACGGCTTCATTTCCTGACATTCTATCTCTTCTTGACATTACTTATCCTCCTTTACAAATTCTATTGCATTAAAAGGACAAACTTTGGCGCAAATGCCACATCCCTTGCAGTGCACCAGGTCAAAATCACGTCTTTTGTTGTGTTTTACCGGGATTGAGCTGTCCGGGCAATATAAAACGCAAAGCATACAGTGCTTGCAGTCGTCTTCCTTAAACACAGGTGTCATAACTCTCCAGTCACCTGTCTCAACTAGCAGAGATGTTGCAGGTTCATATATTTCAGCACCTGTAGTTATATCCTGCCATGATATTTTTTCATTTATATATTTAGCTTTAGTAATCATTCTATTCTCCTACCTCAACTTCCTCCATAGCCTTAACTACAGCTCTCATATTTCCTTCGATAACACTTTCTTTACCGGCGAATTTGTGAGCAAAAGATTCCTGCATGTTATCAATAAATGCCTGAGGATCAATTACATTGCTTACTTTTACAATTGCACCAAGCATTGGCATATTTGGAAAATTTTTTCCAAGGCATTCGATGGAAATAGCCTCAGCATCAACTGTGCAGATACGCCCTCTGTATCCGTTAAGAAGAGGTCTTAATGCTTCCGGACTCTTTTTGCTGTTAATAATCAGAGCCCCACCCTTCTTAATACCCTTTGCAACGTCAACTGATTTAAGCAGAGTTTCATCTACAACAGCTACGTAGTCGGGCGTATAGATATTTGAATGAACTTTACATGGTTCGTCTGTAATTCTGTTATATGCAGTAATAGGTGCGCCCTGTCTTTCAGGACCATATTCAGGAAACCCCTGAACGTGCTTTCCTGCTGTAAAAGCTATATCAGCAAGCATAAGACATGCAGTCTTAGCACCCTGTCCGCCTCTTCCATGCCATCTTATTTCAACGGCTTCATTGATTTTATCTGACATCTCATTCTCCTATGTATCTTAAAATAATAAACAAAACAACTTGCTCATAATTATATAATAATTGTTCATATATGTCAAATTATTTTGTATTTTTTTGTTGATAAATACAATTTACATTATAAAATTTTATGTATTATAATTATTTTCACATAAAAAAGCACCTTAAATACAGCAAAAGCTTTATTTAAAGTGCTTTATTAAACTTACTATGTAATCTTATGATTATTTATCCTGAAATTAATTGCCCTTCTTAGCGTTGTAAGCTTCGATTCCCAGTCTGATAAGTTCTACACCTCTTCTCATGTCAGCCTGGTTAAGAACATATGCGATACGCATTTCATCCTTACCCAGACCAGGTGTTGCGTAGAATCCTTCAGCAGGTGCAAACATTACTGTTTCACCATTGTCTTCAAATTCTGTTAATAAGAACATTAAGAAGTCTTCTACATCATCAACAGGAAGTTTAGCTGTCATGTAGAATGCACCGCCCGGCTTCTGGCAGACAACTCCTGGAATCTTCATTAATTCTTCGTATACTACGTCTCTTCTTCCACAGTATTCTGCCTTAACATCATCATAGTATGATAGTGGAAGTCTGAATAATGCAGCTGCTCCGATCTGGTCTACAGTTGATACGCAAAGTCTTCCCTGAGCAATCTTCATTACATTTTTCATTAAATCTTCATTCTTGGAGATAAGTAATCCGATTCTTGCGCCACAAGCGGAATGTCTCTTGGATACAGAGTCAATAATGATTACTCTGTCCTTAATTTCTTCAATCTGACCAAATGATACAGCGGTTCTTCCATCATATGCGAATTCTCTGTAAACTTCGTCTGCAATAATCCATAAATCATGTTCCTTGGCAATTTCGCCGATAAGCTTCATTTCATCCATTGTAAGAACTGTTCCTGTTGGGTTACCAGGGTTGATGCAGCAGATTGCCTTAGTTCTTTCGTTGATTAAAGGTTCAATCTGTTCTCTCTTTGCATAGTGATAACCTTCTTCAGCCTTTGTTGTGATAGGAACAACCTTACCGCCCGCTGCTGTAGCAAATGTATGATAGTTTGTATAGAATGGTTCCGGAATAAGAACTTCATCGCCTTCATTCAGAATTGAAAGGAATGTCATGTTAAGTGCTTCTGATCCACCTGTAGTAACAATCATATCCTTTCTTTCAATATTCATGTTATAGTTCTTGAAATAATCAGAAACAGCATCCTGTAACACTGTTAATCCGCCTGATTCTGCATAAGCAATTACCTTTGAATCGTAATTTTTAATTGCATCCATAAAACACTGAGGTGTTTCAACATCCGGCTGGCCGATATTCAGATGATAAACCTTCTTACCTGCGTCCTTTGCCTTCTGTGCAATTGGGTTGAACTTTCTGATAGGTGAAAACTGCATTGATTCCACTTTGTTTGATAGTTTCATTTCCTTTAACTCTCCTTTTTAAAAAAATCTACTCTAACTCTCTATGAGAGTACTCAACTGTTGCCTTAATTATAGCATCATTATAGCTCATATCTTCATTTTTGGAAAGATATAAAAGATATTCGATATTTCCTTTTGCGCCGGTAACAGGAGAGAATGTCAGACCGTGAGGATAAAGTCCGTTATCAGCAGCGTATCTGATTACATTTTCAATTACCTCTTCGTGAACCTTTCTATCCCTTACAATTCCTTTCTTTCCAACCTGTTCCCGACCTGCTTCAAACTGTGGTTTAACCAGGCACACAATGTGACCGTCATCAGCCAGCAGCTGTGTGGCTACAGGGAAAATAAGTTTCAGCGATATGAACGAAACGTCTATACTGATAAAGTCAATGGGCTCTGCAATTGTCTCAGGATCAAGATATCTTACATTGCTTTTTTCCATATTTACTACACGCTCGTCAGTACGAAGCTTCCAGTCAAGCTGCCCATAGCCAACATCTACTGCATATACCTTGACAGCTCCGTTCTGAAGCATACAGTCAGTAAATCCTCCGGTTGATGCTCCTATATCCATACATACATCGCCTGTAAGGTCTAAATCAAAATATTTCATTGACTTTTCAAGCTTAAGTCCGCCGCGACTCACATAAGGGCAGATGTTTTCTTTAACAAAAATCTCTGCCTCAGTATCAATCATATTTCCGGCCTTATCGCTTTTCTGTCCGTTTACAAAAACAATGCCCGCCATAATTGCACGCTTTGCTTTTTCACGTGATTCATAATATCCCTGTCTTACAAGTAATGTATCAAGCCTTTCTTTCAAATTTTTCACATATCCTTTCCGCAATAGACTCAGAATCAAGTCCATA
Organism: Eubacteriaceae bacterium; assembly: GCA_028727785.1. Classification (GTDB taxonomy): domain Bacteria; phylum Bacillota; class Clostridia; order Peptostreptococcales; family Anaerovoracaceae; genus Senimuribacter. The sequence continues at coordinate 5,915 of JAQYNQ010000069.1, read as the reverse complement.
CTTCTTTTCTAATGATTTAATATCTCCATGCTCAACAAATGCATCAGGCCATCCAATGCACATCACATCCTTTGCACCTGAATTAGCGGCAAAACTTTCTCCAAATCCACCGTAAACAGTTCCGTCTTCAAGGGTGATTATTGGAATATCCTTTGATGTCAGTTCTGTTAGATCAAGAGGTTTAACCTTGGTAACTGCAACAATTCCTGCATCAATATTCTTAAGAACAAGTCTGTTCTTAACTTCTATTGCTGTATCAAGCATTCTTCCGCACGCCCAGATATCAACATCCTTTCCCTCAGAAAGTCTCCAGTTATAGTCATCGTAGGGTTCAACTGAATCTTCACTATAATTACATTCACCTCTTGGATAACGTATAGCTACAGGCCCGTCTACTGTCATAGAGTATTCAAGCATTGCAGCAAGCTCATTACCACATGTAGGTGTCAAAACCGTCAGATTGGGAATTGACTTCAGATAAGCTATATCAAAATTGCCATGATGTGTAGCTCCGTCTGCTCCCACAACACCTGCTCTGTCTATGGCAAAAACTATAGGCAGGTTCTGCAGGCATACATCAACAATAATCTGGTCAAAGGCTCTCTGCAGGAATGACGAATAAATTGCAACCAGCGGTTTCATACCTGATTTTGCAAGTCCTGCCGCAAAGGTTACAGCGTGCTGTTCAGCAATTCCTACATCAAAGAATCTTTCGGGAAATCTTCGCGAGAATTCTCCAAGTCCTGTGGCATCTCCCATTGCTGCAGTAATTGCAACTACATTTTTATTCTTTTCAGCAAGCTTTACAGCAGTTTTGCCAAAAACTGAAGAGTATGATACTCCCCCGGTTTTTTTAGGTTCTCCTGTCTCAGGATCAAAAGGTGAAACGCCATGGTATTTGTCGGGATTTGATTCTGCATCCTCATAGCCCTTACCCTTTTTCGTAATAAGATGAACAAGTACAGGCTCTTTAGCATGTTTGGCCTGTTCAAGCACTTCAATAACAGCTTCAAGGTTATGACCATCTATAGGACCAAAATATGTGAATCCAAGTTCTTCAAAAATAACACCCTTAGGCATTATCGCATACTTTACTTTTTCCTTTGCAGCATCCAGGCCTTCATATATGCTGTTACCGATTTTTCCTATATGCTGTAAATGGTTCTTTATGTCTGACTTTGCCTTTACATATTTATCTGAAACACGCAGGCTGTTCAGGTGTTGTGATACACCTCCTATATTTTTTGAAATAGACATTCCATTATCATTTAGAATTACTATTGCCTTTGATTTTGATATTCCCAGGTTATTTAAAGCTTCATATGCCATTCCTCCGGTAAGTGATCCGTCACCGATAACAGCAATTACCTCACCGCTTTCGCCTTTAATGTCTCTTGCAGCTGCCATACCTGCAGCAGCTGATATTGATGTACTGGAATGACCTGTATCAAAAACATCATGTTCGCTTTCTCTTGCTTTCGGAAATCCGCTCATTCCTCCAAATTTTCTCAGAGTATCGAAGCCTTCTGCTCTGCCGGTTAAAATTTTGTGTACATAGGCCTGATGACCCACGTCCCAGATAATCTTATCTTTAGGACTATCAAAGACTTTATGCAGTGCAATTGAAAGTTCCACAACACCTAAATTAGATGCAAGATGTCCTCCCGTTTTGGACACCTTGTCTATTAAGAAATCACGGATAACATCAGATAACACTTTCATGTCATCCATATCCATCTGCTTTAAATCTTCAGGAAAATCATACTGTGATAGTTTTATACTCATTGTCTAGTGGTTCCTGTTCTGTAATTTTATAACTAGTTTATAGAAGAATTCGGCATTATCGTAATACTTTTCAATAGCCTTAACTGCTGCCTTTGTAAGCTCGTCCAGTCTCTTTTCTGATTCTTCCAGACCATTTAAGGATACATAAGTAACCTTTTCCTGCTTTTCATCTACACCGGCCTTTTTGCCCATCTCTTCTTCTGATCCTTTTACATCAAGGATATCGTCTGCAATCTGGAATGCAAGTCCAAGGTTTTCTGCATAGCAAGTCATGTCGGCCATCATTTCATCTGATGCACCGCCAAGATACAGACCCGCTCTTACTGCCGCAACAATAAGAGCACCTGTCTTATTAAGGTGAATATATTCCAGCATTTCATTTGAGCACTGCTTTTTCTCATTCTCAATGTCTGAAGCCTGTCCTGCAACCATACCTGTAACACCCGCACCCTTGCAGATACAGTGAGCAGCATTTATTCTCTTCTTTAACTCTTTAATGTCATCAAAGTGAAGGAATAAATCCTTGTTCATAATCTCATATGCCGTATTCAGAAGTCCATCTCCGGCAAGTACTGCCATGCCTTCTCCAAATACCTTATGATTTGTAGGCACACCTCTTCGTAGATCATCATCGTCCATTGCAGGAAGATCATCGTGAATTAAAGAATAAGTATGTATGTATTCCATAGCACATGCATACGGAAGCGCATCCTGGTACTTTCCACCGGCAAACTCACATGCAGAAAGAAGAAGTACAGCGCGTAATCTTTTGCCGCCTGCTGATAAAGAATACTTCATTGATTCATAAAGGACATTGCTTTTTGCATCGATGCTTGGAATAAAGTCCAAAATATGTTCGTTGATTATTGCCTTATATTCCTCATAGTTTTCAATCATTTCTATTCATCCCTTTCTATGATTTCAATGCTCGAAGTTGCTTCATCTAAAATACTTTTACAATTTCTGTAGTGCTCTTTACCTTCATTGTAGCAGGCGATTGCTTCTTCCAGTGTAATGTTACCGGATTTCATTTTTTCACAAGCCTCCTGCAGCTTAATAAGAGAATCTTCAAATTTAAGCTTATCCATTAGAATCACTTCCCGTCTCTGTAATTATACAATCAGCAAAACCATCTTTAACTGTTATCCTGTAATGACTGTCAACTAAAATGTTATCAACGGAATCAATTATCTTTCCATCATTGTCAGTCAGTACTGAAAAACCACTTTCCAGTATCTTTGTCGGATTGTTTTCTTCAAGTACCAGAAAAGCGTTTTCCAGCTGATTGCTATATTTATCAATTCTTCGATGAACTTCTGAAGTGATTTCACTTAACAGGTTGTCCACGCGAAGCTTATTATACATAACCTTATTAGTAAGATAAACGTACAGGCTTTCATACAGGCCATCCAAACTGTCGGCAAGGTCTCTCACGTCAGGAACAGCAATCTGAGCTGCGGCTGTAGGCGTTTCCGCTCTTAAATCTGCAACAAGGTCAGATATTGTGAAATCAATTTCATGACCGACAGCGGAAATAATGGGAATTCTTGATCTGAAAATGCTTCTTGCCACAGGCTCCTCATTGAAAGCCCATAGGTCATCAGCAGATCCACCGCCTCGACCTACTATTAATGTGTCAATATCATCATAGTTTTCATTTACATAATCTATCATAGACGAAATATCTGCGGCAGCAAATTGTCCCTGAACCAGTACAGGAAATATTACTATATCTACCATGTTATTTCGTGTCTTAAGAATCTTAAGAATATCTTCAACAGCTGCACCTGTTGAAGAAGTTACAATTCCAATTTTTTTAGGAAATTTTGGAATCGGCTTCTTATGTTTCCGGTCAAACAGACCCTCTTTCAGCAGCTTCATCTTCATTTCTTCAAAGGCAACGGCCAGAGCACCTGCTCCCTCGTTTTCAATATGTTTTACATAAAGGGAGTATGTGCCGTTCTTTGCAAAAACACTGACCTGACCGGTTATGGTTACATCCATTCCCTCTTCCAGCTGATAGGTCATTGTCTGAGCAATGCTTTTGTTTAAAAAGCAGGATATCTTGCTTGTCGCGTCCATTATTGAAAAATACACATGCCCTGAGGAATGATATTTTAAATTTGAAACTTCACCCTTTACAACAACGGCAGCCAGTAAAGGATCTGTGCCTAATACTCTGCTGATATATTCATTAAGTTGTGTAACTGTAACGGGTTTCAGTGCCATATATTCTTTCCTCCAAGTAAAGCAGTGCCAACAGCATTGTCCGTGGATAGCTCTGCTTTTCCAAAGCAGATATTTAAATCATTAAGTTTACGTAATACAACCTTTCGGATTCTTCTGCTCGATGAAACACCTCCGGCAAACAGAAACTCTGAAACATTATATTTATCTTTTAAATTCCTGCATATTCTTACTATTGCATCACCAAGTCTGTCAAATGTCATAGATACAAGGGCTTCCTTTTCAACCTCTCCACTTTCAATAAGACGCTGTGCCTTAGTCTCTATTCCTGAAAGGTTGATATATCCTTCCTGAACCTTAATTCTCGGCAGCAGATTATCTGCAGGTGCAATTTTAACCCCATGCAAATTATCCATTTCCTCGCCACAAGGGAATTCCATTCCCAGTGCCACACCTATTCTGTCAAGAACCTGTCCAAACGAGATATCCTTAGAACCTCCTACAATTTCTATTACCCCGTCATCTACAAGAAGAGCCTCCGTTGTTCCCCCTGAAAAGTGGAAACATATAAGTTTATCTGTGTTCTTCATGTCGCTGAAAAATTTGACTGCTTCTATATGACCTTCCTGATGAGAAAAATTAAACAGCGGAACATTCAGTGCCGCTGCCACAGAACGTGCAACGGCAATTCCTCCATTAAAAACAGGCATATAAGAACCCTCCAGCGGTCTGGGTCTTGTTGAGACTGCAACTGCATCTATTCTGCAATGGTCAGGAAGCATACCAAATGCCTGTTCTACCAGTTCCGGCAGATTCATTACATGCTGAAAAAGAGCGTCAGACTGTTTAAGACCTCTTTCGCCCTTCTTTACTCTTAAAAATTGCTGCAGGTTACAGATAATCTCACCTTTACAGCTGACTATCGCAACGCTTGTTTTATAATTGCTTGTGTCTATACCCAAGCAGCATGACATTCCACTCACTTTTTAGCCTTCTTTTACTATTGACCCTAGAATAGCATTTACATATTTATAGGAATTATCTGTTCCATACATCTTTGCCAGTTCTACAGCTTCATTAATTGAAGTTTCAGCCGGAATATCATCTTCGAAAAGAATTTCGCAAACTGCAATTCTTAATGTTGCCAAATCAGTCTTTGGAATTCTTGAAGCCTTCCATTTCAGGCTGTGTGTATCAATAGTCTCATCGATAGTCTCTTTCTTATTGCATATTAAAGAAAAAGTATCGTTACAGTAATTCCACTGCTTCCCATTAATGTGATTACTGTCAAGATATCTGTCGATACTGTCCACATTAAAATCTTTGTTGGATTCCATCTGGAATACAACCTGCATCATATACTCTCTTGCTTCTTTTCTGGTTGTTATCATATTATTATTCTTCTTCCTCTCCCGGCAAATGTACTCCTTGCACATGTATATTTACAGCTGAAACCTTCTGTTCAGTTTCCGATTCTATTTCATTCTTTACAGCTGATTGTAATTCCCAGGCAAGCTGTGGAATCTTTGCCTCATATTCCACAATTATATTTATATCGATAATCAGTCCTTCTTCCCCTTTGGAAATTTTAATACCCTTGCTGCTGCTGTCTTTTCCGATTAATGGAATGCTGTCCGTAAAGCTCCCGGACAGCTTATATACTTTTTTGTTTTTTAATACAGAAGCACCTACAAAAGGGGCTATTTCATCATAAGCGATTTTGCTTCCATTCTGCTCATCGTTTGGCATAATGCTACCTCCCAATTATAAAAAATTATAGCATTATACCAAAATATTTTCAATGTTTTATGATGTATTAATACTTACTTTGTATAACTATCTTATCAGCTGATCTGCCGGTCTCTTCCATAATAACATTGCAGATTTTTGCTACTGTATCCTGTTTCAGGTTCTCTTCATCAACAGTTACAGTTACTTTGTTT
>JAQYNQ010000068.1 GCA_028727785.1 Eubacteriaceae bacterium | reverse complement strand
ATACCATTTGACATTTCGTAAATCTGCATGCTGGCAACACCGTTGTTGACACGAATAACCTCTCCTTTCAGACGCTTGTCATCTACAAGGATATAGCCTACTTCGTTCTTGCGAACAGCACTGTCAAATTTAACGTTAGCCAGGTTTCCGTTTATTCCAGTCACATATCCTGTTACTGTTTCCATTTATTTCGTCTCCTGTTATAAGTTATAAACTTTTGCCTGTACAGTATCGAAAAGATGCTTGAATTCAGCTTTTCCTTTCGACTGGACAAAGCAGCTCTGACGTTCTAATAATTTAAGTTTAATCGCATAGCCGAACAGATATACATCGTTGAAGATATTCGCTCCAATAATGTCATCAATTACTTTAAACTCACTTTCAAGTAATATTTTTTCGGCTTCCAGCGGATTCTTTGCCTGAATAGCGGCTTGAGCGATCTGAGTGTTTTCTATATACTTATCATACTCTGCAGTATATGATCTGCCTTGAAGTGCACTTCTCTGAGAGTTAAGCTCCTTCTTTAGATTCTTATAGAAATCTGCCCATTTCTTGACAGCGGGACCCTCTTCCGAATCAAGTGTAAGATTCTTTAATATTTCAAACTTGTCCCCGCTGACATTGCCCTCGCACATTACCAGGAATTCATCATAAGTCATTGGCATATCTCCGTCAGCAGATATGTCAGGCAGACTTGATATCAGATAATAAAGCAATGCAGCCATACACTAACCTCCTTTTAGAAATCCATGTTTCTAAAATATGGTTTCAGCATCTGCATTATCTCATCATCTGAACAGTCGAAATATCCTGATCCATCTTTAGCTGCAAGACGGAAACCGGCTGAAATGCCTTTCACCGGCTTAATTTCAAGGCCATTTTTAATTTCTTCGGCAAGTGTCTTTGTGAGTTCTTCACTTACCTCCGCAACTTCAGCAGTGTAACCTGAGATGTCTTCTCCAACAGCTACTGCCTGAATGAGTTTGCCAAGTGCTGCACCAGACATGTTCTCGCTAACCTTTGCTGATAAAATCTTTTCGTATTCTGATTTAATTGCTGCCTTAAATGATAACAGAGCATCACGTTTTGCCTGTTCTGCACTGGCTATGGCACCTTCTTTGAGAATATTGATTTCTCTTGCAGAAGAGTCATGTGCAGCCTTCGCCTCTGCTTTTGCTTCAGCGATAATTGCTTCCGCCTGTTTCCTGGCATCTGCGATAATCTGAGCACCCTGTTCATTTGCCGCATCAATTCCTTCCTTACGAATCGATGTAACCAAATCTTGGATCTGCAATTCCATAGGTTTCTTCCTCCTTTTTTTATTAAAACTAGCATGGCTAAAATTCTAATACTTTAATGCATTAATCCACATAACCACTTTAATTTTAGCATGTTTTTAATATTTTATCAAGAATTTCAACTTTAACTGTAAATTTCTGTTATTTTTAACAAATTCCTCAAAAATCAGAAACTTAGTTCACATATTATATAAATAAGCTGTTTCGTTACATCATACACTCCTAACTTTAAGGTTTGGTGAACATTATGTGAAGAGTTTTTTAATGATAGTACAACCAATCCAAATAATACTTTCATTTACGATATCACAGAAATAGGGATTCCGGGAAGCCGTCCGATACGGTAAGCTCTCGAAATCCCTATATTTAGGCATTCTGTTTAATTTTACTCTAGTCTGTCAAACCATGCAGCCAATCCCTTGCATTAATTCTGTGTATTCCATCATAGTAAACTTCCGGATCATCATCCATGGTGAGAATTACTTTTGGATAATGGTCTTATATTGCCTGTAACGGCCTAAGCTCTCTTTCAAGAGTTTTCTCATCACGGACAGATAAGGCTGCCTGGAAATCTGTATCTGTTTAGAAAAGTTGACCCGGAAGTTTCATTTTTCTTTATACGCGAATTCGTTATCAAATTCCTCAGCCTCTTTTTCATCCACAAAATATCCTTGCGGTGTAGCATATTCTCCTGTAATACTATTCAAATATCCTGGAATAAGCTCTTTGCAAAGGAAGAAAGAATCATCTTCTCCTTCGGGTAATCCATGATAACGGATTCCGAATTCTCTGGCAAAAGTGAATCCGCTATTTCCATAAAACTCAATATTTCCTTCAAAGCATACGGCACCATAACCAAGTCCTGCAGCTTTTTCAAGCGAATAGTCCAGCAGTATCTTGCCATATCCTTTTCTCTTGAGTTCAGGCGTTATGCATATCGGTCCCATAGTAAGAATCGGGATTTCTACACCATTGTCAGCTTTGATTACTGCTTTCATGAACATATTCTGACCGATTATTTTGCCTTTTTTCTCCATTACAAAATCAAGGTCTTTAATAAATGCAGAATCATTACGTAACTGATGCAATACATAATGCTCCAGACATCCTGGGCGATACACATTCCAGAAAGCTTCTCTTACAAGATTTTCAACTTCACGGTATTCTTCATTTCTTTCTAAACGGATAATATAGTCTTTTTTATTCATTATTTTTCCTCCTGATGATTGTTGACTTCAATACTGGGAGGTCTGTGCGAGATCGTATAACGCAGAACCTCCCGGCTATGCCACAATCTCCAGTGCTCTGCTAGTTTTTCTCAAAAAGCAATCTCCTTAAATTAATATTATATATAATCAAGTCTTGCGACAGATTATCAAATTGACTTAATACTTGTGACATGCTCCCACCACTTAACAAGTTTGAAGTGGGGGCTTCTCAGTCAAGGAACCGAATGGTTCCAGTTTCTCTGAGCTATCCCCGTATGCCCTACGGTTGGTATCTTTTTTATGCGAATACCATTCGCATTCCTTCGGTTTTTATGTTTTTTGCAGCGTTCCTGTCACGGTCGTGAACCGCATGACAGACTGGGCACTCCCATTTTCGGATGTTCAAAGACAGCTCTTCAAGAACGTAGCCGCACTTGTGGCATGTTTTCGAGCTTGGAAACCATTTGTCAATCTTTACGAGCATTTTGCCCTGTTCCGTTAACTTATAATCAAGAAAACGAAGGAACATGCCCCAGGCGTTATCAGAGACAGACTTTCCGAAGTTCAGTGCTTGGGACATGCCCTGCATATTCAGATCTTCCACACAAACCAGGTCGTAGGCATTGGCTATCTGCCTGGACTGTTTGTGGATATAATCTTTACGCTGATTGGCAATCTTCTCATGGAGAAGAGCAACTTTCCTGCGCTGCTTTTCGTATCGGCGGCTTCCTTTTTGGCGGTGCGACAGAATGCGCTGTTCCCTTGCCAGTCTGTCCTGTGCCTTCCGATAATGATGCAGGAACTGTTCGTCCACCTGGACTTCGTCTTCCGATGATACAAACAAGTCGTGCATGGAAAAATCCAGACCGATGATATTTCCTGGCTCTACTTTCTGAATATCAACCTCATGTTCAAACAGAACCGAGGCAAAATATTTACCAGTCGGCGTTTTACTTACGGTCACCGATTTTAATATATGTCCTTGCGGTATGATGCGATGCTGTTTGATGCGAACCTTTCCGATTTTCGGCAGCACAATGGTGCCGCATTCCAGTCGGATATTGTTGTTCACACATACACTGCTGTAGGAATCATGGCGGTGTTTCCTGGATTTGAATTTCGGATAGCCAACCTTTTTCTCCCGGAAGAAGTTCTGGAAAGCTGCATCCAGGTGACGCAGAGCCTGCTGCAGTGCAATACTGTCTACTTCCTTAAGAAAAGGGTTTTCTTTCTTAAAGGAGACAAGATCTGCCGCACATTTGGTATATGAGAGGGATTTGCCGGTTTCCTCGTAACTCTTTGTCTTTGCTTCAAGGTAATGGTTGTACACAAGGCGCACGGAACCGAAGGTCCTGGCAAGCAGCACCTGTTGCTCAGTATTGGGATAGATTCTGAATTTGTACGCTTTATGTTTCATCTGCGGCATTTCTTTTCTCCCTGGGTTTCGATGTAGCGGTGAATCGTATCAATATTTGCACCGCCTGTGGTCAGCAGACAGAAAGACCTACTCCAGAACATTTCTTTCCAGAGGAACTTCCGGATTTGAGGGAACTCCTTTTTAATCAGGCGGCTGCTGGCCGACTTATATGCATTGATGAACTTGGAGAGTTCCGTGTTTGGATGGCCTTTGAAGAGAACATGTATGTGGTCCCCATCATGATTCCATTCTTCCACGGTGATATTATAGTTTGGACCAATGCTTTCGAAGATTTCCCGGAGCCGTTCTGAAATCGTGTAATTTATGACTTTGCGTCTGTATTTCACGACCAGTATGAGGTGGTAATGCATCAGGAATACTGAATGATGATTACTGTCTAATTTCATTGATATACCAACCTTTTTAATATGATTTACTGAGTATATTATATCGCAAAATGATTGGGAATTCAACGAAGTTCAACAAGATCAACAGCAGAAAACGCTGGAAACCGCCAATTCATCTCACCACCTATAGAGGATGGGAGTATTCTTGGCTCCGTCGTTGGATAAATTCAGTCCCCAATATCCTTTTGTGTATCCTCCGTTTAATAATTGTCACTGTTCAATTTCAATAACTGTATTCTATCACATTTATCAGCAAGAGTACATTGGCTGATTCACAAGCTATATGCAGGAGGGTGCCTGCGCTTTCGCTTCGTAGGTCTGCCGCCCTGCGCCTCCCAGCACGGTCGGCTTGGACCGCTCGCTACTCGACAGTCCACCCGGACTGTCTCCCTTCACACTCGCGCCCTTTCGGGTTCGAGTCCCTGCCATCATATTGCGTACTAAACAGAAAAGACAGGTGCAAGACCTGTCTTTTCTGTTTGGTGCGCCATAAGGGACTTCGCAGCCCACGCCTTCCCGTTGGTCAGGCAGGTCTGCCGTCCTGCGCCTCCCCAATCGGTCGGCTTGGACCGCTCGCTGCTCGACAGTCCACCCGGACTGTCTCCCTTCACGCTCGCGCCCTTTCGGGTTCGAGTCCCTGCCATCATATTGCGTACTAAACAGAAAAGACAGGTGCAAGACCTGTCTTTTCTGTTTGGTGCGCCATAAGGGACT
>JAQYNQ010000067.1 GCA_028727785.1 Eubacteriaceae bacterium | reverse complement strand
ATTTCAAAGGCAAACATGGCGCCTGAGCCGAGCGCGCGCCATGATTGATGCGATTTCAAAGGCAAACATGGCGCCTGACCCAATCCGCGCGCCATGATTGATGCAATTTCAAAGGCAAACATGGCGCCTGACCTGAGCGCGCGTGCATAATCAAGTAAAAGTTGGAACAGGAATGCTGTTATGATATAATGACATAATATGATATATAGTAATAGATTCCGTAAAGTAAGGAGAAGAGAATTATGTATGATGTAGCAATTATCGGGACAGGTCCGGCGGCCATTTCAGCAGCCTTGAACCTGAAACTGCATAACAAGAGTATTATCTGGTTTGGACCTGCGGAAATGAGCAGGAAGGTTGAAAAATCAGAGAAGATAGCAAATTATCCCGGAGTGCCTATGGTAAAGGGACCTGAACTGAACAAGCTGTTTGCTGATCAGGCAGAAGAAATGGGGCTGGAGATTCAGGATAAAATGGTCACCGCAATTACAAAGACAAAGAAAGGCTACATGGTTTTAGGCGACAACGATATATTCGACGCGAGAACTGTGCTGCTGGCAATCGGTGCAGCCTCTGCAAAAGGATATCCGGGCGAAGAGAAACTCCTTGGCAGCGGCGTAAGCTATTGTGCAACCTGCGACGGATATCTGTATAAAGGGAAAACCGTTGCGGTTTACTGTGGAGACAAGAGGTTTGAGCATGAGGTAAAATACCTTGCCGAGCTTGCGGAAAAGGTGATTCTTTTCGCACCGTATAAGGATATAGAAACAGATTTACCGGAAAATGTTGTTCGGGGCGAGAAGCCGATAAAGGAAATACACGGAGAAATGAAAGTCAGCAGTATCAGACTGACCGACGGAACAGAAATTTCCGTGGACGGAGTTTTTATTCTGAGAAATTCAGTTGCACCGGCAACACTTATGAGAGGTCTGGAAACTGAGGGAGCCCATATTGCAGTTGACAGAAACATGAAGACCAATAAAGAAGGCTGCTTTGCTGCAGGTGACTGTACAGGCAGACCGTACCAGATTGCAAAGGCAGTAGGCGAGGGTAACATTGCAGCACACTCCATTGTAGAGTATCTGAGTGAGCTGGAAAAGAAAGAGCGGGAGGAATAACATATAGTGACAGTAAACGAAAAACTTTATGGATTTGTAATAGACAGAATCAGACCCGTTGACGAACTGGAAGGTCAGCTTATTGAAATGACTCATGAGAAGACAGGCCTTCAGCTGGCCTGGATAAAGAGAGGCGAAGAGAATAAGACCTTTGGAATAGCTTTTAAGACTCTTCCTTCAAATGACACAGGAGTGTTTCATATTCTGGAACATTCTGTTTTGTGCGGGTCTGAAAAGTACAGGGTTAAGGAACCCTTTGTTGAGCTGCTGAAAAACTCAATGAACACTTTTCTAAATGCCATGACTTTTTCAGATCAGACAGTTTTTCCTGTTTCCAGCAGAAACCATAAGGATTTTCTGAACCTGGTCAGAGTATATCTTGATGCTGTTTTTCAGCCCCTTATATATGAAAAGCCGGAGATTTTTTACCAGGAAGGCTGGCATTACGAAATAGATGAAAATGGAGATGCAAGCTACAAAGGAGTCGTTTTCAATGAGATGAAAGGTGCCATGGTTGCACCTGAGGAACTTGAGGACGATGCCCTTCACAGAGCCTTGTTTCCTGACAGCACATACAGATACAATTCAGGTGGCGCTCCCGAGGCGATACCTGATCTGACCTATGAGGAATTTCTTGAAGCACACAAAAAATACTACTCGCCGTCAAATGCAAGGGTTTTTCTCGACGGTGACATTGACATAGATCAGCTGCTCAAGGTAATGGACGAAGAATACCTTGCATCTATGGAAAAGGGCAGATCCATGGAAAATCCGCCACTGCAGCAGACAGTCGACGGCGGCACCCAGCATGTCCGGTACGAGCTTGGCCGGGATGAAGACGAACACGGACGTACGCGACTTGCCTGGGGATGGGTTTTTGCAGATTACACAGAGATAGAAAAGATTTCAGCGGTACATATTTTATCCGATATACTTTGCGGAAGCAATCAGGCACCATTATGCAAGGCAGTTCTTTCAAGAGGACTGGCCGAGACTGTAAATATGGGAGCTTTTGACGGAAGCCTTCAGGCCGTTCTGAAAATCGAAGCAGTAAACCTGGAATCAGAGAAGCAGGATGAGGTTGAGGCAGTTATCTTTGGAGAACTGGAAAGAATTGCTGAAGAGGGACTTGATCCTAAACTCATAGAGGCATCCCTTGCTGAATATGAATTTGGAACGAGAGAAAGAGACTTCGGGACAAATCCCCAGGGCATCATCTTCGGCCTGCAGATGCTGGAATTCTGGCTTTACGGTGGCGACCCGATATCAAAACTTGAAGTGGGCGACCTTTTCGATTCACTTCGGGAAAAGGCCGCAAAGGGCTACTTCGAGCAGATTATAAAAGAGGTAATACTTGATAATCCTCACAGAACAAAGGTTGTAATAGAACCTTCGAAAACAATCGGCGAAGAAAGGCGGGCAGCTGAAGAGGCGAAAATTGCTGCCGCTGTTTCATCATGGAGTGAAAAAGAAAGAGATGAAGTATGTCAGTCCCAGGAGGCTTTGATAAAATGGCAGAGCGAACCTGATACGGAGGAAGCACTGGCATCCCTGCCGCACCTGAAGCTGTCTGACATAGACGTGAAGCCGGAGAAACTGCCTGTCATTGAGGGCATGCATGAAAATATCAAAACCCTTTATCACGATATAAACTGTTCCGGAATCGTGAACGTTTCTCTATTCTTTGATGCTGATGATCTCAACGAAGAGGAGATTTCTCTCCTATCATTTCTCACAGACATTATCAGTGAAATGAGGACGGAGCATTACAGCGAAGCTGAACTTGACAATGAGATACGTCTTACATTCGGCAATCTGAATTTCTATGTATCATCATATATGGTGAAACAGGACCGGAACAAGTGCAGGATAAAAATGGGTGCTACCTTCGGCGTTCTTGAGTCAAAGCTTGAACGGGCGGCGGAGCTGGTTTCTGAGATACTGCTGAGAACAAAGTTTGATGCTGAGGTCACAGCCCTTGATCTTCTCAGACCTGCTAAATCCAATCTTCTGCAGACCATTGTTATGAGTGGTGCCTCTGTGGGAACAGGAAGACTGGCGGCCCAGAACAGTGCTGCCGGCGTTTCGGGAGAGTGTTCGGGAGGATATGAGTATTACAAGTGGCTGTGTAATCAGGAAGAAAACTGGGACTGGGACGTTCTGGGATGCAGACTGAGTAAACTTCTTGATGAACTTGTATGCAGTAACAGACTGACTGTTTCCATGACCGGCGGTAATCAGGAGATGCTGGAAATGGTTGCCGCAAAGCTTTACAGTGAGCTTCCTGACCGTGGACCTCGCTGTGAGCTGAATTCAGTTGTTAAACCGTGGGGATGCCGCCGCGAAGGAATTGTGATTCCTGCGGATGTATCCTTTGCATGCGCCGGAGGCGTTTTAACCGGTTTTGATGAAGGCTGCGGTTCATTTGCTCCCGGATTCAACGGAAAAATGAGAATTGTATCGAAAATTCTGACATTTGCGTATCTCTGGAATGTAATCAGAGTTCAGGGCGGTGCGTATGGTACAGGGTTCAGCATAAAGCAGGATGGAATGGCAAGCTGCTACTCTTACAGAGATCCATCGGCCGTAAGCTCTCTTCAGGCTTTTGAGAAAATGGGTGATTTCCTGGAGTACATGGGTGAAGAGTGTGATGATTTAAGCGGTTTTATTATCGGAGCCATATCCGATGTGCTGCCGCTTCTGACGCCAAGGGCCAAGGGAATGAAGGCTGACGGAAACTACTTTATGGAGCTGACTGATGAATACAATATGAAGCTGCTTCAGCAGATGCTGGAGACTAAACCTTCGGATCTGGTTCAGCTTGCACAGCAGCTTCGGGATACTTTTAAAGGCTGCGGTATCTGTGTAATCGGAAGCAGCGAGCAGCTGGCAGAATGTAATCCGGATGAGATTCTGACAATTTAATGATAAACGGAAAACCCCACATGGAGTGATATGTGTCCAGGATTCTGGGTACATATCATCATCATGCTGGGGGTTCTTTATGTGGCCATAGAAAATGCCAACTAAATCTTACAAAATTATTAAGCTTTATTTACAATGAAACATAATCCATAGATAATCTGTCCAATATGATGTATATTCTAAATATGAAAAAAAAGGAAAAATCATGG
>JAQYNQ010000066.1 GCA_028727785.1 Eubacteriaceae bacterium | reverse complement strand
TGTTCGCCTCTGAAATAGCATCAATCATGGCGCGTGGTTTATCAAGGCGCCATGTTTGCCTCTGGAATATCATCAATCATGGCGCGTGGCTCGGTTCAGGCGCCATGTTTGTCCTTGAAATAGCATCAATCATGGCGCGCGGCTTATCAAGGTGCCATGTTTGTCCTTGAAATAGCATCAATCATGGCGCGGGGTTTATCAAGGCGCCATGTTCGCCCTTGAAATAGCACCCAACATGGCGCGTGGCTTATCAAGGCGCCATGTTCGCCTCTGAAATAGCATCAATCATGGCACACGGCTTGTCAAGGCGCCATGTTTGCCCTTGAAATAGCACCCAACATGGCGCGTGACTTATCAAGGCGCCATGTTTGCCTCTGAAATAGCATCAATCATGGCGCGGGCCTCAACTAAGGCGCCATGCTCGCCTGAAAGCGACAAAGCGACCGGCAAAAGTTGCCGGCCGCCGAAATCATAATTCAATTATACAGTCAGTCTTTTATCTGTTTGATTTCATAAACTCAATAAACGCCTTCTCCGGAAGAGGTTTTGAGAAATAATATCCCTGAATATAGTCGCACTCCAGATCTGTGAACAGCTTTAGCGCTTCTTCGTCTTCCACGCCTTCAACGACAATTTCCATGCCGATATCCTTCATAGCACGAATTGTGCTCTTTAGCATAATGTACATTCTGGAATCACTGACCTTGGAGACAAGGCTCTTGTCCAGCTTAACTATGCGGAACGGCAGCTCAAGGATACGACTTGTATTGGAGTATCCGGTGCCGTAGTCATCCAGTGAGAAGGTGATCCCAGCTTCCGTAAGCTTGCGCATGTTAACATCAACAATATCAGTTGACGAGTCAGCGGTACTTTCAGTTATTTCAAAGTTTATCTGAGCAGGATTTACGCCGTACTTCTTCAGATAGCCCAGAACCTTTCTCTCCAGGTTGGTCTGAGTACACTGAATCATAGAGAGGTTAATTTCAGCAAAATCCAGTTCTATTCCCTCGCGGCTCAGTTCAGCAACAAATCTGCAGACATCATCTAAAACAAAATCTCCAATCTGAAGAATTGTCCCCGTTCTTTCAGCTGCTGCGATGAAAAATGCAGGCGGAACAAATCCGTAGTTCTCATCATTAAGCCTGATCAAAGCTTCAGCGGAAACAAACCGGTCTTCTTTTACAGAATAAATGGGCTGATAATACATCTCGAATTTTCTTTCTGCAATGGCAGCAGACACGATAATATCGATATCCCTCTTCAGCCGGAAGTCCCGATTACCTTTCTCATATGCTACTACGCTAACATCTTTTCCCGATGGAAGATAGTTGTGGAAGGAATTGGAGAAACTCATAAGAGCCTCACTGGTATTAATATCCTCAGGACAGCGAACCACAGAAACACAAGTTTCAAGTTCAAGATCAAAACATGCAAATTCTGCTGTTCCGTTCAGTTCTTCTCCAATCTTTCGTGCGGCAAACTCAAGCTGCATAAAGTCAGGTTTCTCTGCAACAATTGCAAACAGACCTCTTTCTAAATAATAAAGATCCCCGTGCAAATGGTGTTCCCGCACTGAAGAAGCCATTCTGCCAACAATCAGCTTCATAAAATGATTGACTGTATGAGAATCAATTATAGAAACAATGGATGGATAATTTACAATCTTAACCAGAATAACGCCAATAGTCTTGTCCAGATAATCTGCGCGTTCTATGTCAGTGCTGTACGCAATACTGTTCTTTACCCCGAGAGTCGGATTCAGGAACTCCTCCGGTCTCTGGAT
The DNA here is from genome assembly GCA_028727785.1 of Eubacteriaceae bacterium. GTDB lineage: Bacteria > Bacillota > Clostridia > Peptostreptococcales > Anaerovoracaceae > Senimuribacter. The sequence continues at coordinate 4,029 of JAQYNQ010000066.1, read as the reverse complement.
TACCAGTGCCATGAGCAAAACAGAAAGAGACGTCACAAACATTTCCACGTATATTTCTGTATATAATAACTGAATAACAACAGCCAGAATGTTCAGAGGATATGTCAGTAACAAAACCCAGAACTTGTCAGTAGCCAGCACTTTTTTATATTTAATAACATAACAGATTCCATATATCAGATATATGAATGAGTTAATGTACAGAAGACTAATTAAAGGTCCCCGATGGTAATTCATTGCAGCATCGTAATAAAATACTACATGGGTGAATGAATTCAGCAGCAGTACCAGACACGAAATCGCATAAGGTGTAAAGAGTATGATCCTTCTTACGTGAGTTTTCATCTGGATATGCCATGTATCAGTCATAGTGAAAATTACAAGCTGATACAGTAAAGGGCTAAAGTTTCGCATCAGATAGTATAAATAGCATAATCCCATTCGAAGCGGAATGCTTTCCGGTTCTTCCGGCAGCCACAGTCCGTACGCTTCTGACCAGCAGTCAAGAAAAGCAGGACCAATGATGAAAACAAGCATCATAATAAACATGAAGTTTGTTCTTCCCCTGGTCATCTTTCTCAGAAACATTGAGAGCATCAGAATAAGCGCAATGATAATTGATGCAATGTCTAATAACAAAAGCTGCATTGTAGTTTCCTTTCCATGGCAAGGCTACGCCCTTCTCTTAGCCTTTTTACCATCTACCATTATTGTAACACTTTTCTGTAAAAAAACTACAGAATATTATTTTATTCATATCTTTCATCGATAACACGCTTTGTCTTCTTTTCACTTCTTGGAAGAAGACCGATTTCTACAACCTTAACCAGTGGAGTGAAGCCTATGCGGCTCTTAACCCTTTCCGCAATTCGCTTTGCAAGGTCAAGGAAGTCTACGCTTCCGTTTGTTTCTACGTAAATTCTCATAGTGTCACGGCCGTCCAGGTGTGAGATTCTGATCTGATATTCGCTGGAAACCTCTTCGAATTCCTTCAGTATTTCTTCTATCTGACTAGGGAATACATTTACACCCTTGATTTTCATCATGTCGTCGCTTCTTCCCATAATAGTATCCAGACGCGGGAATCTGCTTCCGCATTCACATTCTCCCGGAATAATTCTGGAAATATCGTGAGTACGATAACGGATTAACGGTGCCCCTTCTTTTACCAGTGTAGTGATTACCACCTCACCTAATTGTCCGTCAGGAACAGGCTTAAGTGTAACAGGGTCAATGATTTCAATGTAAATATAGTCATCCCAGTAATGAATTCCTGTATCGTATTTGCAGCTGATTCCAATTCCCGGACCATAGATTTCAGTAAGACCATAGATGTCATACAGTTCAATTCCAAGCTCGTTTTTAATGCGGTTACGCATTTTTTCTCCCCATCTTTCGGAACCGATTACGCCTTTTTTCAGGCAAACCTGATCTTTTATTCCTCTCTTTTCAATTTCTTCGGCAAGTAAAAGAGCATATGATGAGGTAGCACAAATTACTGTACTTTTCATATCTGCCATCATTTTCAGCTGCTTATCAGTATTGCCCGGACCCATAGGAACTACCATTGCTCCTAATTTCTCGGCACCTGTCTGAAAACCTATTCCTGCAGTCCAAAGACCATATCCCGGTGTTATCTGAATGCGGTCCATATTGGTGATTCCGGCCATTTCATAGCAGCGCGCAAACATGGTTGCCCAGTCGTCAACGTCCTTTGCAGTGTAAGGAATGATAACCGGAAGTCCGGTAGTTCCCGACGATGAGTGTATTCTTACAATATCCTTTTCAGGAGCTGTCATAAGTCCCAGAGGATATGCTTCTCTCAGGTCATTTTTTTCAGAAAATGGCAGCTTTTCGAAATCATCAGCGGTTGAAATTCCGGAGATTCCGGCTTCTTCAAGTTTTTTTCCGTAAAAACTTCCTGCATCTATCAGTGCCTTTATCTGGTTGTTTACCTGATTTATCTGTATTTCTGAAATTTGCATGATATCAGAATTCCTTTCTTCTATTGGTTTTGATATTTAGTGGGTTTTGATGATTATAAATTGTGTTCCTTTGCATAGTTAAGAGCACGGAAGTTGATTTCGTGCAGCCTTTCCGGCAGGCGCTCTCTGATTGCCTGTTTCATCTCTTCTTCTGTAATTCCAAGGGCACCGCTGTGAATTGCCGAGCCAAGAAGAAGGATGTTCAGAACTTTTGGTGACCCGATTTCCTCGCAGGCTGATTCTGTGTCTACAACGAGGAGATTGTTCACGTGTTTCTTCAGATATTCAATCACTTCATCGCCACTGTACTCTTTGTCTGACAGTGCGGCTACCGGCATAATCGGACGTCTGCTGACAATAACATGGCCGTTGTCTTTCAGGAATGGCAGCATTCTCACTGTTTCTCCCGGTTCAAACCCCAGGATGATGTCGGCTGTTTTTTCTGCGATCATCGGTGAATAAATGTTTTCGCCCATGCGAAGGTGGCTGAACACGCTTCCGCCTCTCTGAGCCATTCCGATGGTCTCAGCGCTCATAACTTCAATATCTTTTTTCATGGCAGCTGCTGCAATAAGCTTGGATGCAAGGACTGTACCCTGGCCTCCGACTCCACATAAAACAATGTTCTTATTCATGACCTTCACCTCCTGTGATTGCCTCTGTCGGACAAAGCTGACTGCAGAGGGTACATCCTGTGCAAAGGGATGAATCAATGCGGATGCCGGACTCTGAGATTACAAGTGCGGGACAGCCAAGCTCGCTGATACAGTTCCTGCAGCCGATGCATTTGTCTTCATCCACATGCATAGCTGCTGACGGTCTGGTTATTGCGATACACGGCGATTTGAAAATGATGGCTTTCACACCCGGTGCTTCTGCCACACGTCTTACGCAGTCGACTGCTGCCTTTAAGTTCAGCGGATCGCAGGTTTCCACAACTGTAAGGCCGATTCCCTTAAGTACAGCTTCCATATCTATTTTATCTACAACATCACCCATCATTGTGTGTCCGGTGCCCGGATGAGGCTGATGTCCTGTCATTGCAGTGGTCGAATTGTCTAAAATTACAAGGGTCATTTCTGCCTGATTGTACACTGCATTTACTACCCCTGTGATTGCTGACGCAAAGAATGTAGAGTCGCCTACGAAGGCAAAGCAGGATGTGTCAGGCTCAATATGTCCCACTCCCTGGGCGATTCCCAGTCCTGCACCCATGCACAGGCATGTGTCTACCATGTCAAGCGGCATGGCATTTCCAAGGGTATAACAGCCGATGTCGCCGCAGAAAATAGTTTTCTTGCCCTTCATGGCGGTTTTTACTGCGTAAAAGGATGCACGGTGCGGACATCCTGCACAGAGTACCGGCGGTCTCACAGGAAGATCCGGGCAAGGGTCTGCGCATATGTCAGCAGTTTGTTCTTTGTTATCAAAACCGGCTAACCGTAGAAAATCTAAAATATTTTTCTGAACGCTGTCTCTGGTATTTTCACCTGCATTTTTCACATGGTGGCTCAGCTTTCCGTAAATCTTTGCAGGCAGATGATATTTTCCGCAAATATATGTAAGTTCTTTTTCGATTACCGGGTCAAGTTCTTCCAGACAAAGCACCTCGTCTACGCTTTCCAGGAACTCCAGAGCAAGTTTTTCCGGGAACGGATGCGGTGTTGCCACTTTGAAAAGCTGTGGCCTTTCTTCCTCATCCAGAGAACTTAACGTCTCCATGACATAAGTGAAACTGATGCCTCCGCAGGCAATTCCCTTTCTGGAAGTTTTGACAGATGGTTCGGCCGTCGGGCTGATAATCTGATTTCTCTTGTACGCGGAGAATTCGTCTGCAAGTTTCTCGTTGCGTTCTTCAATTTTAATATGGTTGGCATAGGATAACCTTGGGAAAATAACCCAGCGTCCTGAATCTTTGATAAATCCCTCCGGCTTGTTGCCCGCATATTCTTCCGTATCTTTTACGGTTACGTCTGCATATCCATGACACACACGTGTGGTCGGTCTTAGGAAAACCGGCGTCCCGTATTTTTCGGAATAGTCG
>JAQYNQ010000065.1 GCA_028727785.1 Eubacteriaceae bacterium | reverse complement strand
TATCCACGCCTTTGATAACACGCTTTGCAAAATCATCGCAGAGCCATTCCTTTTGAAATGTATTCCTGAAGTAGACTTCTGTATTGTAAATCGCCTCCGGCATATCGCCGAAATAAATGTTCAGCATAGGATCAAAACCTTTCGAGAGGGAATTTTTAGATAATAATAGATTATACCGCTGTATGAATACATTGGTCAATGAAAAATAGTCATGTTTTCTGGTTTATTATGCCACATCTTTGTACCGCATATAGATATACTGGTATATTTCTTGGCGATAAGCGGAAACGTTCCATTCATCATTGCTCTTTGAAAGCATTTCTCATAGCGCAGATCATTATTCATTTCAAAATTTAACACACTTTTTTATACTTCAACATAATCCCACGTTTCTTTGGAAAACCTCGTTTCCAACTGAGCAGTGCTTTTGGGCATAGCGACAACCAGAAGTTTTCTGGGGCGTGTCATTGCAACATATGCGATGCGCATCAATTCCGTATCTGTATTCCCATTGGTTAAAAATGAGGGCGTCAATGTTTTTCCTCGGGTGCTATGTATCAGGAGCATAAGAGCATCAAAGGTTTCCCCCTTTACTCCATGAACCGAAGAACGTGTATATTCGGTTTGCGATCTTATCTCAAAATAGTCTTTTATGGGTATCCGTTTGAAATCTGGATTTTGGGTGTCTCTTGTTTTTATTTTTATCGAATCGGTTATTGTTGCACCGTTTCGCAAGGACATGTTATGGGCTGTAAGCATCTCATGCACGATGACTCTGCTATTGGTCACCCATTGACCACATTGTTCGTTTGCCGAAGGAAGTCTTATCAGAATTTCAATAACAACTTGTTTCCATTGAGCATATGGCATAATTTGAGATACATCTCGTTCGATAGAAACATCTATATCTTTTGAATCTTTGATGATCAACTGAAACAATGCTTTTTCACAGAATGAGTATGCTTTTTTTCTATTACCACACATCCACTCAAAAGAAGCCCTTGCCAACAACTCAGTTTCTGGTGTTTTCCAGAGATTATCTATACTATTATCTGAATGGATTCTGCCTCTTGTTACAATTGCAACTTTATCAGGAGAAAAAGAAATGTCACATGCAATACACTCTTCTTTGAACTTTTGAATAATAGAGTCTTCGCCTGTACCTTTGCCATACAGAAATAGAACTGGCTTTTTATTATAGACTGCAAACGGACCAGATGCTTCATTTGCTACCTTATCTTTATTTGTATCCGAAAAAACATAAGTTGCATTGCATATCAATTGTGAACTTCTGAAATTCTTAGATAAGACTAACTGTGTCCATCCTGGGTCACGCATCTTTTCCAAAAACGACTCTGGGTTAGCATTTCGCCATTCATAAATTGATTGATCTGGATCTCCCACAATATATATCGATTCCAAACCTGCGTTACACAGCAAATCTAGTATTCTCATTTGTTCTTCTGATGTGTCCTGTGCCTCATCCAGAATAATGACAGGAAATCTCGATGCAATGCTCTTTGCAATCTCAGGATGCCTTTCCAGAAGAATACATGCTAGTCCTGGAACTTCGTCTTGAAAAAATAGCCCTTTCTCTAATAATCCCTTTTTGAACTGAATACACGGAGGGTCATATCGTCCATTTCCAACACAAGTTATTTCTTTTCCATTCTTAGTTAGTTTTCCATTCAAAGTCCATCTAAAATCACCAATATTAGATAAGCAATTAGTGTGACATTCTCTCCTCCAAAACCGATATGAATTTACAATATCAGATGATATGATTATCGGCCTTTTAGGTGATCTCAGCAACAAATATCCGAACCTCAAAAGAATATAGTTGTCGATAAAACTATCCAATGTTCCAACGAAATGAGGAGCATCAATATTAAATCCTTTGGGAAGCATTTCAGTTGCTTGGTGACCGATTTCGTCACTAGCAACATTAGTAAACGAGAGAACAGCTATTCCTTGGTGGGGGCGGTTCCAATCCTGTAAGTAGTTAATCATTTTTCGTGCAACTACTGTCGTTTTGCCACTCCCCGGACAGGCGTGCAACACAACTTTCCCTGAAGATTCAAGAAATCTAATCTGTTCTGTAGTAAAATTAGACATAACTACTCCTCTGAAACAGGCAATTCTCTTGTTACGTTATAGATTGCATCTTTTATGTATTGGGGAACTACAAAAGGCGATGTAATTGTCTCGCCATTTGCCCTGGCTTGGAATTGTTTTTGCAATGTGCGTCCTAAAGTCTGTGCTACTTGAGCTTTTGCAGAGTTCCTCGAACGAACAAAGAGCCAAATCATTAGTGCTTTGAGCTGCTGATTTGCTTCCGCATCCACCTTTTCCTTTAATTTAGGTCCAACCTCGGTATATACCGAGGTGATTGCATCTAACAAATATGCAATATTATTTGGTTCCAACGCCAAGGCATATTCCAATGTTTTAACTGCCCCAAAACACTTTACAATGTTATCACTACATAAGGCGGTGATGGAATTAAATCTATCTGATGGTGCTCCCTGCTCTATTTTATCGATTAATCCAGTTAGATCGTCGTCAAAATCCAAATCCTTGGAAATATATGTTGAATCTTTCTTATTTGAACAGCGGTCATCATCAGTAATAATAGAAGCTTTTGCAAACCCGGCGTTTTGACCGGGTACCTTTATCATCTTAGTGAATGGGGCAAAACCGACGCCATTTATATTGACAAGCTCGACGGCGTACATATCCAGGGGGCGATCAATTAGCTTTGCAAACTCAGGGACCAAAATGGCCTCACTAATTCCTTCAACAAAAATTACACCTTTTGCAAAGAAAAGCTGAGATTTTGTGACATCTAAGTATTTTTCTAAATAATCGTTTTCTTCATCTGTTAACAAAGCTTTGATAAGAGGATAATTGTATAACTTATGCTGGCTTTCATACAGCAAATTGATATTCTTAATTCCAATTTTGGAAACCAGAGTTGGAGAATGCGAGGTCATAATGACCTGTATATTCTCGTGCTGCTGAACCTTTTTACTAAAGAAGTTTAAAATCAACTCTTGCAATTGAGGATGTAAATGTGCCTCTGGTTCTTCTACTAAGAACAAGTTTGTATAGATTCCGCTTTTTGCAAAAGACATATCTCCCAAGACAGCCGAAATAAACAGAAGATTATTGTATCCTAAGCCGTTCTGAAAGATTTCGAAGGAATGATTTTTCAGTGCTAACAAGGCATCCTTCAGAGGACCATCCAAGTCTTGCTTTTTTGCAATTAAGGAATCGACATCAACATATAGGCCGCACTCCTGGTTATGAATATATACCTTATATTCACTGGAACGTTCCAGCTCCTTTACCTGGGCATAATTCTGATGGTCGTCACCCATGAAATACCAACGTGGAATAATCCATGATCTCAGGGATGCCATAATAGATTCAAATCTTGGTTCGACAAGACCTAAATCGACTTTCTGATGCAGTAGATTCTGTTCGATAGAGAACAGATTTTCATTAATTACCTGTTTTGTTTTTCCTAAAGATTCTGTTTGAAGAATTTCTTGATTGGCAACTCGTAATTTATCAACCAAGGCTTCTTTATCTTCAGGTTTCTTTGCAATAGTTTCAAGCAATTCTGCAAGTTTACTGTTACGCGAAGGCTTCATTTCATTTGTGGCATCTCTCAATGCACTTAAGTAGGCAAGGTTGATAGCTTCAAGCGTATCTGCAGATAGGGGATTCCCTTCACACTTACCGCCCCATGCTCTGTACTTAACCTTATCGGTACCAGAAGGAGTCTTCTCCAGTGTGAAAACGACATGGAATTCTCCGCAATCTGGCTGTATGGGATCCCAAATCTCAATCAGATTTTGAGGGACATCTTTCAGGTATACATCGATTTGTGCAGAAGTGGCCTTCTTTCCAGCTGCATTTACATGAAAGTCAGTTTTACTGAAGAAGATGTCTTTCTTATATAGGGCACAGGAAAAAGCAATTCGGATAGCATCAATCAAGGCCGTTTTTCCGTTGTTATTCTCACCGATTACAACATTAATTCCCTTGTTGAATGTAAAACTAATGCCTTCATCCCCAAAAACTCTAAAGTTTTGAATTCTGACTTCTTGAATATGCATAGTTCCCTCCATACTGACGATTCATTATATCTGTTTGATTATTGAATCAAGAGAAACATCAAATACATGACCACAGCTTTCACATACATACTTGTAACCCTGGCTCTCGCTATCCTGCTGCATAATGTGATTCTCACCTTTGCAGCGTGGACATTTGATTTTGTTGAAGGGCATATTATTGCCAACAATAATATTACTTACAGAAGAAACTACAAGCTGGAGGATGTTGAAAGAAATTAGTATATCAAACACGGTTACAGAGTCCTTATGTACCAATTCCGAATTCATTTTCCAGCCTTTTTGAGCAATGGTGTTTATTACATTTCGTCTTGTTTCAGATTGCTTACCGGGTAGAATATATGACAGGAATTCAGATAAATTATCCTTGAAATTATCATTTTTGAATTCAGGATTATGACTACGAACTTTGTTCATGAGATAATCCGTCAAAATGATATAGCAGTCTCGGATTTGATTTGCCATGCCACTTAATTGGCTTGCATTCTTCTCAAGTGTGATGTCGGCATTTATTTCGTGCATCCGTCTATCTAGAATTGGAAAGACTGAGGTGTCTTTTATGAAGTCTAAAACGAAATTCTGTCCGATTGCCCTGGAAGCGTATTCAGCCATAAAGCCGACATGCTTATAGTAGCATTCGTCTAAAGACTCATCTGGGCGTGCAGGATATATATTTGTCAGTGTGGCATCTCCGTTAAAAATAAAGAATACCTGCCCTTCTGTCGTCACAATACGAAAACAATTGATACTATCGAAGTAAGAATCTTTTGTTTCAGCCAAAACGATTTCAGAAATCTCTGCATGAGCAGTTTCCATATAGAAATAATCCTTGGCTTCTTTAATGTCCCACATGCCAAACACATCCTTTCAGTGGTGTTATTTCAATCTCTCACACGGTGGCAGGAGTTCTTCCGGCTAGGTGGCGGTGCGTTTACCGAAACTAAACGTCCTTTTTATGTAATAACTCAAAAGCCCGCAAAAGGCGATAACTCTGCGATATCGTGTATTAGTTGCTCAAATTCTTCCTTTCCCCAGAATCGCGGATGAAGATGACCGTGAACAACCTTATTCCTACCATTTTCATCCGCAGGATGTTCATATTCGTACATAAAGTATTTCTTCATTTTATCCAATAATGCGATATACTCTGGCTTATCTGTGTTTTCTTTCTTAGCAAGTTTTATCAACCCCATTCCTACTTTGAAATGGTATTTCTCGCCATTTCTATCAAGGAACGGTATTCCATACTCGGATGTAGTTGAGCGTATCAGTTCTTCAAGGTAAGAATAGGCAAATGGTGTCAGTACAGAATACGCTTCGGGAATATGCGAATAAATTTCTTTAGCCACATTCCAATCCGGTGCCCAGTTCCAAAAGTGTGCATAATCGAGAATGGTTTCGAAATCATCAAACACAGACATGGTCATCACCTCATTTCAATTTTTACACAAGGGCAAGATTTCTTCCAGCTTGGCAACAATGCGTTATCATCACAAAGTAACGCACCAATCGGGTTATTGTGTTCCCTGATAATATCAAATTATTAAAAACATTATTTGCTTACAAGAACTGTGGCGATAGGTCCAGCAATAGCAGCAATCATGGCTATAATTGCAATAATTATCATAGTAATGTTAAACCGCTTACCGAATTCATAGACTCGTTCAGGCACTTCCGTTTTTGCTGGTGCTGCAAATGCAGTAAGCGTAAAAGTGCTGACTATCAAAATTGTTTCCACCATTAGAGCAACGGTACGCTTGATACCTGTAGGTATTGACTCTTTCGTACTCATATCTCTTTCTCTCCCATATTGTTTTTATCTCTTCCATCAACGGCAGCTATTAAGTAACACTGAATAACTGATTCTTCAGGCAGTCCTCCATCCTCTCGCATATCCATAATGGACTACTATGCAATAAAATTCTCATATTCTGTGCTCTCTCACCCAGGCAAGAAGGGCCTCATAGTCCATACTGCCATCTGCTACACCTAGTCCGATTTTCACGACATCCTCATTGGTGCAGTCCAGACGGATACCGTTTACTTCCAAAAATGTAAGCATTACATACACGCCAATTCGCTTATTACCGTCCACAAAGGCATGGTTGGAAATGAGATTATATCCAAGCCTGGCTCCCTTCTCTTCCTTTGTTGGATAGAATTCCTGGCCACCAAAACTGGAGAAGGCAGTTTCCAGAGCGGATTCCAAAAGACCCTCATCACGGACGCCAACGCTGCCGCCGGTCTCTTCGGCAATCAGTTGGTGCAGAAGCAGCACCTTTTCCTTCGAAAACTTTATCATTTCGCCAACTCCTGGAACGCAGGCTTAAACCGCTTCAGAATACGGGCAGCTACCACATCAATCTTTTCGTCCTCAGTCAAGTCCAAAACGGGAGAGTTTTCCAGATCGATCAGCATGTAACGGGGACGGTTGTTCTTAAAAATCACAGCCTGACCACTCTTTTCGGCAATTCTGGTCACACGGGAAAAATTCTGATTGGCTTCTGTCACGGAAATAATAGTGTTGGTATCAATTTTCATGGTATCACCCTCCTGGCTCTATTATACTCAAAAATAGCTATAAATCAACCTACGTTTTGCTGACATATATGTCAACCCATAATTCTCTGCGCATTCATTGCATGTGAGAAGGGTGTCGCGTTTCGCAACACCCTTCTTTGTTAAAACCTATAACGACTACGGTCTGGGCTTCTATTGCACCGACAGTCTGGAAATGGCAAAGGAGTGGGGTGTGTCCGATCACAGGAACGGTTACGCCAATTGCTATGAACTGGAATGCGACGGACTACGGATTCTGAAGATTTGATTGAGAAGGTAGAATGAAGCCCGGGTTCATGCCCGGGCTTCCCTGTTTACTTGAGTGCCACTCCATCGTGGAACGCCTGTCCGACTTTCTCGCCCAGAACCAGATACTGATTGTTCATGGTGTCAAAGGTGATGGGACGGAGCTTGCCCACATCCACCTTGCCGTTCTGCCCCAGCACGGATTCATCCGCAGACACATTGACGATTCTCCCCACCAGGCGGCAGGTTTCGGGGTCGTAGGAGATCACCTCGTACTCCAATGCCATGGGCAGTTCATCAATGAGAGGCGCGTCCACAAATTCGGACTTCGTTGCGTGGAAGCCAGCCTTGGTAAACAGACCGGAGACTTTGTTTGCGGACGAGCCAACCGGAAATCTTGATTCCAAGACAAGTGACGAGGTGATCGCGCTGCTGAAAATGAGCGCAAAAAATATGGACAGACGATTGTAATGATTACCCATGCGCATAAAAAGAGAACGGCAAAAACCCTTGAAAATAAAGGATTTCTGCCGTTCTTCTCTTATTTTTGTCGCTTATTTGTCGCTTAAATCTACAAAGCTACACTAAACGATACTAAAAGATAAGCGACAATTTCAGGATTCTCAATTTTTTTCTAATATCTTACTTTCTAGCAAAAGATACCTTGCTTTTAATGCTTCGTACAAGTTATTACTTGCCCTTTCTACAAATCCTCGAATCGTTACTGAATAAAATGCTGCTACGATTATTCCGAAAAGGAAAATAATAATAGCCAACACGAATACCCACCCTATCAAATTAGCATAACCCAAATTCATATAAACATAATTCCACATTGCAGGTCTGAAGTAGGTTCTTAAAATCAAGTTCTCATGTATTACATATATAAGCAATGACAGGCTTGAAATATAGTTAATAAATCGACTCTTGAAATGAACATTTCTGGCTATATTAAACATGCCAAGCGACATAAAAATGATAAATGGATTGCAGTTATTCGCCCAATGCAACATTTTTTCGGACAAGAAAGAAATATGTAATCCACCGATTTCTGTTAACAGAATCAAACATATGCACGCCATCGCATTTACTAAAACAAGGATAACATTTTTAGGGATATTATCAGCCAATAGCATTAGATACTTTTGTATATAAGCTATGAGAAAATAAATCGCTACCCACAGAATCAAGGCAGATGGAAAGAACCAATCTCCTTTTACAAAATCAAGAAAAATATACAATATAACAAGAGTAGATGCGCTTCTAAACAGTTGTACCTTGTTCATTCTGTCAATAACATGATTTAATATTGGACTGATTGGATAAAAAAGCAGATAACAAGTCATATACCAATTATTAGCAAACAGCGTTGGAAAAACGCTCTTCAAAAGAATTTTTGCAGATATACCGCCATGCAAAATAACATATGTAACTATTAAAATAATAATTGAAATTGTCCATATTTCAACAAGCATGAAAAAACATTTTTTCTTTTTATATGCCGTTGCCTTCAATAGAAACCATGCAGAGCAAATGAAAAATAACGAATTGCCCCATACGCCAAAATGATATAATATCAACAAAATTATATATCGAAAATCAGTTGTTGCCTTCGTTATATCAATCACATAATCTTGATAGGGTATATAAAGATTTTCAGATGTCAGTGTTTGAACAACATGACTGATTACAATGACAAATATTGCAAATATTTTTAATAATTCAATACCCGAATCTCTGTCTGTCAAATTGTGCGCGTTCCATTTCATTATGTCAACCCCTTTATCATATTTTTTCAATATTCACTATATCGTCAAGCGTACAGTCAAGCGCAACACAGATTTTTGCTAAACTCTCCATTGCTACGGGTTCATCCTTGCCCATTTTTGCAAGTATGTTCGTACTGATACCCGCCGCCTTGCGCATTTCCGTTTTCGTCATGCGCTTGTCTATCAATAATTTCCATAATCGGTTATAGCTGTATGTCATGCGTTGAACCTCCGAACGCTCCGAAAACATCACATAAAAATACAGGATAAATTATAGCACAAGCAGGCGCAAGCGTCAATAATATATCCTGTAAACGTGATATTTCGTATCTGTGAACGGCGGTTCATTGCTTCTTGCAGTACAGCGTCAGGTCGTTTTTATAGCCCTCGTACACGTCCACGCGGGTTATATTGTACAGTGTCCCTTTGTACTTGATAATGTTGTCCGTGGAAATGTCGGAACAAGAAGTTATTCGGTGTGCGTTGACGCACCGGGATTACAGGAGGACACAGCTTGCAGACAAACACACCACCCCGCGCAGAGTTCTTACCCATCGACAAACTACGCCCCTTTGAAAATCATCCCTTCCGGGTGAAGGATGATGCCGAAATGGACCAGCTGGTTTTCAGCGTCCTAACCCAAGGGTTGTTGACGCCCATCGTGGTTCGTGCCACGGATACAGAAGAATATGAGGTGATCTCCGGTCATCGGAGACTCCGGGCGTGCCAAAAGGCAGGAATCGAAACGGTTCCTGCCTTAATCTATTCCATGGATCGGGATGCCGCCATCATCGCACTGGTGGACAGCAACCTCCACCGGGAACATCTGCTGCCCAGCGAAAAGGCATTCGCGTATCGGATGAAGATGGAGGCCATGAGCCATCAGGGAAGAACTTGTGGACAAGTTGGCCACAAGTCCAGGGATTTTCTTTCCGATGACGAAAGCGGCCGGCATATCCAGCGTTACATCCGCCTGACCTATCTCATCCCGGAGATTTTGCAGATGGTGGATGAAAAGAAAATTGCCCTGACTCCGGCTGTAGAGCTTTCCTATCTGACGGAATCGGAGCAGCGGGATTTGCTGGAGACCATGGAAAGCGAGGACTGCACGCCCTCGCTTTCCCAGTCCCAGCAGCTGAAAAAGTTGAGCCAGTCAGGAGTGCTGAACATGGATCGGATTTTGGAGCTGATGCAGCAGCCCAAAGCCAATCAGGAAGAAAAACTGCGGTTTGATCTGAAGGACATCCGGCATTACTTCCCCAAGAACTATACCACGCAGAGAATTCAGAAAACAATTCTGCAATTACTGGAAAAATTCGAACGAAACTGGAAAAGGAGATCCCTCGATGAACGATAAGGTCATGAATATGAGCGTTATGAATATCAAGCAGACCGTGGAGCGTGCCAATGCCACCGGCATCAACATCAGCGAGTACACTCTTCGCCGTGCCATCCGCACCAGGCAGCTGCCCTGCAAGGTCATCGGCAG
>JAQYNQ010000064.1 GCA_028727785.1 Eubacteriaceae bacterium | reverse complement strand
AAGGCGTTTTGGAACTATAAAGACCGCCTAAACCTTCGCAGAACACTGACTTCTTCGGAAAGTTCACTTGAAGGTAAGCTGTTTGTCGAATTTGTTGCTGGATTCCTGAATGCTAGTGTGGATATTCGGGAATCCAGGTTTAATAGTAAATATCGATGTTTCCTATTAAATAAAAAAAGTGTGACCCATGAGATAAGGCATGAATCACACAACGTGGCGAAGCCACTCTTGTTCTATTATTTCATTTGAAATGTAATGGTACCGGCATCTGCATCCATTTCACATGGAGCATTCATTGGTAATGTAATGAGTGGGAAGTCATGACCGGATTGTATATTATACATAACCGGGATATGGTGATCACCTAAAGCATCTAAGATCACATTGACGATCGTATAATTGTCTTCGTCGTTGTTGCAGGAAGCGAACTGACCAAGTAGAATTCCGGCTGCATCATCCAGTTTTCCGGCATCGCGAAGCTGGTAAATGTGGCGATCAAGATTCCCGATATGTTCGCCGATTTCTTCAATGAAAAGAATTTTTCCTTTGGTATCCATTTCATATGGTGTTCCTAACGAAGCACACATAACCGTCAAATTTCCACCAATCAAAGGACCGCAGGCTTTTCCACTACGTGCGGCAAGAACAGGGAATCCGACAGGTGGATTATAAGTGTATGACTGACCGGTATTCAGAGCTGCAAAAAAGGAAGCTTTTGTCTCTTCATCGAAGTTGTCAATGATATTTGACGATACCATTGGACCATGAAATGTTACCAAATCGCATGCCTGATTAAAAAGCAAGTGCAGGAACGTAATGTCGCTGTAACCGATGAAGATTTTTGGATTTTCTCTGACAATGTTCAGATCGATTTTATTGAGAATCCTATTTGCGCCATCTCCACCACGCATGCATATGATAGCATCAATTGAAGTATCAGCGAACATATCGTTTAAAATCTGTCCACGAAGAGTTTCATCTCCAGCCATGTATCCGCCTTTTGAAAGTGAACAGTTTTCAGCAAGTTTTACCTTGAATCCTAAAGCTTCTAAAGCTTTTTGAGCTTGTGCGGCACGTTCAGCCGATACGGGTGAACTTGGTGAGACAATGCCAATGGTATTGCCAGGTACAAGTTTTTTCGGAAAAATCATAAATTAATACCCCCACATCATGTTTACAACGACAGCCGCCATAATCAGGGAGAAAAGATCTCCTCCAATACCAGCGATAGCAGATTGTCTTGCATTTGTAATGCCTACAGAACCAAAATATACGGCCAGTACATAGAAGGTTGTTTCAGTAGAGCCAAAAGCCACGGAGGCAATACGTCCAATCTGCGACTGTGTGCCGAATTGTTCAAGCAGATCTGCACATAAACCTTGTGCACCACCGCCGGATAAGGAACGCATAATTCCCATCGGAAGTACCTCACCAGGCAGTCCAACAATAGAAGTAATCGGATCGAGCAGGGAAACCAGCCATTCCATTGCTCCTGATGCACGGAACATACCGATTGCACAAAGCATAGCAGTCAAGTAAGGTATAATCATGATTGCGGTTGAAAAGCCTTCTTTGGCGCCATCGGTAAAAGTTGTATAAATCGGAACCTTTTTGAAAATCGCATAGAGCGGTACGAGGAATACAACGAGTGGAATTAAATATAATGAGAGAAAGTTTAAAACTACTGACATACTTCATCTGCCTCCTTCTTTGGAACTTCTGTTAAAACGATGGGATCGTTGCCCATGTAGTTCTTGTTGATTCTGAGCGTTCCTGCAGCCTTTTGTTTTTCAATGATATGATTATAATTGAAACATTTCAGCCTGCCGAGAAGCTTCGTTAAGATAATGCAGACAAGTGCGGCACACATTGTTGATAAAATTGTAGGACCTACAATTTCAGCGGCACCTTCTGCCTGTACTGCAGTACGCATTGCGATAACTGTTGTTGGAATCAGGGTAATGGATCCGGTAGAAATTGCCATAACCATACATTGTGCATCTGTAGCGATGTTTTCTGTTTTGTTTAGTGTCTGTAATTCCTGCATTGCCTTGATCCCGAGAGGGGTACATGCGTTTCCGAGACCGAGAACACTGGCCGCAACGTACATGGCTATGGCCGAATTTGCGGGATGATCTTTTGGAACTCCAGGGAATAAGTGTTTCATAACAGGTGAGATTGCCTTCCCTAATTTTTCGCACAGACCCGCTTCCTCCATAATTTTCATTAATCCGCAGAAAAATGTCATGACACCGATCAGTCCAAGTGCCAATTCTACAGCGGTGTCAGCAAAGGAAAATAAATTGTCTTGTACTTCACCAATTGTGCCTGTACAGATGCCGGCAATAACCGAAGTACCGATCAATACCAGCCAAATCCAGTTCATCATAATAAAGTCCTCCTAAATCTTATATTAATAAACTGAGCAATAAGTTACAAAAGTAAGATAATGCAAATAACATGCCAAAATTTGACGAAAAATTTTAATAATGAAAATGGATAGAATCCAGGTGCTGGTGGCATAAATCTTGCTCTTTAAGATTGTATTGAAACGTAGAAAGATGACGCAAGGAGGACTACTTATGTACAAAATATCCTACACATATACAAATAAGGCCAAAATTGTTATGTATCTGATGCTGGTAGCCGCAGGCATTCTGCGATTAGTACTGGTCACAGAAATAAAAGTATATAATATAGAAGGCTACGAGGTCTATCTGCTTCCGACATATCTATATTATTTCGTTTTATTTGCAATACTGACAGGTATTTTTTTTGGATATAAATTTTTTTACAGTCTATACGATGAAAATATGATCACTTACTGTAATGTACTGTTTAACCGTTCAAAATCCATGGCAATGGACGATATTAAGTTCGCCGATTTTGGAAGGAAAGGGGTAGCACTATATGACCATATAAATCCTGAAAAAGGAGAAAAGCCGACACTTTATCTTCCTTTCTTCCGCCTGGGCATACCTGAGGCAATTTCTGTGAATAATTTCTTTGAACGGCTGCTTGACAAGAAAGGGGTTGTTGTGAAAAAACGCTTTGAAATATTGCCTGGATACTCGAAACTGTGGACTATATTATCACTGATATATGCATTTATTACTTTTTGTATTATGATAGTATGTTTGCAGCCTTTGTACACTGTGATTATTTTATATATGTCGCATCATTGATTTGAATTGTTAGAATGAAAAGAATCAAGATGTGTCAATAGACATGTTTGATGCAAGAAAATGAGCAGAAATAACTGTAAAATACTATTTAAACGGATTAATAACCTTAAAATTTCAATGAAAACACTTGTTTATGTTAGGAAAGAATATGAAAGTATATATCAGTTCAGATATTGAAGGATGTGTCGGTGTTACCACCTGGTGCGAAACAGAAAACGGGCAGGAGGACTATGAAAGTGCATGCAGGCAGATGACGCTGGAGACAGCAGCGGCCTGCGAGGCGGCAATGGAGATGGGCTTTACTCCCTGGATTCCCGAATGCTAGTGTGGATATTCGGGAATCCAGGATACATACAGCTTTTTAATTTTTTATTTTGGTGCAATCATCTTTGATGGATCAACAAATTTGTCGAAATCTTCTTCAGCAACAAGTCCAAGTTTTACTGCTGCTTCTTTTAATGTTGAACCTTCCCTGTGTGCAAGTTTTGCAATCTTCGCTGCATTTTCGTATCCGATATGAGGATTTAAAGCTGTTACAAGCATTAGTGACTTGTCCAGGTTTTCCTTAATTTTCTCATTATTAGGTCTGATACCGCAAACACAGTTCTTTTCAAATGAAATCATGGCATCTGAAAGGAGCGTGGCAGATTCAATAAAGTTGTTAATCATAACAGGCATGAATACGTTAAGCTGGAAATTTCCCTGTGAAGCTGCAATGCCTATAGTAACATCATTTCCCATAACCTGTGTGCACACCATAGTAAGTGCTTCACATTGAGTAGGATTTACCTTGCCCGGCATAATTGAGCTTCCAGGTTCATTTTCAGGAATCATTATTTCTCCGATTCCGCAGCGTGGTCCTGACGCAAGCCATCTTACATCATTTGCAATCTTCATCAGGTTAGCTGCAAGCGCTTTAAAAGCACCATGAACACAAACCAGTGCGTCTTTTGATGTTAGACTGTGGAATTTATTATCAGCTGTTTTGAATTCATAACCTGTAATCTTGCTGATTTCTTCTGCAGATGCTTTTCCAAATTCTCTGTGTGCATTAAGTCCTGTACCTACAGCTGTTCCGCCAAGTGCAAGTTCATACAGTCCTTCCATTGAAGCAATAATCTGCTTTTCGCTGTGATCAAGCATAGATCTCCATCCACTGATTTCCTGACCAAGAGTTAAAGGAGTAGCATCCTGAAGATGAGTTCTTCCTGTCTTCACAATGTCCATATATGACTCTTCAAGTTTTGATAGAGAATCACGCAGTATTCTTACTGCCGGAAGCACCTTTTCAATTGTTACCTGCACTGCAGCAATATGCATGGCAGTAGGGAAGGTGTCGTTTGAACTCTGTGATTTGTTGGCATGATCGTTTGGATGGAGCAGCTTTTCTCCGGCGATTTCATTACCTCTGTTGGCAATAACCTCATTTACATTCATATTTGACTGAGTTCCGCTTCCTGTCTGATAGACAACAAGAGGAAAGTGGTTGTCAAGTTTTCCACCCATAATCTCATCGCAAACCTGTGCGATAAGGTCAGCTCTCTGTGGATCAATCATCTCAAGTCTTTTATTTGCAAGGGCTGCAGCTTTTTTCAAAACCCCGAAAGCATGAATTATTTCAATTGGCATTTTTGAATTTCCAATTTTAAAGTTCTCAAAACTTCTCTGAGTCTGTGCTCCCCAGTATCTGTCTGCCGGCACTTTTACTTCGCCCATTGTATCGTGTTCAATTCTGAATTCCATTTACTATTTCTCCCTTAATTTTCACTGTTCCATACATCCATAACTGCCTTGGCAACATATTCAACAACTTTAGGATTAAATGGATCCGGCAATACGTAATCAGCACTTAGCTCTTCTTCCGGAATTACACTTGCAATTGCTCTTGCAGCTGCTTCCTTCATCTCCTCTGTAATCTTCTTTGCTCTGCAATCCAGTGCTCCACGGAAAATTCCCGGGAATGCAATTACGTTGTTTACCTGATTAGGGAAGTCTGAACGACCTGTACCCACAACTGCTGCTCCTGCTGCCTTTGCGTCATCAGGCATAATTTCAGGAACAGGGTTTGCCATAACAAATACGATTGGATCTTTTGCCATGGATCTTATCATTTCCTGAGTTACAACTCCCGGTTTGGATACACCTATAAGAACATCTGCACCCTTAAGTGCGTCTGCCAGGCTGCCGATAATTCCTTCTTTATTCGTAACTTTTGCCATTTTCTGCTGTTCAGGATTGTTATATGGTGCTCCATCATAAATTGTTCCTTTGCTTCCGCATAGTACAACATCACCAAAACCAAGTCGCATAACCATTTTTGCAATGGATATTCCTGCTGCTCCTGCTCCGCTAATTACAATTTTCAGTTCTCCCATAGTTTTTCCGGTAAGCTTTACTGCATTCAGAAGACCTGCACTTGTAATAATTGCTGTTCCATGCTGATCATCGTGAAATACCGGAATATCACACATTTCAATTAGTCTCTGTTCTATTTCAAAGCATCTGGGTGCACTGATATCCTCAAGATTAATACCTCCAAAGCTTTTTGAAATATTATAAACTGTGTTAATAATTGTTTCAGGATCTTTTGAATCTATACAAATAGGCACTGCATCTATACCGGCAAATGCTTTAAATAATGCACATTTTCCCTCCATAACAGGCATGCCTGCTGAAGGGCCGATATCTCCAAGTCCAAGTACCGCTGTTCCGTCAGTAATTACAGCGACAGTATTACCTTTTCCTGTATATGTGTATGCCAGATTTTCGTCTTTTTCAATTTCCAGGCAAGGTGCTGCTACACCCGGAGTATATGCTATTGAAAGTTCCTCCTTGTTTGTAATCGGTGATTTCAGCTCCGTTGATAACTTACCTTTCCACAGTGCGTGCATCTTAAGTGCTTTTTCTTTTGTATCCATTTTCTTACCTCCTTGCCTCTTCTTTAAATTTATTAATAATGTTTTTTTCTGCTCTTGAAACAGTCATCTGAGATACTCCAAGCTCTGATGCAATCTGTGCTTGAGAACAGTTGTGTAAAAATCTTTGTTTAAAAATATATTTTTCCTGATTTGTAAATGTTCCAATAACTTTTTCAATTATTTCCTTTGTTTCTATTCTTTCATATCCCAGTTCTTCAAACATTGTGTATTTTTCAAGGAATGAAGATTCTCCCTCTTCTCCGGCTTCTGAATAGGTTTTATCCAATGAATAAGTTCCGTATGACTTGGCACTTTCCATTGCTTCTATGACCTGCTCCTGTGAAAAACCTGAAGCCTCTGCAATATCCTGAAGAGTAGGGTTGTTATTTCCTTTTTCCCGAAGTTTTTCCCTTATCTCCTGAACCTTTGCAGCTGTTTCCTTAAGTCTTCTTGGTACCTTAATACTCCATTCCTTGTCTCTGAAATATTTTTTTATTTCACCGAGAATAGTCGGTGTTGCAAATGAACTGAATTCATACCCTTTTTCAGGATCAAATCTTTCTACAGCGTTTACAAGTGCAAGAGCACCTACCTGATATAAATCATCGTACTCCACGCCTTTTCCTAAATATTTCCTGATTAGAATGTCCACCATATAAAGGTGCTTTTCGACTATTTCATTTCTGTTTTCGATACTTGGATTATTTATGTATTTTGTAAATAATTCCTGCTCTTTCATGCGTTTTTCACCATTCTGATCTGTTTATGACCATCTTCAGTTTTGCCAAAATCTACTTCATCCATAATTGTCTGAATCAGAATAATACCTATATCACCCTCTTTAGGGCAGTTCTGGCATGGCTTTGCCAGCTTTTCCAGAGTATGAGTTTCACAATCATCTTTGATTATAACCTCAATCTTACCGTCTTCAACATTACACTGAAGTTCATATCTGTCAGAGAAACCGTCAAACCCATGGCAGGAAACATTCTTACATCCCTCCTCAACAGCTGTCTTAATATCTTCTATTGCATCATAATCAAAACCTGCAGTGTTTGCAATTGAAGCAATTGCGAGTCTTACCATTGTTAAGTATTCAGGTTTTCCGGGAATAATAAATTTAATGTTGTCCATGCCTTTTCTCCTAATTTAAATTCTTTCATACTAAAACTACCTGTACAGCCAGGCTGCACAGGTAGAATGTATTACATTTTTTTAACTTTACAGTGTTAGCTGTTCGCTTGTATCTTCTTCCGGCTTAGCCTTCTTTTCTTTTTTTAATTCAGTCTCTTCATCAGTGTCTTCTTTTATTACTTTAGCTATAGCAACAATCTTAGTGTCATCTTCAACCTTCATAATCTTTACACCCTGAGTAGCTCTACCCAGCTTGGAAACTTCGTTTGCTTTGATTCTGATAATGATTCCGTCTGAATTAATCATTAATACTTCATCATCGTCATCTACAGCCATTGCTCCGACAAGAGCTCCTGTCTTAGAGAACTTGGCTTTATCATAAGTCAGAAGTCCTTTACCGCCACGAACCTGAGTTTTATATTCCTTAACGTCAGTTCTCTTACCATAACCATTTTCAGTTACAACAAGGAGCTCCTGACCAGGTTCAACCAATTCCATAGCTACAACTTCATCATCCTTGTCAAGCTTGATAGCTCTAACTCCACCGGCGATTCTACCCATGCTTCTTACATCTTCTTCAGAGAAACTGATGCATTTACCCATTTTGGTTACTATGATAATCTTGTTGGAACCTGTAGTTTCCTTAATTCCAATAAGCTGGTCATCGTCCTTGAGCTTGATGGCAATCAAACCTGTTGATCTCTGAGTATCAAACTCTGAAATAGGTGTCTTCTTTATTGTACCCTGTTTAGTAACAGCAATAAGATACTTATCTTCTGAAAACTCTTTAATAGGAATTACTGTTGTAATTCTTTCCCTCTGAAGCAGATTCAGGAAGTTTACTGCAGGAGTACCCTTAGCAGTTCTTCCGGCTTCCGGAATTTCAAATGCCTTAATCTTATGAGCCTTACCTGTGTTTGTAAAGAACATCAGATAGTCATGAGTAGAAGTCATAATCAAGTCTTTTACGAAGTCATTTTCTCTTGTAGTAACTCCCGTAATTCCCTTGCCGCCTCTTCTCTGTGACTTGTAAGTGTCCGCAGGTACTCTCTTAATATATCCAAGATGAGTAAGAGTAACTGCAACCTGTTCTTCCTCTACAAGGTCTTCGTCATCAAAATCGTCAACGTCAGCAACAATCTTTGTTCTTCTCTTATCTTTATACTTGTCCTTAATTTCTGTAAGTTCGTCTTTGATAACTCCCATCAGAAGCTTTTCATCAGCAAGAATCGACTTAAAATATGCAATTCTCTTCATCAGTTCTTCATATTCTTTATCGATTTTCTCTCTTTCCAAACCCTGCAGTCTGGCAAGTCTCATATCAAGTATTGCCTGAGCCTGAATTTCTGACAGACCAAATCTTTCCATCAGTTTTTCCTTGGCATCGTTGTATGAACTTCTGATTATTTTAATAATTTCATCAATGTTATCAAGTGCAATTCTTAAACCTTCTAATATGTGAGCTCTTGCTTCAGCCTTTTTCAGATCAAACTGAGTTCTTCTTGTAACAACTTCCTTCTGGAAGTTTAGATATTCTGTCAGAATCTCATGCAGATTAAGAACCTTTGGCTTCTTTCCTACGAGCGCAAGCATAATCATACTGTAACTGTCCTGAAGCTGAGTATGCTTGTATAGTCTGTTAAGTGTAATCTGAGGATTTGCATCTCTCTTTAATTCGATTACAATTCTCATTCCATTTCTGCTGGACTCATCTCTGATATCTGAAATGCCTTCAATTTTCTTATCTCTTACAAGATCTGCAATCTTTTCTATTAGTCTTGCCTTATTTACCTGGAAAGGAATTTCTGTAACTACAATCTGAGATCTTCCTCTTGTGGTTTCCTCAATTTCACAGCAGGCTCTTACTTTAACTTTACCGATACCGGTTCTGTATGCCTGTCTAAGTCCGCTCTTTCCTAGAATCTTAGCGCCGGTAGGGAAGTCAGGTCCCTTTACATGCTTCATAAGATCCTCGACAGTGGCTTCCTCGTTATCAATTAATTCTATTGTTGCATCAATAACTTCAGCCAGATTATGAGGAGGAATTGAAGTAGCCATACCTACAGCAATACCATTTGAACCATTTACAAGCAGGTTAGGGTATCTGCTTGGAAGAACTACAGGTTCCTTTTCCTCACCGTCAAAGTTTGGAATGAAATCTACAGTTTCCTTTTCTATATCTCTAATCATCTGAAGCGCAAACGGTGTCATTCTTGCTTCAGTATAACGCATTGCAGCTGCACCGTCTCCGTCAACTGAACCGAAGTTTCCGTGACCGTCAACAAGCATATATCTTGTTGAGAAATCCTGTGCAAGTCTTACCATTGCGTCATAAATTGAACTGTCACCATGAGGGTGATATTTACCCATTACTTCTCCGACAATACGCGCAGATTTTTTATGCGGTTTGTCGGGAGTTACTCCAAGCTGGCTCATTCCGTATAGTATTCTTCTGTGAACCGGCTTCAATCCATCTCGTACGTCAGGAAGGGCACGTCCAACAATAACACTCATGGAGTAGTCAATATATGACTTTTTCATTTCTTTCGCTATCTCATGATGTTCTAATTTAGTATCTTCTAGTAAACTCATTTTGCCCTCCTTCCTTAAATATCAATTTCTGCCAAGTGAGCATTTTCCTCAATAAACTGCTTTCTTGGCGGTACCTTGTCACCCATCAGAATTGTAAATATTTCATCTGCAGCTGCAGCATCATCAAGTGTAATCTGAATAAGAGTACGGTTATTATAATCCATTGTTGTTTCCCAAAGCTGATGGAAATCCATTTCACCAAGACCCTTGTATCTCTGAATATCTATTTTTCCGCTCTTTCCGTCATTGTTCAGTTTTTCAAGGAGCCTGTCCTGTTCAGGCTCACTGTAAGTGTAGTAAACTTCCTTATTTCTTTTAGTTAAGAATAGAGGAGGTTTTGCCGCATATACGTATCCTCCTTCAATAAGCGGAGTCATGTATCTGAAGAAGAAAGTAAGCAGAAGAGTTCTAATGTGAGCTCCGTCAACGTCCGCATCAGTCATGATAATAATCTTGTGATATCTAAGCTTTGATTCATCAAATTCACTTCCGATTCCACATCCGAATGCAGTTATCATATTCTTTATTTCTTCAGAATTTAAAATTCTGTCAAGTCTTGCTTTTTCAACATTCAGAATCTTACCTCTAAGTGGAAGAACTGCCTGTCTTAGTCTGTCACGACCCTGCTTGGCACTACCACCTGCAGAATCACCTTCGACAAGGAATATTTCTGATAAAGCAGGATCTTTTTCTGAACAGTCAGCCAGCTTTCCCGGTAATGAAGTTGAATCAAGAGATGACTTTCTTCTTGTAGTTTCTCTTGCTTTTCTTGCAGCCTCTCTGGCATGTGCAGCCGTTATACACTTTCCAATGATATTCTTTGCCTGATCAGGATTTTCTTCTAGAAATGCAAATACATTTTCACTTGTGGCACTTTCAACAAAACCTCTCATTTCAGTATTTCCAAGCTTTGTCTTAGTCTGTCCCTCAAATTGAGGTTCAGTAAGCTTAACTGAAATTACAGCAGTCAGACCTTCTCTTACGTCTTCACCTGCAAGAGAACCATCTTTTTCTTTTAATAGCTTGTTCTTTTTTGCGTATTCATTGAAAGTTTTAGTAATAGCTGATCTGAAACCTGCAAGGTGAGTACCACCTTCAGTAGTATTAATATTATTTGCATACGAAAGAACAAACTCGTTGTAACGGTCTGTATACTGAAGTGCAACTTCCACTTCCATATTATTTTTCTTTACTTCAAAATAAACTACATCAGGATTAATAGCTTCCTTATTGCTGTTTAAGTGCTTTACAAATTCTATAATTCCGCCTTCATAGTGGAATACTTCTTTTTTCTTCTTTCCTTCTCTTTCATCAGCAAGAGTTATTTTTATTCCCTTGTTCAGGAATGCCATTTCTCTTAATCTGTGCTGAAGTGTTTCATATTCAAATTCAGTAGTTTCCTTGAATATTTCAGGATCAGGCCAGAAAACAGATGTTGAACCGGTTTTCTTTGATTCTCCGATTACTGTAAGTGGGGTAACAGTCTTTCCTCTTTCATAACACTGTTTATATATTTTTCCGTTTCTCTTTACCTCAACCTCCATTTTTGTTGAAAGTGCATTTACAACAGACGCACCTACACCATGGAGTCCTCCGGAAACCTTATATCCTCCACCGCCAAATTTTCCGCCTGCGTGCAGAACAGTATGAATTACTTCTACAGCAGGAATTCCAAGTTTGGGATGATTGTCAACCGGCATACCTCTACCATCGTCTTCAACTTTGATAGAGTTGTCGCTCTGAATAGTAACATTTATTGATTTACAATATCCTGCAAGTGCTTCGTCCACACTGTTGTCTACTACTTCGTAAACAAGATGGTGAAGTCCTCTCGGACCTGTACTGCCAATGTACATACCAGGTCTTTTACGAACAGCTTCAAGTCCTTCAAGAACTTGAATTTGGGCCGCATCATATTGATTTGTTTTCTTTCCCTCTATGCTCATTTTTTACCCTTTCTTTATATTAGAATTATACATTATCTCTTAGACTATCTTTTTATCATATAATAAAATAATTATATTTACAATAATTTTCCTTTTTCTATTTTTATAATATTGGCATTTGGAAACGATTCTATAACCCTATCTTCAATGTCTGTAGCCGTTACAAATATCTGATTATTTTTTAAAGTCTTAATCAGAAATCTTTGTCTGTTAACATCCAGCTCACTCATAACATCGTCTAATAACAATATAGCATTTTCTCCTGTTTCTTCTTTTATCAGGTTCAGTTCTGCAAGTTTTAGAGAAAGGGCACAAGTTCTCTGCTGTCCCTGTGATCCAAAACTTCTCATATTGATTCCGTTAACAAAAAAAGAAATATCATCCTTATGCGGCCCCTTAGTTGTGGTCCTCATTTTAATGTCATTTTTATATGATTTCTTTATTTCATCGTAAAACAGCTCTTCCAGATCTTCACATTTTTCAACAAATGAAATGTTTGGATTATACTCAATGTGAAGAATTTCTTTTTCATCAGTTATGCTGCTATGAATATCACTGCTGTATTTACTGATTCTGTCTATAAACTCTTTTCTGATTTTAATTATTCTTGCCCCATAACGAGCAAGCTGTGTATCCCAGATATCAATAATACTTCTGTCAATATTTTCTTCTTTAAGATACATGTTTCTCTGCAAAAGAGTTTTCTTATAATTTGAAAGGCTCTCATAATAAAGAGGCTTTATCTGGCATAACTCTCTGTCTATGAAACGTCTTCTTTTTTCAGGATCTTCCTTAACTATTTTTAAATCCTCAGGTGAAAATATGACAATTAGTACATTTTTCAGCAGTTCAGAAACTTTCTTCACGTTAACGCCATCTTTTTTTACAGCTTTTTTCGAATCTTTCTTTATCAAAACCTCTACAGATGTGTCAAAATATTCTTTTTCTGCCTCTATAAATATTTTCGCATAATCTTTATCAAATTTAACAAGTTCACTGTCTCTGTTTGTCCTGAATGATTTACCAAAAGATGTTACATACAGTGACTCTATAAGATTAGTTTTTCCCTGGGCATTATTTCCTATGATGATGTTTACATTCTTATCAAAACTAATATCCAGGGAATCATAATTCCTATAGTCTTTTAAAATTAATTTTTTTATATACATTACTTGTTATTATATTAATTACTTGAAATTCTTACAGGCAGAATTAAGTAATCATATTTATTTCCTTCCAGCGGCTTTACAACACATGGTGTTATACTTGTGTTAAACAGCATTCTGATTTCTTCATCGTCTATAGATTTCAGAACATCTAAAACATATTTTGCATTAAAACCAATATCTAAATCATCACCGGTTTTATAAGCAAGAACTTCTTCTCTTACATTACCTTCTTCTGACTTTGAAGTTATAGTGATAATATTATCTCTTATAGCAAATTTTATCAGGTTATTTTTTCCTTCTTTAGAAAGCAGGGATGCTCTTTCTATACTGTCAAGTAAATAACTTCTGTTTACTGTTACCTCAATTCTGCTGTCTCTAGGAAGAATATCTCTGTATTTTATAAATTCTCCTTCAAGAAGTCTGACAACTATTCTTATGTTATCAATAATGAACAGGGCATTTGTTTTTCCTAAAATAACCTGAATATCTTCATTTTCAGAAGCGTCACTCATAATCTTATTTATTTCATTCATAAGTTTAGCAGAGATAATAACCTTCTTTTCATCCAGGTTTATCATAGCCTCCCTTGTTACAGCCATTCTGTATCCATCGATACCAACCATGATAAGTTCATCATTGGTCATTTCTATCAAGAGACCTGTAATGACACCTTTTGATTCATCCACACTTGCTGCAAAGGATGTCTTTCTGATCATTTCTTTTAGAATAACTTTATCGAAGCATAAGTTTTCACTGTCTTCATCCATGTTTTTTATGCTAGGGAATTCATCCCCTGAAGAGCATACTATTGAGAATTCAGAATTCATGCATTTAATAGTAATGTTGTCTCCAAATGATTCAACATTGATTTCAGATGATGGCAGTTTTCTTATGATATCACCAAATAATTTTGACTGTACTACTACAGAACCGGGTTCATAATCTTCTACTTCAATGGTTGCTTCAATTGTGATGTCCAGATCTGATGCTGACATTTTTAATATTCCATCATCAGATACATCCAAAAGTATCCCTTTAAGAATTGGAATTGTTGTTCTCGTAGTTACTGCTTTAGATACAATATTTAATGCCTTTGTAAGGTTATACTGATTACATCTGAACTTCATTATTTACCTCCGGAATTCAGTTATTATTATTATATTAATTTAGTAGTAATAGTAGTAGGGGCTGTGGATATTGTGGATAACTCATAACCCCGTTGAAAAAACTCAGAAAATTGTTGTTTTTGAAGTATGGATAACATGTAAAACTTATTCAGAAATATCCTTCTTTAATTTATTGATATTCTCTTTCAGTTCCATATCATTTTTTATTTCTTCTGAAATTTTGTCACACGCATGCAGAACTGTAGTGTAATGTCTGCCGCCAAACAGATTTCCTATTTTAGGCAACGAATAATCAGTAAGTTCTCTGCACAGATACATTGCAATCTGTCTTGGATAAGCAATATTGCTTGTTCTCTTAGAACTTTCCATATCTGATACTTTTATATTATATGCTCTGCAAACAACAGATTTTATTTTTTCAGGAGTAGGACTGGTTCCCTGATTTACAATAAAGTCGTTAAGTATTCTTTTTGCAAAATACTTATCGATCTTTTCTCCCATTAGTGATGAAAAACCTATTATTCTATGGAAGGCACCTTCCATTTCTCGAATATTATCCTTAACATTATCAGCAATAAAGCAGATAACATCATAAATATCATCATCTACTTCAATATCAGCATTTTCTGCTTTCTTCAGCAATATGGCAATTCTTGTTTCATAATCAGCTGGCTGAACATCTGCAACCATATTCCACATGAATCTTGTTCTAAGTCTTTCTTCAAGTCTGTCCAGTCTGTTCGGAGCTCTGTCACTTGAAATTACAATCTGTTTATTCAGATCATAAAGAGAATTGAATGTATGGAAGAATTCTTCCTGCATAGTATCTTTGCCTTCAAGAAACTGAATGTCGTCCATTAACAGAACATCAACATTTCTGTATTTATTTTTAAATTCTCTATTCTTGTTTTCTCCAAGAGCCTTAATAAATTCATTTGTAAACATTTCAGCAGAAACGTACAACACATTTAAATCTTCATTGTTTTCTAGAAGATGGATTCCTATGGCATTCATAAGATGCGTTTTACCCAGCCCGGATCCTCCATATAGAAACAGAGGATTAAATGCCTGAGAAGGTGATTCTGCAACAGCAAGACATGCAGCATGAGCGTATCTGTTGCTGTTTCCGACTACAAAATTGTCAAATGTGTATCTTGGATTAAAAATTTTCTGTTTTTTCAGCTTGTTATCCATCAAAACAGGCTTAGACGCATCAGATTCTTTTTTATCTGATGGTTCTATGTTGTTATTGTAGTCTGATGAAGTTTTTATAACTACTCTGTAGTTTTCATTTGTAACAGATTTAATGCTTTCCTCTATAAGTTTAAGATATCTGTTATTTAGAATTCTAACGACAAATTCTTCATCATTTTCAAGATAGAATGCTTTAGTGGTATCGTCGATTTTTTTTACCCTGGTAGTAAGAAACCAGGTTTCATAGCTAATAGCTGTAGTGTTTTCTTCAATAAGCTTTAAAACCTGTGTCCAAATTTCTTTTTTATTTTCCATTTTTTTCGCTCTCCTAGTATATATTTTAATTTTACACAAGAAGTTATCCACACACAAGTGTATATTTAAATTATTAAAAAATTAATAATATACAAAGTTATCCATATATTGTGGATAACTTTGTGCATACTTTTCATATAAGCTTAAATTTACTAAATTTGTTGACTTTTTGTCAACTTGAATTTATAATTGTAGGGCATATGTGTGCGTTTTGAAATTTAGAAGCGTACGAGTTTAATAATTTAAGGAGGTAAAAAGGTATGAAAATGACATATCAGCCAAAGAAAAGACAGAGAATGAAAGAGCACGGATTCAGAAAAAGAATGGCTACAAAGAATGGCAGAAATGTTCTAAAGAGAAGAAGAGCTAAAGGCAGAAAAAAATTAACAGCTTAATTTCAATATGTTAAAATAATATGTTAAAAAAAAACGTATTGAGAAGAAAAAGTGACTTTTCATCAATTTACAATAAGGGAAAGTCAGTAGGGGACAGATATGTAGTTATATTTTATAAAAAAAATAATCTGCCCTATAACAGAACAGCTTTTTTAGCTAGTAAGAAAGTTGGTAATAGTGTTCACAGAAACAGAGCCAGAAGATTGATGAAAGAAAGTGTCAGAACAAGTGAACTTGAGATTTCAACAGGTTTTGATATTATCTACATTGCCAGAAATACTATTATCGACAGAAATTGTGCAGAAGTGAGAAATTCAATTGAATCTGCACTTAAGAAAACTAAGGTGTTGATAAAGAAATAATGAAATATATCAGTAAATTATTCAGCGGAATAATGATTTTGCTGATCAGGATATACCAGAAGTTTATATCACCTTTGTTTCCGGCTACCTGCAGGTTTTATCCTACATGTTCAACATATTTTATTCAGGCTCTGAAAAAATATGGTGTTTTTAAAGGTAGTTATTTAGGTATTAAACGAATTTTAAAGTGTCATCCCGGAAATCCCGGAGGTTACGACCCTTTAAAATAACGGAGGAAATGAATGGGAATTTTAGCAAAACCATTAGCATGGCTGTTAACTCTGCTTTACGGAGTTGTAGGTAATTATGGAATTACAGTAGCAATATTAACTGTAATTGTAAAAATTGCACTTTATCCTTTATACAAGAAGCAGATACTAAGCACTGCCGGTATGGCGGACATGCAGCCTAAAATACAGGAAATACAGAAGAAATACGCAAATGATACAGAAACTATGAATGCCAAGCTTGCTGAAGTTTATAAGGAAGAAGGATTCAACCCTGCCGGTGGATGTCTTCCAATGATAGTTCAGATGATTATTATCATGGGTCTATTTACTTTACTCAGAAATCCTATGGCATACATAGAAGCTGATAGTAATATGTACTTTGCTATACATGAACATTTCTTATGGATTAAGGACTTAAGCCAGCCAGATAATTGGATTCTACCAATATTGGCCGGTGCTGCTACATTCTTTTCATTCTGGCTTAATATGCAGATGAACTCTTCATCTAGCGCTGCTCCCGGTGGCAATGCTATGAATAAAATGATGCAGTACTTCTTCCCTATTATGATTGTGTGGCTAGCAAGAACATATCCATCTGCTCTTGCAATTTACTGGGCTATCAGTCAGTTTATTCAGATATTCTTCAATTTGCGTTTCAATCAGCTTAGAAAAGCTCTTAAGAACAAGAATAAGCAGAAAAAGAAGAAAAAATAAGAGCTATTGGAGGAAAAAAATAGTATGGATGTTTCTGAAAAGTGGGGAAACGATGTGGAGACCGCAGTAGGTCTTGCATTGGATGAACTAAAACTAACTAGAGACGAAGTTGAAGTAACCGTTCTTGAAGAACCATCAAAAGGATTTTTCGGCATTGGTGCAAAGTTGGCATTAGTTAGAGTCGAAAGAAAGAAAAAGGTAGAAGAAGTTAAAGAACCTGTTGCTGAAATTAAGAAACCTGAACCTGTTAAGCAGGCAAAGAAGCCTAGACAGGATAAATCTGCTAAATCTAACAAACATGTTGAAAAGGTCAAGGAAGAAAAAGAATCTATTATTCTTACAACAGAAGATGTAGAAGGATTAGTAGATGCTCCTGATCATCCGGCAGTAGAATTTCTAAAGGAAGTTGCTGAGCAGATGGGATTAAATATTAATGTTTCAGCTGTTGCTAACGATACTAATGTATTTGTTAATATTGATGGTAAAGATTCAGGTACAATTATTGGAAAAAGAGGTCAGACTCTTGATGCAATTCAGTATTTGACAAGTCTTGTAGTTAATAAAGGCAAAAATGATTATATCAGAGTAGTCATTGATGCTGAAAATTATAGATCAAAAAGAGAAAAAACTTTAGAAAAGCTTGCAAACAGACTTGCAGATAAAGTAGTGAAAACTAAGAGAAGTGTAAGACTGGAACCTATGAATCCTTATGAACGTAAGGTTATTCATGCAACTCTTCAGAGCAACCCACGCGTTACAACAAGAAGCGAGGGTCAGGATCCTTATAGAAGGGTTATAATTGAGCTTAAATAATTAATAGCCCGCTTTATGCGGGCTAAATTTGTTTAGGAGAAAAGATAAATATGGAAGATACAATTGCTGCAATTGCAACAGCGCCGGGTGAAGGTGGAATAGGAATAATCAGAATCAGCGGTGATGATTCAAAGAATATACTGGATAGAATATTTGTTCCGATTAATTCATCCGTATTAGAAAACAGAAAAATGACATATGGTAACATTGTTGATCCTTCATCTAAAAGTATTATTGATGAGGTTCTTTGTGTTTATATGAAAAGTCCAAAAACATATACTATGGAGGATGTAGTTGAAATAAATTGCCATGGAGGCATGGTGCCGCTGCGCAAAACACTGGAACTTGTATTATCGAATGGTGCAAGAATGGCGGAACCTGGGGAATTTACCAAAAGAGCTTTTTTAAATGGCAGACTTGATTTATCACAGGCAGAAGCTGTTATTGATGTAATTAAAGCAAAGACTGACAGAACTTATGATGTTGCTCTAAATCAGTTAGAAGGTGTTTTCTCCAGACATATTAAAGAAATACGAAAAAAACTTGTAGATGTTCTTGTAAATCTAACAGTAAATATAGATTATCCGGATGAGGATATTGAGCAGATTACTTACGAAAAATTAGGTTCCGATTTGAATGATATACTTTCTAATATTGAAAATTTATTAAGTAGTGCAGACACAGGAAAAATAATTAGGGACGGTTTAGGCATTGCAATTATTGGAAAGCCTAATGTAGGTAAATCTTCTCTTATGAATAGTTTATTAAAAGAAACCAGAGCTATTGTAACAGAAATACCCGGTACTACAAGAGATACTATAGAGGAACATATTAGTATTAAAGGTATTCCTGTAAGATTAACTGATACTGCCGGTATTAGAGAAACTGACGATATTATTGAGAAAATTGGTATAGAAAAGTCCAAAGAATCTTTTAATCAGGCAGACTTGGTTATTTTTATCTTAGATTCAAGTAGAGAAATGGAACAAGAAGATATTGATATTATGAATCTTATTGATCCTGAAAAAACATTAATTCTCTTAAATAAGATTGATTTGGTTCAGAAAATAAGAAAAGAAGATATTTTAGCGAAAATAGGAAATATATCAATTATTGAGACTTCTATGCATAATCAGATGGGAATTAGCGAAATTGAGGAAAAAATCGTTAATTTAGTATATTGTGGAAAAGTGTCTCAAAGTAATAATTTAATTGTTACAAATGTAAGACATAAGAATATTCTCGAAAGATCAAGAAATTCTATAAAGGATGCAATTAATATGGTTAATATGCAGGAAGCTTTAGAATTTATTGAAATAGATGTTAACAGCACTTATGAAGCATTAGGCGAGATTATAGGTGAGACTGTTCAAGACGATATTATTAATGAAGTTTTTGCAAGATTTTGTTTAGGAAAGTAGGATAAAAGTGGAAAGAATAGTAATGGGTGAATACGACATTATTGTTGTAGGTGCAGGCCATGCAGGATGTGAAGCTGCTCTTGCTTCTGCAAGAATGGGTAATAGAACATTATTGTTTTCAATTAATTTGGAGGCAATAGCTATGATGCCTTGTAATCCTTCAATTGGAGGCACCGGTAAAGGACATCTTGTAAGAGAAATAGATGCTCTCGGTGGAGAGATGGGCAAAAATATAGATAAAACATTTATTCAGAGTAGAATGCTAAATACAGCAAAAGGACCTGCAGTTCATTCACTTCGTGCACAGGCAGATAAACACAGATATCACACTGAAATGAAGAAGACTATTGAGATGCAGGAAAATCTTTATGTGAAACAGGCTGAAATAACAGATTTAATCATTGAGGATGGATGTGTTAAAGGTGTTGTTACTAAAACACATACATGCTATATGGCAAAAGCAGTTGTTTTAGCAACAGGAACGTTCTTAAGAGGTAAAATCTTTATTGGAGACAGTGCATATTCTAGTGGTCCAAATGGTTTGTCTCCTTCTGTTGAACTTGCAGAAAACTTGGAAAAGCATGGAATGAAGTTGAGAAGATTTAAAACAGGAACACCTGCAAGAGCTTTAGCTTCTACATTTGATTACAGTAAAATGACAGAGCAGAAGGGTGATGAAAAGATTGTTCCGTTTTCATTTATGAATGATAGTCTGGAAAAGGATCAGATTTCATGTTGGCTCACATATACAAATGAAAATACTCATAAAGTAATCAGAGATAATTTTCATAGAAGTGCCTTGTTTGGAGGACAGATTGAAGGCATAGGTCCTAGATATTGTCCTTCTATTGAAGATAAAATAAATAGATTTGCCGACAAGGAAAGACATCAGACTTTTATTGAACCAGAAGGATTGGATACTGAAGAAATGTATATTCAGGGAATGTCATCAAGTCTTCCTGAGGATGTTCAGGAAGCATTTTATCGTACTATTCCCGGTCTTGAAAATATTATCATCACCAGACCGGCATATGCCATTGAATATGATTGTATTAATCCTTTAGATTTAAAAACAAATCTTGAGACAAGATACATAAAGAACTTATTCTGTGCGGGACAGTTTAACGGAAGTTCAGGTTATGAGGAAGCTGCAGCACAAGGATTAATGGCGGGAATTAATGCTTCGCTGTCAATAAATGGAAAAGAACCTTTTGTTTTGGATAGAAGTGAGGCTTATATTGGCGTTCTAATCGACGATTTAGTAACTAAAGGTACTAATGAGCCTTATAGAATTATGACGAGCAGAGCGGAATATAGGCTGGTTCTGAGACAAGACAATGCAGATTTGCGTTTAACGGAAAAATCTTACAGGTTAGGATTGGCAGATGAGGAAAGATATTCAAGATATCTGGAGAAGAAGGAAAAGGTAGAAAAAGAAAGAGAGAGAATGGAAAATTCATATGTATATCCTTCAGATGCAAATGAGTTTCTTGTAAACCTGGGAAGTTCTCCTTTAAAAAATAAAGTTACCTTAGCTGAACTTTTAAAGAGACCTGAAGTAACATACGACAATTTAGGTCAAATTGATAAGGATAGAGTTCCTCTATCATCACATGCAATTAATCAGCTTGAGGTTCAGATAAAATATGAGGGATATATTAATAAGCAGCTTAATCAGATTGAAAAATTTAAAAAGCTTGAAAATAAGCCATTAGACGAGAGTATTAATTATGAGGAAATTGAGGGTCTTCGAATTGAAGCTGTTCAGAAACTTAATCAGATCAAGCCGTGTTCTGTAGGACAGGCTTCTCGAATTTCCGGAGTTTCACCGGCCGATATTAACGTTATCCTTGTTTATTTAGAGAAGCAGAGAAGAAAGAAGCAGTAGAGTAGAAATGAATAAATTAATAGAATCTTTTGAAAAGCTAAACGTTCCTTTTGATGAATTTACAGTTGAAAAATTTCAGAAATATATGGAGGGAATTCTGGAATGGAATGAAAAAATAAATTTAACTGCCATTACTGATAAAGAAGAATTCATAAGTAAACACTACATAGATTCTATATTGTCATATCATTTTCCTGAATATGTTAATGCAGAGTCTATAATCGATGTGGGAACCGGCGGAGGATTCCCGGGTGTTCCACTTGCTATTGTAAGTCCCGATAAAGAATTTCTTCTGGCTGATTCGTTAAACAAGAGATTAAAAGTTATTAATGAACTTGCATCAGAAATTGGAATTGAAAATGTGGTGACAGTCCATGGCAGAGCTGAGGAACTGGCAAGAAATAAGAAATATAGAGAGTCTTTTGATCTTTGTATTTCAAGGGCGGTAGCTAATTTAGCTGTTCTTTCTGAATATTGTCTTCCTTTTATAAAAATAGGTGGATTTCTGCTTGCTTACAAAGGTCCTGATGCAGAAGAGGAAGTAAAAAGAGCAGAAAAAGCTATTAAAACTTTAGGTGGTAAATTTAAAACAATTAAATCAGTTGAATTAGACGGATACGATCATAATATTGTCTTAATCGAAAAAATAAAAAATACGCCGTTAAAGTACCCTCGTAAAGCGGGAACTCCGAGTAAAGAGCCCATATTATAGGATAATGTGGGCTCTTTTGTCGTAATTTTCTTAATTCTTTTCCTGGGTAATATGCTAATATTCTATTAGAGGGAGGGATTAATATGTTACAAAGGAAAAGTGTAGAGATACCGGTTGATTTAATACGTACTAATCCAGAGCAGCCAAGAAAGAATTTTTCTGCTTCGGAATTGGAAGAATTAACACGTTCAATTAAGGAATATGGTGTTTTACAGCCTATCATTTTAAACAAAGAAAGAGACGGAAAATACATAATTATTGCGGGAGAAAGAAGATTTAGGGCCGCTAAATATGCCGGATTAATCAAAATCCCTGCTGTTGTTAAGGAATTTAGCAACAAAGATTCAGCAATAATATCTATAATAGAGAATGTTCAAAGAGAGGATCTTAGCTTTATTGAGGAAGCCAAAGCTTACAAGAAACTAATGGATGAATTCGGTTTAACTCAAAGTGAGTTGTCTTATAAAATAGGGAAAAAACAATCGACTATCTCTAATAAAATTAGAATTCTATCTTTACCGGAAGAAATACAGGATAAGATTGTAGATAACAGACTCACTGAAAGACATGCTCGTGCATTACTTCGAATTGATGATCAGAGAATAAGAAGTAAAATTCTTGAAAAAATTATTAATAACGATTTAAATGTTAAGCAATCAGAAAAGCTTATTGAGGAGATAATTAAAACTCAGAATGAAAAGAAGAAAAATGCTAATAGAGTAGCTCGTATTAGCTATAAAATATACATGAATAGTATTAGAGGTGTTTTTAAGCAAATAAAAGAGGTAGAAAAAAATGCCAGTCTATCCGAAAATGATGTAGGAGAGTATGTTGAAGTAAAAATATTAATTCCGAAAAACGGAGGATGTTTCACGTGAAACATCCTCTTTGATTTAGGACGAACAGCGACTCTTTTGAATACATATAGGTTTAATTAGCAAAGAAATTTAGTGGTAATTTACCCGGAAATAGTATATAATATAGAATAATGACTACATTGTTGCAGGAGGAGATAATTTGGGTAAGGCAATAGCAATTTTTAATCAAAAGGGTGGAGTAGGAAAGACTACAACAAACATTAATTTAGGTGCTAGTCTGGCACTAAAAGGGAAAAAAATTCTGATGCTGGATATTGACCCGCAGGGAAATACAACAAGTGGTATTGGAATATCAAAAAGGGATTTAGAATATACAGTATATGATCTGTTGATCGAAGATAATTTTGATACTAAGAAGGCGATTATCCATACGAATATTAAGAATCTTGATATTATCCCGGCAAGTGTGGATCTGGCAGGTGCGGAAATAGAAATGGTGCAGATTGAAGGAAGAGAAGCTAGACTTCGGAAGGCAATTGCTAAAGTAAAAGATAGCTACGACTATATTCTGATAGATTGTCCACCGTCACTTGGATTGTTGACAATAAACTCCTTGACTGCTGTTCAGAGTGTATTGATTCCGATTCAGTGTGAATTCTATGCGCTTGAAGGTGTAAGTCAGCTGGTAAGCACAATAGATCTTGTTAAAAAGAATTTAAACAAGGGTCTTGAAATTGAAGGTGTAATACTTAGTATGTTTGACGGAAGAACTAATCTTTCAATTCAGGTTGTTCAGGAAGTTAAGAAATACTTTGGTTCACAGGTGTACTCAACAGTAATCCCAAGAAATATCAGACTTGCAGAAGCACCAAGCTTTGGCATGGCTATTACAGAATACGATCCAAAGTCAAAGGGTGCAGAAGCGTACAGGGATTTTGCAGAGGAATTCCTTGAAAGAGAGGAAGGTAGATAATGGCAGCCAAAAATAGAGGACTGGGAAGAGGACTGGATGCATTATTTGCAGATAGGGCACCAATAGAAAACCCGGCAAAAGATGAAAAACCTGAGGAAGATGAGCTGAAAAAGGGTCATTCGGTTGTGTATATTAACATTAACGATATTAAGCCAAATGAAAATCAGCCAAGAAAAGTCTTCGATGAAGATAAAATTTCAGAACTGGCAGCATCAATAGTAGAACATGGAATTATTCAGCCACTCGTTGTAAGAAAAACAGGAAGTGGATATGAAATTGTAGCAGGTGAAAGAAGATGGAGAGCATCAAGGAAGGCTGAATTAAAGGAAGTACCATGCATAATCAGAGAGTTTTCAGATGAAGAAAATATGCTCATTGCAATAATAGAAAATATGCAGAGAGAGGATCTGAATCCTATTGAAGAAGCAGAAGGTCTGAATCAGATGATAAAAACTTATGGACTGACGCAGGAAGAAGTATCTAAGAGTGTTAGTAAGAGTAGACCATATATTACAAATGCTCTAAGATTGTTAAAATTGCCGGAAAATATTCAGACAATGGTTACAGAGGGAAAACTGACAACAGGTCATGCCAGAGCAATAATTCCTGTATCAGACAGTAAGGTTCAGCTTGATATTTGCAATAGAATCATACAAGAGGGTCTATCTGTTAGAAAAACAGAGGAACTAGTATCCAAAATAGGACAGCCTAAAAAAAGACCGGCGAAAAAAGCAAAAAATGCTAACACAGTTCATGTTGAAAATGAATTAAAAAACTTATACGGAACTAAAGTAAATATTAAAGAAAAAGGGAAAAAGGGTACAATTGAGTTAGAGTACTATAATACAGATGAGCTTAACAGACTAATAGAGTTATTGAAATCAGTAAAGCAATAGGTATGTTTCACGTGAATCATTCATTAATAATGTGAGGATTTCAAAGAGTTTAGAGGTTATAAGATGCCAAGGAATATATTTGATAATAAAATACTGACAAGTTTGTCTATACCAATGTGTATCGTAGACCAGAACGGAAAAGTATTAAAGGCAAATGAACACATAGGGGATGTTTTCTTATATGATGGACTGGAAGGTAGCGACTTTTTCGTTTTAACAGGGATCAAATTAAATTTAACAGGTGAAAGCAACAGCAAACACGTTATTGAAAGAAACGGAAAAACTTTTCAGCTGCTGATAATGGAAAGTCCTGAAAGTAACGATGAATATGTAATTATTTTTAAGGACATCAGCGATTATGAAAATATAAGGAGACAGTACGAAGCAGAAAAAATATGTGTTTGTAAAATTAACATTGATAACTATGATGAGCTGACAGCTACAACAGTGCCGGAAATAAGAATCAGCATTACGGCAGAGTTGGATAAGCAAATTAGACACTGGGCTGCAAAATACAATGGTGCGATAACTAGATTTAATGCATCACAGTACATAATGTATTTCCAATATTCTTACCTTTCAAAGCTGATAGAAAGTAAGTTTGATGTACTGGATCAGATTAGAACTATAGAAACAACAGCTGATTTCCCTATGAGTTTAAGTATAGGAATAGGAGTAGGTGAAAAAGATGTTGTTGCCTGTACAGAATCCGCATCTGCGGCTCTGGATCTCGCTCTTGGACGAGGCGGAGATCAGGCAGTAATAAAGAAAGGCACAAATATACAGTACTATGGGGGTAAATCTCAGACTGTAGAAAAGAGCAATAAAGGAAAATCAAGAGTTGTTGCTCATGCATTAAAGCGATTGATTACACAATCCAGAAAAGTAGTAATAATGGGACATCAGAATCCTGATATGGACTGCTTTGGTGCTGCCCTTGGAATATACAGAATGTGTCTGATGTTTGAAAAAGAAGCTTATATTCTGCTGGATAAAGTGAACGAATCACTGAATGATATCTACAGACAGGCAAAGGACAAAGAAATATATAATTTTATAGATTGCAAGAAAGCAGAAGCAATAACAGACAAAGAAACTCTTCTGATACTTGTGGATACACACCGTATAAGTTATGTTGAAAACAAGAATCTGTTAGATTTAACAGAAAAGATAGTAGTTATTGACCATCATAGAAGAGCAGAAGATAGTGTCAAGAATCCTACACTATCATATATAGAGTCATATGCCTCTTCCGCATCTGAACTTGTATCAGAAATATTGCAATATACGGCACCAAAGAAGACTTTAGTAAAACTGGAAGCAGAAGCCCTTCTTGCAGGAATATCTATTGATACAAACAGATTTGCTGTTAAAACAGGAGTAAGAACCTTTGAAGCTGCAGCATGGTTGAGAAGATCCGGCGCAGATACAACAGAAGTAAAAAGATTCTTCAGAGTTGATAAAGATGTATTTAACGCAAAAGCAAAGGCTATTGCTGCTGCCAGCTATCACAGCAATGGAGTTGTGACGGCAATATGCCAGGATATAAACAGTGATGTACAAATAATTAATTCTCAAGTGGCTGATGAACTGTTAAATGTTAAGGGTGTAAGAGTGTGCTTTGTTGCAGGTAAGCTGGATGAAGAAAAGACGGCAATAAGTGCACGTTCACTGGGAGATGTAAATGTTCAGGTTATCATGGAAAAACTGGGGGGTGGAGGTCACCTTACTACAGCAGGAGCACAGGTAAAAATGAGCCCGGAGGAAGCAATTGAAAAAGTATTAGAGAATATAGATTTATAGGAGGATATAGAGATGCAGGTAATTCTAAATCAGGATGTAAAAGGTACAGGAAAAAAAGGTGAAATAGTTAAAGTAAGTGATGGTTTCGCAAGAAATATGCTTTTCCCTAGAGGACT
Organism: Eubacteriaceae bacterium; assembly: GCA_028727785.1. Taxonomy (GTDB): domain Bacteria; phylum Bacillota; class Clostridia; order Peptostreptococcales; family Anaerovoracaceae; genus Senimuribacter. The sequence continues at coordinate 51,673 of JAQYNQ010000064.1, read as the reverse complement.
GGCTACAGAAGCAACAACAGCAAACATCAGAAATCTGGAAAAGCAGAAGGCTATTGCTGCTGAAAAAAAAGCTGAAGAAAAGAAAGCTGCTGAAGAGCTGGCAGCAAAACTTGAAGATATTAAAGTTGTTATTAAGACAAAATCAGGTGAAGGTGGAAAACTGTTTGGTTCAATAACATCAAAAGACATCGCTGAAGAGACAAAGAAGCAGACCGGACTTGTTATTGACAAGAAAAAAATTCAGTTAAATTCACCAATAAAAAACATTGGAACATTTAATGTAAGTGTAAAACTATATCCAGAAGTAGCCGGAACACTTACTGTTGTGGTAACAGACTAATTTCAGCAAATACTTTATAGACGAAGGGAAGATCCGGAAATGGTTGAAAAAATTCCACCCCATAATGCGGAGGCGGAAAGATCTGTTTTAGGTGCAGCCTTACTGAGTAAAGATGCACTGGCCGATGTTATTGATGTAGTTAGAACAGAAGATTTTTATGATAAAGCACATAGAGAAATATTTGATGCAATGCTGGAATTGTTCAGAAACAGCAAATCAGTAGATATGGTTACTGTGTGTGAAGAATTAAAAAAGAATAAGGCACTGGATCTTGTCGGAGGAAGATCCTATGTGGCATCACTTTCAGCAGAAGTACCATCAGTTGTAAACGCAGCAGAGTATGCAAAAATTGTTGCAGAAAAGGCATCTATGAGAAGACTGATACAGACTGCTGATGAAATAAGGGAAAAGGGTTTTGATGACTCTATGGAGCCGGCAGAAATTCTTGATTATGCTGAGAAGAATATCTATGAAATAGCGCAGAGCAGACAGAAAAATGACTATGCGCAAATAAAAGATGTTCTGCTGGAAAATGTTGCTATGATCGATAAAGCAATTCATTCGCAGGGTCAGGTTACCGGATTGACAACCGGATTTAAGCGACTGGATGAGGTTACTTCAGGATTGCAGAAGTCAGACCTTGTAATAATTGCAGCAAGACCGGCAATGGGAAAGACTGCTTTTGTACTGAATATTGCCCAGAATGCGGCAATTAAGGCCGGGGCATCTGTTCTGATATTCAGCCTGGAAATGGCAAAAGCTCAACTAGGTCAGCGACTTCTTTCTATGGAATCAAGAGTTGAAATGCAGAAACTGAAAACCGGTGCAATAGAAAGAAATGACTGGGACAGAATCAATATGGCACTGGATTCATTATCTAAGACAAAAATTCATATAGATGATAATTCAGGCATCAGTATTCTTGAAATGAAAAACAAGTGCAGAAGATTAAAAGCAGAAAAAGGGCTTGATCTGATAATAGTTGACTATCTGCAGCTAATGCAGTCTGACGGTAAGAGTGACAGTAGACAGCAGGAAATCAGTACATTATCGAGACAGCTTAAACTTTTGGCAAGAGAAATGGATTGTCCTGTACTTGTCTTGTCTCAGTTGTCCAGAGCTCCGGAGCAGAGGCAGGATCACAGACCGATATTGTCAGACCTGCGTGAATCAGGATCTATAGAACAGGATGCGGATATTGTAATCTTCCTTTACAGAGACGATTATTACAGAGAAGATTCAGAAAAACCGGGTGTCTGCGAAGTTAATATTGCAAAACACAGAAGTGGACCAACAGAAGTTATCGATTTGACATGGGTTGCAAGATATACTAAATTCAGTGATCAGGCATAACCTAAAGCAGTTTAGCAGAAAGGAAAAAGTATGAACATTACCAGAGATATGAAAGTATGCGAAATACTGGATATCAATCACGAACTGGAAAAGGTGTTTGACAGACACGGCCTGCCATGTCTGGGATGTCCGGGTGCAGAACAGGAGTCGCTGACAGAAGCAGCTGAAGGACATGGAATAGATATTGAATCACTGCTAAAAGATTTAAATGAGCAGGTTAAAGCACTATAAACTTAAACAAAAGGAATTTTTATGAATTTTGTAAAAGAAAAAAGCAAGGATTTTTATTTATTAGATTCAAAAATAGAAAATATTTTTATTAATGAATATATGCCTGCAGCCAGAGGTGATTATGTTAAGGTATTCATCTATGGCTGCATGTATGCAGAACACGGACTGCCCATGGACAACCTTACAATGGCCAAACAACTGGGGCTGTCAGAAAAAGATGTACAGGATGCATGGTCATACTGGGAAAAAATGGGTGCAATAAAAAGAAGATATGATGAACTACATGAAGATATGGGCTACTACGTAGAGTTTATCAATTTAAAAGAACTTCTTTACGGTAAAAGCATGACGGCAGCAAAGCATGAACCTGATCCTATTGATTTCAGTAATACTTTAGGCAATACATCTGTTAAGGAAATGTGTGCAGAAATGGAAAGAATATTAGGAAGGACAATGAGTTCGACAGAAGTAACTCAGGCTCTTTCCTGGCTTCAGGATTTCGGTGCTTCTAAGGAAATCATACTTTACGCAGTTCAGTACTGCAAGGATAAGGATAAGACAAGTTTTAAATATATAGGCAAAGTAATTTCCGAATGGGTAAAAGCCGGATTAAATACAGTAGAACAGGTCAATGATCATTTACAGGAACTTGATGAGAAATATTACCGGTATAGAAGAGTTTTGAAGGCACTTGGATTTACAAGAAATGCTACCGAAACTGAAAAGGAAATGATGGATGCCTGGTTTGATGACATGGGATATTCCATGGACAGAGTCCTGGAAGCATGCACAAAAACAGCAGGAATATCCAGTCCGAATTTTAACTATGTAAACAAGGTTTTAGAAAACTGGAAAATAGACGCTGAAAAGAGAGGCGAAGACGCAAATAAAAAAATAACAGTCACTCAGAGCGAGTTAAACCAGTATTATGATTACTTGAAAAAGAAAGCTGAAACTGAAGCAGAGGAGAGGAAGAAGGAAGTATATTCTGCACTTCCTAGAGTAAAAGAAATTGATGCTTACATGGCAGAGTCAAGTTATGAACTGTCAAAAGCATTGATCAAGGGTAATGCTGAGGCTGAGGCAAAGAGAATCAAAGCTATTATGGACGGGCTTGCAGAAGAGAGGGCAGTTCTTTTAACAGAGAACAACTATGAGATGGACTACACCGACATCAGGTATAAGTGCGAAAAATGTAATGATACAGGGATGACAGATTTAGGTGAAAGATGTTCCTGTATAAAGCTTCGTACGGAAGAGGCGGAACTATGGGTAAAAAAAGCAAAATTAAGAAAATAGAAGACTATGCTGCCGGTTTAATAACACTGCATGACGAGAAACAGGAAGAATTTGACATTAGAATCAGACATGCAATAGCTACTTTTTTTAATGCAGCGGCAGCAGTAATATTTCTTCACGATAATATTCAGGCAAGACTGGATAGAAGATGGATGATTATCAGATATCATGTAGCCAAATGGCTGAATGATATCAGAGAGGCAGCTGAAGGACACGGTAAGAAAATACTCGGACACTTTACGCTGATATTACTTTCAACTGTGGCATTCGTTGCAATAATGTCATATGCTACCGGATTCGAATACTTCTATAATGGTAGAAGTCTTGGGTATGTAAAGGATCAGAATGATGTTACCAAGATCCTGAATCTTGTAAGTGAACAGCTGTCCAGAGAGCATGGATATAAGATAAATATAAGCGAAAACAGTGATATTGAATTCAAACCAATATTTATACTGGATAAAGAGTTAGACGATATTGACACTGTACTAGATCGTTTTACTTATATGTCAGATACAAAAGCAGAAGGATACACCCTTTATGTTGACGGAATGGCAGTAGTAACCTGTAAAGACCAGGCAACTGTGGAAAAGGTTCTCAATGCACTGATTGATGAATTTACAGAAGAAAAAGACAATGTTGTATACAAGGAAAAAGGTTTTGATGAAGACGTTGAGATAAGAAAGACCACTGTCAGATTGAAAAATATTTCCAGCTATACAGAGGCAAAACGCAGAATCCTGACAGGCGGCTCCAAGGAAATAAAATATGTGGTTGAAGACGGTGATACCCTTTACGGAATATGTGAAAAATACAATATTTCACTGGAAGAACTTGAAGCAAATAATGCCCATCAGGATCTGAGCATGATTCATAAGGGTGATGAACTGATAATTACAAAGGCAACAGCCCTTGTTTCAGTAAGAACAATATCTCAGGAAAAATACGCTAAAAAAATAGAATATAAAACAAAAGTTATTAAGAATGACTCCATGTATAAGGGTAATTCTAAGGTTATTCAGGAGGGTAAAAACGGAAAGAAGGTAGTAACTGCTAGAGTAATCAGAGTTAATGGTGACAAGGTTTCTGAAACAGAACTGTCTTCAAAGATAATTACTAAACCGGTGACCAAAATAATTGAAAAGGGAACTAAAGAACCACCTAAGACTGCAGCTACAGGAACAATGATCAATCCGGTTCCTGGATTCACAGTTACAAGTTATTTTGGATACAGATGGGGAAGACTTCACGAAGGTGTCGACCTGGCAGGACCTCAGGGTACAACTGTAAGAGCAGCCGATGGCGGAAGAGTAATTATGGCAGGATGGAATGGTGCATATGGAATCTGCATTGAAATAGACCATGAAAATGGATTAAAGACTTTATATGCACACTGTAATGATGCACTTGTCAGTGTCGGTGAACGAGTTTACAAGGGACAGGCTATTGCGTTGTCAGGCAACACGGGAAGATCCACCGGTCCACATCTTCACTTTGAAGTAATCTTAAATGGATCTGTAGTCGATCCGTTCGATTATATTTAAGAAAGGTAATTATGAAATATGAAACAGTATAAACTATCCGATTATGTCAGACTGCTTCACAATAAAAACCTGCTAAAGCACTCATTACTGGCAGCATCGAAGGACTTAATTGTAGATAATCTGACCTTTGATTCAAAAAGTGTAACAGAAAATACATTATTTGTATGCAAGGGAGCTGCTTTCAAAGCAGCTTACCTGCAGGAAGCCATTGACAAAGGTGCAATTGCATATGTAAGTGAACAGGTTTATGAAGGAATGGAAGACTATCCTCACATTATCGTCAGTGACATCAGAAAGGCGATGCCGGACCTGGCAGAACTGTATAGTGACTATGCATGGCAAAAGCTGAATCTGATTGGAATTGGCGGAACAAAGGGAAAATCCACGTCAGCATATTATATGAAGGCAGTCATAGATGACTATATGGACGCAATCGATGGAAGAGAAAGCGCAGTTGTCTCATCCATCGATGTATATGACGGAATTGAAAGAAAAGAGTCTCATATAACAACACCTGAAGCCATTGAACTGCATCAGCACTTTAAAAACGCTGTAGAAAGTGATATTTCATTCCTTCAGATGGAGGTTTCGTCACAGGCATTAAAATACAATAGAGTGGACAATATTGAGTTTGAAATAGGTATCTTCCTCAACATTTCAGAAGATCATATCAGTCCAATAGAACACCCTGATTTCGAGGATTATTTTGCATCAAAACTATCAATGTTCGAGAAAACAAAGCATGCGATTGTTAACCTGGATGCTGATTATTCAGACCGAATACTGAAATCCGCAGGAATATGTGAAACAGTAACTACATTCAGTACTCAGAATCCGGAAGCAGATATATATGGCTATGATATCAGAAAAGAAGGTCTGGAAACAGTTTTTAGAGTGAGAACAGAAAACTTTGATGAGGAATTCAGACTCTCTATGCCGGGATTCTTTAATGTGGAAAATGCCCTTGGCGTTATAGGAGCATCAGTTAAACTGGGGATACCAAAGCGACACATACACAGCGGCCTGTATCGTGCAAAATCAAGTGGACGTATGGAACTGTACGCAAGCAAAGACAATAGCTTAATAGCTGTTGTAGATTATGCTCATAATAAACTGAGTTTTGAAAAGCTTTGTTCATCAATGAAGAAAGAATATCCTGATTACAGTATTGTTTCCATATTTGGATGTCCGGGTAATAAAGCACAGCTTAGAAGAAAAGACTTGGCACTTGTTGCAGGTGCATATGCGGATAAGATTATTATTACAGCAGAGGATCCGGGAACTGAAGACGTAAATGCAATTTCAAATGAAATTGCAAAGAATGTAGAAGAAACCGGATGTCCATATGTTTTAATAGAAGACAGAGGAGAAGCAATAAAAAAGGCTGTAGATGAAGCAGCAGGCAAAACATTACTTCTGATAACAGGAAAGGGAAATGAGACAAGACAGAAATACGGAAGGGAATATATTGACTGTAAATCGGATGTAGAATATGTTAAGGATTATATAAAAGAATACAATAAAAAAATCTCTCTGTGCATATAATGCATAGGGAGGTTTTTTTATGGAAAATAACGAAATACATATTATTAATCAGAGGAAAATTGAAATAACAGGAATAAAATCCGTAGAAGGTTTTGATGAGTCCGGAGTCTTTGTAACCTTGGAAAATCAGGCTTTAATTATATATGGTGAGGAAATGCATGTTGACGCATTGGAAATAGACGATGGGAGAATGGAGATAACAGGGCTGATAATTTCCGTATCCTTTGAAAAGAAAAAAGTCAAAAAATCACTCAGAGAAAGACTGAAGAGATGACAGAGCTGATCATCCGCGAGCTGAGAGAGGTCGGAATAATGCTTATGTGTGGAATGTCAGTAATGTTTGTTCTGAATACCCGGGCGCAAATTGTAAAGCAGCTGAATATAAAAGGAAGGCTGGAAGTCTTTTTCTACATTGGATCGTGGATTTGTGCATCATTTATTTTTTCTGAATTTATTTATTCTGCATGTTATGGAAAGGTGACATGGTACGGCCTGATTGCCTTTGCCCTAGGTATCGGCTTGTGGAAAAAGCTATTATGTGATATAATATACAAATCTGTAAGCTTAAATAAAAGAGAGAAAAAGGATAAAAGGTATGAAAAAGAGAAGAAAATATAATCTGCCTCGCATTACTTTGACAATATTCATTATAATCGCTATGGTTGTAGTTGCTGTGTCATTAAAGAACATTTTCAGCCTGAGGGCAGAGCAGAAGGAACTGAAATCTATTAATAAAGCCCTGCTGGCTGAGAAAGCATCACTTCAGGAAGAACTGAAAAATGTCAATGATTTTGAATATATAGAAGAACAGGCGCGGATTCAGCTGAGGCTGGTTAAGCCCGGTGAAATTCTGTATATCCTGGAGGATGAGGACCAGGCTGAAACCGATGATAAAGCAGGGAAGGATTCAAAAAATTAATATGACAAAAAATAAAATAAAAGAAGTAATTGTTGTTGAAGGAAGAGATGACACTGCAGCAATTAACAGAGCAGTAGAGGCAGTAACAATTGAAACTCATGGATTTGGCATGCCGGAGCATATTTGGCCTGCTATAGAAAAAGCGTACAAGTCCCAGGGGATTATTGTGTTTACTGATCCGGATTATGCCGGAGAAAAAATCAGAAAGAAGGTAATGGCCAGATTTCCTGAAGCAAAGCAGGCTTTTTTACCTAAAGGAAAAGCCTTAAAGAAGGGTAACATTGGGGTCGAGAATGCCAGACCGGAAGATATTATTGATGCCTTAAGCAAGGCACACTGTACTTCAAAAGATAAAGAAGCCGTTTTTACAGAGGAAGACCTGTTTCGGGCAGGACTTATCGGGGAAGCAGATTCTAAGGAAAGAAGAGAAAAATTGGGAAATCTTCTTGCAATAGGATACGGGAACGGTAAGACTTTCCTGAAAAAGCTGAATAGCTTTGATATTACTAAAGAGGAATTCTATGATAAGGTTAAGGAGCTTTAATGAAATTATACGCACCATCAACAATTAGAGACATAAAAGAAAAATATGGATTCAAATTATCCAAGAGCCTGGGACAGAACTTTTTAACGGACAAGAATATCATCGATAAAATTATTGATGAAACTGAAATTACAGAGGATGATCTTGTAATTGAAATAGGCCCGGGAATAGGGGTACTGACAGCAGAGGCGTGTCAGAGGGCAAAAAAAGTTGTCGCTGTGGAAATAGACAAGAATCTGATTCCCATTCTTCAGGAAACTTTAGGTGAGTACGATAATATAGAAATAATCAATCAGGACGTGTTAAAGACAGATCTAAATGAAGTAATTGATAAGTCCGGATGCAGAAGGGCAAAGATAATAGGAAATCTGCCTTACTATATTACTACTCCCATTATTATGGCTTTACTGGAGGGAGGCGTTCGTGCTGACAGCATAACAATAATGATGCAGAAAGAAGTTGCTGACAGGATTAAATCAGGACCCGGCACCAAGGCATACGGAGCACTTTCCGTAGCTGTGCAGTACTACTGCATTGTGAAAAATGTGGCAACTGTGCCGAAGGAGGTTTTCTTTCCTGCACCAAAAGTTGATTCTGCAGTTCTGAGACTTGACTTAAGAGAGGAGAAACCGGTAGATCTTATTGATGAAAAGATGTTTTTCCGGTGTATAAAGGCAGGTTTCGGACAGAGAAGAAAAACTCTTTCCAATTCACTTATGGGACTTGGAGATGTGACAAAGGAAGAAGTTAAAGAGTGTCTGGACTACTCCGGAATAGATGAAAAGAGAAGAGCAGAAACATTAAGTCTGCAGGAGTTTGCGTCAATAGCAAACTATTTTAGCAAAAGGGATAAATGAGATAAGAACAATAAGGGAAAAAGTGAAAATGAATAGAATTAGAGATGGTTATGAAAAATATTTAAAAAATAGTTTTGTATTTTGTCTTGGATGGGCTTTTTTACTGAACCTGATTATTGAGACACTTGCGAGAAAAGGATTTACGGTTATAGAGTTCATGATTGACAGTCCGGTTGTTTTTCTGTATAACACATTACTGATATTTGCTACACTTGTTATTGCAACAGTATTCAGCAGACGAGTTTTTTTCGTAACAGCAATTACATTTGTGTGGCTGGCAATAGGTATAGCTAATGGAGTAATTCTTACGCAGAGAATCACTCCATTTACCATGAAAGACCTGAGCAACCTGACTGACGGAATGAGCTTACTGACAAATTACTTTACAAAGATACAGATTGTCGGTGTCTTTGCAGGAGTTATTATTCTGACGCTGGCATTTGTAATACTGTGGATAAAGGGTCCAAAGAAAAAAGGAAAGGTTAACCACAAAAGAAATATTACCGTTGCAATTCTTGTAGTTGCCTTAACATTTGGAGCAACGGCAGGATTGATAAAGGTTGGAGTATTGAGTACCTTCTTTGGTAATCTGGGATATGCTTATTCAGATTATGGTGTGCCATACTGCTTTATTAACACATGGCTGAATACGGGAATTAACAAGCCTCGAAATTATAGTGAGGAAGCTGTAAAGAACCTGTTTGACAAAAGTGAATTAAATGAGGACGGGACAATGACTCCTGTAAAGAAAGATGTTGATGAGAATTATCCAAACATTATATTCCTTCAGCTGGAGTCCTTTGTGGATCCTAATCTGTTTAACCATATTGAACTGTCTGAGAATCCGGTTCCGTTCTTCCAGAGCCTGGTGAAGAATTATTCTTCAGGAGACCTGAAAGTTCCGGCATGTGGTGCAGGAACTGCAAATACAGAATTCGAAGTGATGACAGGAATAAGTGTAAAGTTTTTCGGTCCGGGAGAATATCCTTTTAAATCCGTTCTGAAAGAGCAGGCGGCAGAAAGTGCTGCACAGGACCTGAAGTATATGGGCTTCGCAACTCATGCGATACATAATCACAGAGCACTCTTCTATAACAGAAACCAGGTATTTGACAACATAGGATATGACAGCTTTACTTCTGTGGAATATATGAATGATGTTGCAAAGACACCAAAGAACTGGGCTAAGGATTCAGTTCTTGTTGATCAGATTCTTGACAGCATGAAAATCACTGATGAGAGAGATTATACCTATACTATCTCTGTTCAGGGTCATGGTAAATATCCGACAGAGCAGATTATTACAAGTCCTGAGATCCAGGTGACATATGCTCCATCAGAGGAGATAAAATGGAAATATGAATATTACGTAAATCAGATTCATGAAATGGACGAGTTCCTGAAGGAACTGACATCCAAACTGGAAAAATTTGATGAAGATGTTGTTCTTGTTCTATATGGAGATCATATTCCTGCACTGGATGTGTCAGAAGAGACATATGATGCAAAGAATCTATATACTACGCAGTATGTAATCTGGAGTAATTTTGATATGGAAAAGAAGGATAAAAACCTGACAGCATATCAGCTTACTGCAGAGGTCTTCGACAGACTTGGAATTCACGAGGGAACCGTTTTCAAGTACCATCAGAACACAGACAGAAATGAAAAGGGATACCTTACCGGTCTGAAAATGTTAAGTTACGACATTCTGTATGGAAATAACTACATCTACGGAGGAAAGAATCCTTTCCAGTCCGGCGGAATGAAGATGGGAATCAAAGATATAGTAATTGAGGGTGTTACAAAAGTAGGGGATAAGTACTACATTAAGGGAAAGAATTTTACCGAGTACAGCAAAATTACTTTGAACGGAAAAGTTCTGGAAACAATATATCTGAACCCTACGCTCCTGGGATTACTTGAAGAAGTTGACCCAGAAGACGCAGAAAATATGAAAGTCAGTCAGATAGATAAATCCAATAAGGATATCATCAGCACAACAGAATAATAAACTATTTAAGGTTACTTCATGCCCAGATCTATAAATTCCCTGAGTTTTTCCATAGGAAGTTTGTGCAGCTTGCACTTTCCAATAGATTCAGGAACTACTACAGTGATTTTATCACCGAAAATCTTCTTATCAGTCAGGGCATATCGATAAAGGTCATCGCTACTTTGACTAACAGAAAGATCAAAACCAAGACCTTCAAGAATAGTTGAAATTTCAGCGCTTATGTCATTAGGAGTCAATCCCATGGCATAAGCCGCTTTTGTTTCTACCACCATTCCTTTTGCTACTGCCTGTCCGTGGGAAACAGTAAAGGCGCTCAGTTTCTCAATTCCATGACCGATTGTATGCCCGAAGTTAAGCAGCTGTCTCAGACCACGGTCACCCTCATCGGCTTCTACAATAGATTTCTTAATTGATATACATCTTTCAACAACATGCTGGAAATCGTTACTTTGGATAAACGGTATCAGATTAGCATCGGAGACAATGGCACTTTTTGCAGCTTCAGCTTTACCCTCCAGAATATATTCCGGTGCTAATGAATCAAATGTCCCATAGTCACATAGAACAAGAGAAGGCTGCCAGTATGCACCTACCAGGTTTTTACCACCTAAAAGATTTACAGATGTCTTGCCTCCAACAGATGAGTCAATTGCAGATAGATAGGTTGTAGGGATCTGCACGTACGAAATACCTCTCAGGTAAGTTGCCGCAGCAAAACCTGCAATATCTCCCACTATACCGCCGCCTACGGCCACAATAATATCAGTTCTTGTGAAGAAATCCTCTGCCAGTGCCTCCAGAATTTTGGCATAGGTATTAAGAGACTTAGAGTGTTCACCGTTTGGGAAAATAATTCTTGTTGTCTTAAATCCATTGTCATTAAGCGATTGTACAACCTGATCCACAAAATAACTGTTAACCACATTATCTGTGATGACACAAGCCTTACACTTCTCAAACCTTTCTCCTATGAACTTTCCGGTATCGCTGAGAATGTCTCTGTCAATGATTACATCATATGGCTTGGATGTCGATATTGTAAATTTCTTCATATAATTTCTCCTAATAAAAACAACAAAGTGAGCTGCTTTGTGATATACTTAAAAGATAATAAGCACAACTGCATTGTATCATAAAGCAGCGGGTTTTGCAAAAATGAAAAGGGGAAAGAGGATAATGGGATATCGGATTGATGAGGTTTTGATGCTTTTCTCCATATACAGTGTATTAGGATGGTGCATCAATATGTGTGTGTACTACCTGATTGAGAAAAGAATCGACAGAAGAAGCATCTGCAGGGGACCGTATTCAGCAGCATTTGGGATTGGCGCTGTGGCAATGATCATCTGCAATGTTGCTACACCAAAATACATATCGGCAATATTTGGAGTAGGCGTGGTAGCAGGGGTAGTTGTACAGGCAACAGCAGCGCTTGTTATCAGAGTGCTGAGCGGGAAATGGCTAATTGCGCATAAATGGTACCTGATACCATTATTTGGAATAGCCAACGTACTTCTGTTTTACCAGGTACAGCCCTTCATCGGAGCTGTGCTTGGAAGAGTATCGCCGTGGATAAAACTGGTGATTCTGCTTGTATTTTGGATGAGTTTTATACCTGACCTGATAGATGGTATATGCAAAATGATAGATTTTAAAAAGAAGCAAAATAATGTGACAGGAGAATCAGTTAATGTCAAAGTTTAGTGTAAGAAAACCGTTCACAGTATTCGTCGCAGTAGTTCTGATACTGATTACAGGTGCTGTATCATTCACAAAGATTACACCTGATCTGCTGCCAAACATTGATATGCCTTATGTTGTTGTAATGACACCATATCCGGGAGCGACGCCTGAAAAGGTTGAAAGCAGTGTAACTAAGCCTTTGGAGCAGAATATGGCAACGCTTACGGACATAAAGAATGTACAGTCAGTCTCAAATTCTAATTATTCAATGATTATTATGGAATTTGAAGACAGCGTTAATATGGATACCATATCTTCAGATATTATCCAGAAAATCAATCTGGTTGAGGGCTCCTGGGATGATGTGGTAGGCACTCCGACAATTATGAAAATCAACCCGAGCATGATACCTATAGGCTCTGTTGCTGTGGCATATGAGGACATGGATCGATACCAGCTGTCTGAGTTTATTGATGAGACTCTTTTAGATAAGCTGGAAGGTATTACAGGAGTAGCAAGTGTATCAGCAACGGGAATTCTGGAGGAAAAGGTAAACGTTGTAATCAGCCAGAAGAAGATTGATAAAATAAACAACAAGATTCTGGCAAGTGTTAATGCATCTCTGGCAGAGGCTCAGTCACAGCTGGACAGCAACCGTGAGCAGCTTCAGGATGGAAAAGCCGAAATCAGTAAAGGCCTGGAAGCACTGGAGCAGGGAAAAGCATTTTTGCCTGAAGAACAGTACAATGCGCAGAAAAAGGTTTTGACCGATAACAAGAAGGAACTGGAGAAAGCAGAACGTCAGCTTGATGATGCACAGGCAGAACTGGATTCGCAGGCTGCAAAAGCGAGAAGTGAAGCAAATATAAGCGACAAAATCACAAGCGATATGATTTCGGGCATTCTTAAGGGACAGAACTTTTCCATGCCGGCAGGATATGCGCAGGATAAAGGCGTTAAATATCTTGTAAGCGTAGGAGATAACGTATCTACGGAAAAACAGGCAGCTAACCTGTATCTCTTCGACTCGGGAGTAGACAGCGTGGGAAAAGTGTATCTTAAAGATGTTGCCGACATTTTTAAGACAGATAATGCAGATGATATCTATGCCAAAATAAATGGGGAAGATGGAATCGTACTTCTGTTCTCCAAACAGTCCAACTATGCAACTGCAGAAGTTTCAGAAAATATTTATGAGAAAATAGACCGGCTGGAAAGTGAATATGAGGGTCTTCAGTTTACTACTCTGATGAATCAGGGCGAATATATCAATCTGATTGTCAACTCTATTTTCAGCAGTCTGCTTTGGGGTGCGCTGTTTGCATGCATAGTGCTGTTCCTGTTCCTGAGAAATTTAAGACCTACAGTAATAACAATATGCAGTATTCCAATCAGTGTAATCTTCGCAGTGCTGTTAATGTACTTCACAGGGATTACTCTTAACCTGATATCAATGTCAGGATTAGCTGTTTCAGTAGGAATGCTGGTAGATAATTCGATAGTTGTAGTTGAAAATATCGTCAGACTGCGCAGACAAGGCACTCCTGCACCAAAGGCTGCAGTTCAGGGAGCAAAGCAGGTTGCGGCAGCGATAACAGGTTCAACCCTGACAACCGTATGTGTGTTTGTACCAATTATTTTCACTGATGGAATAACACGCGAAATGTTTACAGATATGGCCCTTACAGTTACATATACATTAGTGGCAAGTCTGATAATAGCACTTACTCTGGTACCTGCAATGGCATCCAGAATGCTGACGAAGATAAATGAAAATGAAGGCAAGCTTTACAACAGCGTAGTAGAAGCTTATGGTAAATCACTGGGTGTTATGCTGAAACATAAATTCATTGTTTTACTGGCGTGCCTGGTTCTTCTTGGAGGAAGCATATATGCTTCTTATGAAAAAGGATTTATCTTTATGCCGGAAATGAGTTCTCCTCAGCTTCAGGCAACATTAGAAATGCCTAGGGACAGCAAACCGACACAAATCAAGAAGGAAGCTGACAGAGCCGTAGAAAGAATTCAGCAGGTGGAAGAAGTTGAAACAGTCGGTGCAATGATGAATACAAGTGAAACTCAGATAATGGGTGCAGGCTCAGCTAATACTGTATCATTCTATATTATGCTTAAACAGCCTATGGAAAGAACAAGTTCAGAAATAGGTAAGGAAATTGAAGAAAAGTGCAGCAATCTGAAGAATGGTACCGTTATTGTTTCAGGAAATGATATGAGCAGTTATACATCAGCTCTTGGCGGATCCGGTGTAACTATAAAGGTATATAATTCAGACATTGATGATCTGCAGTCAGCAGCCAGAAAGATTGGAAAGAAACTGGAAAGTGTAAAAGGAATAGATACCGTTTCCAACGGAATTGAAGAGTCTGACAAGGAGTACCACTTCAAAGTAAAAAAGACAGAAGCTATGAAGAGAGGTCTTACAGTTGCCCAGGTTTATGCGGCAATTGTTGACGCAATGACATATGAGGATACAGCAACTACAGTAACATGGGGCGACAGTGATTTTGATGTAATTGTTTCCTCTGAGAATAAAGAAGCTTTGATGCCGGATGAAATGAAAGACCTGGTACTTTCCGTAGAAGGTGCAGACGGTACGACTACAGAGGTTGAACTGGCAGATATTGCTACACTTGTTGAAAAGGAAACACTTAAAGCTATCAACAGAGATAACCAGAGAAGATATCTGACTGTCAGCGCAACGCTGAAAGATGGATATAATATTACCAAAGTAACAGCAGAGGCAGAAAATGCAGTTGACGAAATAAAGCTTCCTGCAGGAACTTCAGTAGAGTTCTCCGGAGAAAATGAGACTATTATGGACGCAATGAAAGATCTGCTCCTGATGCTGGCACTTGGAATTGCATTCGTTTATCTTGTAATGGTTGCCCAGTTCCAGTCACTGAAGTCACCATTCATTATCATGTTTACAATTCCACTGGCGTTTACAGGCGGTCTGCTGGCACTGCTCCTGTTCGGGAAGGAAATCAGTGTAATTGCCATGATAGGTATGATAATGCTTACAGGCATTATCGTTAATAACGGTATCGTTTTAGTTGACTATATCAATCAGCTTAGAGAAGCGGGTATCAGCAAGAAAGAAGCTATTGTAGAAGGTGCAAAGACAAGAATCAGACCGATACTTATGACCTCACTGACAACGATATTAGGTCTTGTAGTTATGGCTCTGGGTAACTCCACAGGAACAGATATGATGCAGCCGGTTGCTCTGGTCTGCATAGGCGGGCTGCTGTACGCAACTCTGCTTACATTATATGTAGTACCAATCATCTACGACCTGATGAACGGTGAAAAGTATAAACATTTAACAGAGGCAGATTTAACATGAGAGTAATAGTTTGTGATGACAATGATCTTTCAAGAAATCTATACTATGAGCTTATAAACGGGATTGCAGAAGCAGAACAGATTGAAGTCAATGTGAAAATGGTTTCATCAGGAGAGGAACTGCTGCAGATTCTTAAGAAGGACTATAGAACCATTAACCTTATATATCTGGATATATATATGGAGGGGATGGACGGCTTTACTGTGGCCAAAGAGAGCCGAGAGCTGGGGTACGAGGGAGATATTGTAATGTGTTCCTCCGACAAGACCAGAGTATTTGAAGCTTTCGAGGTCAAAGCCATAAACTACATTGTAAAAGGTGCCACAGATTACAGCCGCTTCAGAGAGGTTTTTCTCAATTCAGCAAAAAAAGAAATATTATCAAAACCCACTGTTTCTCTTATAAAAGATAGAAAGAAAATTGAGATAAATTCCGACAGGATATATTATCTGGAAGTGTATAACAGAAAAATAATCACTCACTATTTTGACAGAAATGAGCTTTGCTCACTGGAAACCTACGGAAGCCTGAAGACAATTGAAGAGGAACTTGAGGGGGATGGATTCATCAGAATTCACAATTCATATCTTGTGAACGGTAAATTTATTAAAAATATACTTGGAGACTGTGTGGAAATGTCAAACGGTGACAGGCTGGCAGTCAGTAGAAAACATAAAAAGAATTTGATGGAATATTGGACATCTACTGAATCATAGAATGCTTCTATGATAAGATTTACAAAGATGCATAGTGCCGCAAGGGACTTTCTGATAATCGACAGCACTAAAGGAAAGATACTTCCTGAATGCTATTCTGACTTTGCAGCTGAATTATGTCAGCGAAGGATATCCGTTGGCGCAGATGGTCTGATTCTGATTTCCGGACCTTTTAAAAGCACAAACTCTAAGGATTTCTTAAATCCCGCATATGCAAGGCTTCTTGTATATGATTCAAGTGGAGGAAGGTGCGAACTGGATCTGAACGGAATAAGCTGTGCAGCAAAATACTGTTTTGACAGGAAGCAGGAGATCAAAGAAGCAGAATCTCTTATTTTTGAGACGGATTCCGGGCAGGTATATGCTGAGGCGCTAAACAACTGCAATATTCAGATTACTATAGACTCGATAAAGGTAATCCAAACAGGTCTTTCTCCGGAGACAGGAGGGACTGTTTTAGACGCTTCTTATGTTGAAATTGGAAAATCACCTCATCTTGTTGTTGAGTATGATTACAGAAACAAAGATGAGAGGGAACTTTGGCTTCTTGCTAACCGGCTGAGACATCACTGCGGCCTGCCAAAGGGTCCTAATGTAAATTTCTATAAAAGGACAGCTGCGGACACCATAGAAATCAAAACTTATAAGAAGGGCATAGAAGACTTTGTTTGTTCCTGTGGTGAAGGAGCATGTGCAGTAATGGCAGTAAGAGCGGTACAGAGTATGTATTCGGTAACTGAGAAAAAGTTCAGATCTGCAGGAGGTCTTCAGACAGTTGAGTGGGTTTCCGATAAAGACCGGAGCTCTATGATATTTACAGCCGAGGCAGAAACCGTATTCGAAGGAATAATAAAATAAAAAAACGAGACGTTCTATTTGTGATACGTCTCGTTTCTTATTATCTTGAAGCTTCTGTAAATCTGTTCAAGTAAAACCACTCTCATCATCTGGTGAGGAAAAGTCATTTCGGAAAATGAAAGCTTAAAATCAGCACGTCTGCTAACAGCCTCAGAAAGCCCAAGACTTCCTCCAATAATAAAGGCCACATTGCTGATACCATCAATGGCCATATTCTCGATCTTTGCTGCCAGCTCTTCTGAAGAAAGCATTTTTCCTTTAACCTCAAGGGTGATTACATACATGTTATCTTTTATTTTCTTAAGAATTTCAGCACCTTCAGCTTCTTTTACAGCCAGTTCTTCAGAGGGACCTGCTTTATCAGGAAGTCTGGATTCTTTCAGCTCCACAATTTCCAGAGAACAGTAGCTTTTCAGTCTCTTGGAGTATTCCGCCATTGCATCTGACCAGTACCTCTCCTTAAGCTTCCCCACACATATTATTGAAATATTCATACCTATACCACCATGTACGGACTTACATCATCTCTTGGAACGATGCAAAGTCTGATATCCTTATCAATATAATAGTCTTCCTCAAAAAGCATATTTCTTATAGTCAGAAAGGCCTGCTGAGGAGTGTTATTTTCTTTACTTAAATGAGCCAGAGCGACTTTCAGTTCTTCACTCTGTCCGGCTGATTCTCCCATACGAGATTTCAAAACATTACACAGACATTCTCCTGCAGCTTCATTTGACAAGTGGCCCTTATTTCCAAGAATACGCCTTTTCAGGCTATATGGATATGAACCCATGTTAAGAATGTTCACCTCATGATTTGCTTCAAGTATCAAAGCGTCTGCAGCTTGTGCATGTTCTAGGATTTCCGGGGAAACATAACCAGTATCAGTGATAATTGTTAATCGGCGATTGTCAGCTTGGACAGAATAGCCCAGAGGTTCCGCAGCATCGTGAGAAAGAGAGAAGGGCAGAACAGTTATGTCTCCAACCTGAATCTCCTGACCACCGGCAATACGAATTGCTCTCTCGGCCGGAACTTTATCAGAAACCGCTTCCAGGGTACCTGTTGAAGCAAAGACGGAAGCGTTTACTGCTCCTTTGCTGATTTTCTTCAGGCTCTTAACGTGGTCTATATGCTCATGGGTAATAAAAATAGCGTCTATGTCTGTCAGGGACATATCCCGCTGAGACAGACGATCGATTATTCTGTTGCCTGCGATACCGACGTCAATGAGAATTGCAGTCTGTTCTGTTTTCACCAGATAGCAGTTGCCTGAACTGCCGCTGGCAATTGAGCAGAACTTGAGTGCCATAGCCATACCTCCTTTCCGTATTTGTGGAATACCTGTCTATTCTATCATAATTGTAAATGGGAATGTAAATTATTTTCCAATGTTTTTTCGGGAAGGGAACTTTTTTTGTCGGAAGGCTTGCAAAATCACTGAAAATAAGGGATAATTAAATGTCAAAAAAGAATAGAGGGGAGTACCATGACTACATTAAAAATGTATACCGATGGAGCATGTCGCGGTAATCAGAGTGACAGTAACATTGGAGGATGGGGATCAATTCTGGAGTTCGGAGAGCATAAGAAAGAACTCTATGGAGGAGAAATTAATACAACAAACAACCGAATGGAGCTGACTGCAGTAATAGAGGCTTTTAAGGCTTTGAAAAAGGATGGTCAGACCGTACAGGTTTTTACGGACAGTTCATATGTTGCAAACTGTTTCAGGGAAAAGTGGTATGAAAGCTGGGAGAAAAACCAGTGGAGGAATGCTGCCAGAAAATCTGTGGAGAATCAGGAGCTGTGGAAGGAACTGCTTGCGCTTGTCAGAAAGCATAATGTGACTTTTTACAGAGTAAAGGGGCATGTAAACCTGAACAGCAAATCTACAGACTTTGATAAATTGTATGAAAAATTCGTCAGCTGGAATGGAGAGGGTTTTAGTTTTGCGGATTTTCAGTATATAACAGGCATGAACAATCGTGCCGACGAGTTAGCAAACATTGGCATAGACCAAGTAGAAGGAGATGTATGATATGGAAAGAAGAGTAGGAACAGTATCCCGAGGCCTTAGAGCACCGATTGTAAAGGAAGGCGAAGACCTGAGCCAGATTGTTATTGATACAGTAATGGACGCTGCAAATGCAGGTGAGTTTACAATCCAGGATAGAGACATTATCGCTGTTACAGAATCTATTCTGGCAAGATCACAGAAGAATTACGCTACAACTGATCAGCTGGCTAAGGATGTTAAGGCAAAGTTAGGCGGAGAAACTATCGGTGTAATTTTCCCGATTCTGAGCAGGAACAGATTTGCAATCTGTCTGCGTGGTATTGCTAAGGGAGCAAAGAAGGTAGTACTTCAGCTAAGCTATCCTTCAGACGAAGTTGGTAATCATCTGGTAGACATTGACCTTTTAGACGAGAAGGGAATTAATCCTTATTCAGATGTTTTGACTCAGGCACAGTTTGAAGAACTGTTTGGAAAGTCATCACACACTTTTACCGGTGTAGACTATGTAAATTATTATAAAGGCATCATTGAAGAAGAAGGTGCAGAAGCAGAAGTAATTTTCTCAAATAACTGCAGAACTATCCTTGACTATACTAAGAACGTTCTGACTTGCGACATTCACACAAGAGCAAGAACCAAGAGACTTCTTAAGGCTGCAGGTGCAGAGGTTGTAATCGGTATGGACGATCTGATGACTGCAAGCATCGATGGAAGCGGATATAACGACAGATATGGTATTCTTGGATCAAACAAGGCAACAGAGGATTCAATCAAGCTGTTCCCGATTAACTGTCAGGAGTTTGTTGACGGAATTCAGAAAAAGATTAACATTCTGACAGGAAAAACTGTAGAAGTAATGGTATACGGAGACGGTGCATTTAAAGATCCTGTAGGAAAAATCTGGGAGCTTGCAGACCCTGTAGTTTCACCGGGATACACAGCAGGACTAGAAGGAACACCAAATGAAGTTAAGCTTAAATATCTGGCTGACAACGAATTTGCTGACCTTTCCGGAGATGAATTAAAGGCTGCTATCAGCGAATATATCAAGAATAAGGATGAAAATTTAGGAGATTCCATGGTTGCTCAGGGAACTACTCCTAGAAGATTAACAGACCTTATCGGCTCACTTTGTGACCTGACAAGCGGAAGCGGAGACAAGGGAACTCCATTCATTTATATCCAGGGATATTTCGACAATTACACAAAATAAGATTTTTCCTTGCGAATTTCGCCGAAATATTGTATCATCATACATAGTCGTTTAACGATATGAGAAAACTATTGTATAAAATATGGAGGCGCTATGAGAATTCGAAGAGATATGGATAACATTGAGGAAAGGGACATAGAGCTGATTGCAAACGTATCGGATGCACTGGCACATCCCGTAAGACTCAAACTGTTCAGATATATAATGCATTCAAACCAGACAATGGAGCCTGTATGCAACAAGGAACTTGTAGAAGTATTCGGATACGCACAGGCCACAATTTCACAGCATGTGAAGAAGTTGGTTCAGTCAGGACTTGTGGAAGTGAAGAAGAAGGACAAATTTTCTTACTACTATGCTAATCTGGGAATGTTAATGCAGTATCTGAATGCCACAAAGAGATTCTCAATTTTATAGGACATGATAAACCCCGTACTGTGATATAAGGTACGGGGTTTATTATACCCAGGCGAAGCCCCGGGCTGCAATTAAGATGAAATTCATTCTTGAACAAATATTTGAAGTGATATATTGCCTATTGAAAACTATCAAATAGTACCACGACGATAAATTTATGTGGATAGATTTATCTTATATCTGACTCTTATCTGATGATCCGCCGGATCAGATGGTTTTCAGGGCTTCTCATGGCAGGTCATTTTGGCATTTTGCCTGATTCTATGGTAAACTTGTTAAATCATGCCAAATTCCGCCACCCAAATACAGAAAAAACAAAGGATATGGCGGATGCATAAAACCTGGGGATTATACATCTATTGTCTAAACCTAAACCAATATATCAACAATTTGTAAAAAAATCCTTATTTTTTGAAATTATTTTTGAAGAAACGTTGAAGAAACTTATCTTATATTATGGAGGGACTATTAAATTGATATAAGAGAGGAAGAAACGATGATTAATAGAAGGATTGCAGTTATTTTTAGTTTGTTACTTATCACGACTATGGTCATTAATGCAGAGGTCTTTGCAACTGCGTATGAGGGAATAGCTGAAAGAGTTGTAACCTATTATAGTGTTACATTTTCAAGAACCTCTGATACTAGTGCAGTGGCAAGAGTTACGGCTTCAGCTACGACTAATGTGAACGAGATAACCTCTACAATTACATTACAAAAGTACAATAACTCTACTGGTAAATACGTTAGTGGGGAATCAAGTACAAAAAAAATTAGTGGATATTCCATTACACATACAAAATCCTTTGCCATTGCATCTACGGGAAAATACAGGGTGAAAGTAGTTATAACAGACGGCACTTCAACTCAGATAAAATATAAGCAATTATCATAATAGGGACACTGCGAATATGAAAAGATTAGAAAATGAGCTAATTGAGATTTACAAAGATGTATTCTGCTTTGTAAACTCCAAGATTAGTGATAGAGAGTATGCCAGAGATATTACGCAGAGCGTTATGGAAACCGCAATTGACAAGTATAATTCTTTAAGAAATAAAGAGTCTCTAAAGGCCTGGATTATGCAGATCGCAAGCAATAAGATTAAGATTTACTACAATGATTTAAGGAAAATTAATTCAACGTTTACATATCAAGAAGATTCTGCAGAAGAATACCTAGGGATAGATAATAATAGAATTAAGAACATTGAAGGAGATTTACTGAATCTTCTCATAAGCAAAGAAAATAAAATTAATCTGATTAATGCGTTGAACAGATTAGATAAGAAATATTCTGAGGTCATAAAGCTGAATTATATTTGTGGATATAACTTTATAGAGATATCTAAAATATTAAACGTTAATGTAAACACTGTAAGAACATGGGCAGCGCGAGGTCTCGCTAAATTAAGGGTGGAATATCTTAAAATTGATTCGGAAGGCAGTGATGAAAATGTTGAATGATGAGAAAGTACTTGATAAGGCATTGTCAGAGGTATTTTCAGAAGCAAGTATGCTATATCAACAGGAAAACTTTAAGGATACAGATGTTGATGAGCTGTTCGTACATAGCCTCATTAAGAAGAAGAGAAGACGGAGCCTCTTAAGGTTTACCAGATCGTCAGCAGTGGTTGCACTGGTTTTGGTCACAGGGGTTTCCATAAGTGTGTGGTCGCAGGTAGAGGGTGTATACGGTGGTAAACACTTCATACAAAAATGTGTTAGTATGATATCACCACTATCTACAGAAGAGTTAATAAATGATGCAGGAGAAGTAGTAACAATAACAACTGTTACCGATGAGAGTGACATAACAAAAGCGAAGAAAGTATTTCCAAATCTTAAAATAGCAAAACACATACCGGAAGGATATTGCTTCAATAAACTGACTATAAGTAAGAGCTCTTCAATGTCATCTGTAGAATATCTTTATTCTAAAGGCGAAAGTATCCTTGCTATTACGTTTCAATATGGAACAGAAGATGCTGACATAATGGTAGTAGGTGAAGAATATATATCGCCGAATACAGGGCAGAAGATGTATGTGTATGAGGATACCAAGGAAAATATATATTCTATAATTGAGATTGACGAAAATTATGACTGCATCGTAACCGGAAGAGCTCACAAGGAAGAAGGAATACAGGTAATAGAAAGCATCGATAATCTTTAAACTAAGAACAACTCGTTTCACAACAGTATTAGGTCATGGCTAAATCAACCATTAACTGAACGCTGACAACAAGTATTTTAACTGTTGTAATACTACTGAATAATTAAGGGTGAATAATTAAGGATAATTAAGGCTGTATTGACTTTATAAATTTAATACCGGATTTTGAATAATAATTGAAATTATACAGCGATATTTTTATCTTATACAGTGAAAGTGATGTCTATCTATTAAGACTGGGGGTGGCAAAGGATAATGGTAAAATAGCATTAATGAGGTTACAATGTTTGACTTAAATGGATCAAATATTGTACTTTCTCCATTTAGGATATCTTAAGAATCCTATGCTGTTTCAGGAAGGAACAATGTAACAAATATGAAAAGAAAATAGTAAATAAAGATTTGAGATAGTCACCTTCAAAAAAGAAAAGCATTAAGCAAAATAAACAGAAACCTGAAAAAAGACATAACAAAGGACGAAACATATGAAAAATACTATAAAAAGAAGAATTTCCGTACTGCTGTGCTTCACTCTGCTCTTTACTTCTGTTCCCGTATCTGCTTTTGCAGATAACGGAGCAGAGCCTGATGCAGGTGATACAGAAATCCGGTATGAAGAACAGACCTTAAGCAATACCCTTATTCTGGATGAAAACCTTTCTGAGGAAATGGCTGTTCCCGAAGAAAGTACGGAAACCATGACCGTTTTTGATCTTGGCGACGGAAAGAAGGCAGCTGTGTTTCACGGAAGTGATGTGAGATATGAAAATGAAGACGGAGAGCTTACAGATTATGACCCTGAGCTTGTGGAAATCAGCGAAGAAGAAAGCCTGAACGGAGAAAAACTTGAAGGCTATCTGTATGAAAACAGGACAGGTGACATTAAACAGTACATCCCTCGGGTTTTGGATGAGGAAACGCCACTTCTCATGGAAAAGGAAGGCTACTCGATCAAAATGACTCCTCTGGATGAGGCAAGACCTGCTGACAGTGCAGAGGTTGTAAAGGACGAGCTTCTTACCCCCTATGAAGAGATAAAAGAGGAGAACATTACTGCCGTATATGGTGCAGATAATGATTCCCACTCATATGAATACACTTCATTGACAAACGGAATCAAGGAGTCCGTTATCCTGAAGGAGAAGCCTGAGAACAATGTTTTTTCCTTCAGGCTCGAAACGGACGGACTGGTTCCTGTACTTGATGAAACAGCAAATGTAATAAATCTTACAGACAGGAGCGATGAACAGGATGAAAAGATTGTCGCCCACATCGACAGACCTTTCATGAACGACGCAAGCGGAAATGCATACAGTGAGGAACTGACCTACTCAGTTAATGAGCTTGAGGACGGCAGCTACAGAGTTGACCTTACCGTAAGCCGTGATTATCTTGATGATGAAGATCGTCTTTATCCTGTAACGATAGACCCTACGACCACATGGAAGGGAAACAGTGAAATATATGATGCCTATGTAATCAGTGGCAATTACGCTGATATAAATTTCTACAAGTCAGACATAAGACTGATGGTTGCCGGAAAGGGTATAGACGGGACATACCGAACATACATGAAGATACTTGAGCTGAAATCAACTCTTGAAGACAAGTATGTGGACAGTGCGTATTTGACTGTATATGAAAGCGGAGACTGCGATGAAAATCAGACAATCAGATTCAACAGAGTTACAGAAAACTGGTCACTGACTACATTAAACTGGAACAACAAGCCGGCATATTACACTGCGGCTTCGGTCAACAGCTTTACCACAACGGGAAAACAGTATGCTTCACACAAGATGGCAATGACTGCAACAGTGCGTAACTATGTAAACAGTACAAACAATCCTAACTATGGCATAGTAATGCGTAATGTCACATCAACCCCCGGTTTTGCCGAATTCTACGGCACAAGAACATCACTGACATCATACAGACCGAAGCTTGTTGTTACATACTATGACAAGCCGACTGCACCTTCTTCCTTAAGCATTTCAAGAAAAAGCGGGGAAACATATATTTCAAGTATATACATGAAAAAGAACTACAACGCATATGCAAGCTGGAGTGGCATAGCTTCACATAACCTTGCAGACGTTCAGTATAAAATCACTGCGGCAGACGATGCAACACCAAGTCCTACATCCATTGGAAACGATAAGGTAAACCTTACTGCATACAGAAGCATCGGAGCATCGGCTGCATCGGGAACAAATGTTAAGATTCCTTATGCACTGAATCTTCCGGCAGGGAAATACCGTCTCTACATAAGGGGTAAGGATGCGGGAGGCATGTACGGAGCTGCAAAGTACAAGAACTTCTACGTTGATGCAGCTACGCCGAGTCTGACAGGAGTATCCGTTACACCTGCAACAACTGAGGCCAACCCGTCCAACAACAAAAGTCCGAAGATTTCCTGGACAGCATCGGACAAACACTTTTCAAAGGTAACGGTAAAGGTAACGGGAGGAAGTGAATTTACAGCCACAACGGCAGCGGGTGAAAAGAGCGTAACACTGTCACCTTCAAGATTTCCCGAAGACAAGACGTATGATATAACAGTGAAAGCATACGACAAGGCAGGAAGGACTGCTTCTGAAACCCTGCAATACCATGTTGACTCCAAGGGACCGGAGATTAAAAGTCTGAATACAGAGCCTGCCACAACGCCCGGCAAGATGACGAACAACAAAAACCCATATGTCAACTGGCAGCTTGGTGACGACAGCATCTCAAAGATCCAGCTGCTTCTTGACGGTACAGTCATCTACACTCCGTCAGATCTTACATTCAGAAGAGTATCAATATCGTCGAAACGATTTCCGACTTCAGGAACATATGAGTTCGTTCTAAGGGTAACAGACCGTGCAGGAAATGTCACCGAAAAGTCAGTCTTCTATTATGTGGATCTTGACGAGCCAGTTATTGATACCATCGGAATTACACCCGAAAGCTCATCTTATGCACCAGCTCATATCAACAGCCCCACTGTAAGATGGAATTCAAATGATAATGACCTTTCCGGTGTATCGTACAGTGTGAACGGGTCAAGCTACATTACCGTTACTGATACAGACGGAGAGTTCAATATCCCGTCAGACAAAATAAATGAAGGAAGCAACAGCATAAAGGTTCGTCTAAACGACAAGGCGGGTAACGTTTCAGTCGAAAAGACCCTGAACTATAACTACGAACCGTCAGACAACTACATTCCTGAAATTAAATCAGTCACAGAGTATTACGGAAAGAGAATAATAAAATGGGAGCAGGAATCCTTTGACAGTAAGCTTGTGTCATATGAGCTTCACAGAGGAACAACATCAGGATTTACCCCATCTTCTTCAACACTTGTTTCATCTGACCTTAATGAGGTCGAGGGAATATTTATTGACAAGGAGATTCTTGCCTCAGGAACATACTACTACAAGATTAAGGTTAAATCTCTTTCAACAGGAATAAGCTTCACAAATCCATACAGCAATACCGAGAGCTTTACAAATGCCGTAACGACTGACCAGTTTGCAAATACTCTGGGAAGCAAGACATATCTGGATTATCTTGAGGCTGGACTTCCAACAGGTACGATTCATATTGAAAAGAGCAGCGGAAATATGATGTTTATTCAGAATGATTTCAGCCTATCAAATTCACAGCTGGATTACGGACTCACAAGAACATATAACAGTAAGGCTAAGCGTACCTCCATGTTTGGTAAGGGATGGAGCGATTCATATCACAAGGAGATATATACGAAGGGAAGTGACATCTACTTTGTGGACTCTGACGGAAGCTCATATTTGTTTAAACTTGTAAACGGAAAGTATTCCTGTGCTGAAACAAAGGACTTTACCCTAACAAAAACAACAGGTGGATATACCATAGAAACAAAGGACAAAAATATTTATACCTTTAACAGCTTCGGTCAACTGGTAAAAACTTCAGAGCCAAACGGCTGCTGTATAACAAATGAGTACGACTACTTAGGAAGACTGAAAAAGGTTATTTCGACAGAAGAATATTTCGGCAGTAAGGAACTCCTATTCAAATACGACGGAGAAAGCTTAAGACTCGATTATGTGACAGATCATGCAGGTACAAAATATAGCTATGACTGCACGGGAAATGCGATCAAGAAGGTAAAGATTGACGGAACATCAGGAGAAAGTGTATCATATCTTTATACATACGGAAGCAGCTCAGACAGGCTTGAGACGATAAAGGACGGAGAGGGAAATGTATATACGGTTGTTTATCAGTCAGACAAGGTATCCTCGGTGTCGTATCCTGACGGAGAAAAGTACAGCTTTACCTATTTAAGCGGAAGGACAGATGTCAGCAGATATGTGAACTCCGGAGGCACTTCTCAGAAAGTATGCACCCTAACTACAGAGTTTGACCCTTCCTCAGGAAAAATAAAGAAATATACCGATGCTGCAGGAAATGTTACCGATTATACGTATGTATCTGACAATTCGTTTCTTGTAAAGACAGAGACCACTGTAAAAGGTTATGAAACGTTAAACAAAGAAAGCGGAGTTGTAGACATTAAAGAAAATGAAACCATTACGGTAAACTACACGTACGACAGTCATGACAATGTACTGAAAGCGATATCTTCGGACGGTGAAGAAAGTATATACACATATGATGAAGAAAACAACATGACATCCGAGAAAATCGTGAACGAGGGTATTACAACAACGGATGCAGAATACAGCTATGATGCCGACGGTAATGTTACTGAAACAGTGGATTATGTCGCAGACACTTTAGAAAAGCATAGTTATGCACAAGGTGAAGGAAATGGTACCCAATCATATAGTGGAAGAGAGACACGCTCAACATTAGAGAAAATAGAGGATAATAACCGCACATCCGGGGAACATCAAATAACAGGACTCATTGAAGAAAACGAATATGTCTATTCAAAAAACAGCAATGAGCTGAATGTTACTGTAAAAGACAAAATAAAAAACACAACATCTGTCACAGAAGAATATGACTCAATGGGAAGGGTTGTTAAGAGTGATGAAAACGGGAACATTACCTTAAATGAATACGATTTCATGGGCAGGCTCACAAAGTCAACTGTTTCGCATACAGGTGCTGAAACAAGTATCACAACATACAGCTATGACGACAACGGAGCGGTAATATCCGAAAGCCAATCAGGCGGAACAACAAGAGCCTATTCCTATGACAGCAGAAATCGTAAGGTCAGCGAGACTGTGACCGGCTCGGCAATGAGTGCAAGAACTTCTTATACAGAATACGGTCATGCATTTAATGAAAGTGTTTCGGACGGCATCACAGGCAGAACAGAAGCATATACAAGCACAGAAACCATAAAGGATACCGCAGGAAATGCAACAAACAAGAGATATATTGACATCATCGGAAATACGGTAAAAGAAGTTGAAGGAAACAGAACAAGCCATTATACTTATGACAGAAGTGGAAACTGTTATGTCACATATATAAAGGGAAGTGACGGCACATCCTCACTGACACTCAGCCTTTATGACAAAGAAGGAAACAACTTTGCAGAGATAAGCCAACCGGAAATCATATCAGGTAAATATGTTGTCGGCAGTAATTCCATTGCCACATACAGTGATTACGATGGCAGAGGCAATCTTATCAGTGAAACAGACGGAAACGGAATTACTTCAGCCTATTCTTACGATGACGAAGGAAGACTAACGGACTGCAGTATCGCAGGAGCAAATGATTTGACTGTCAGCTATGAAGATTCTATAGGGCAGGGACAGATTACGACCATCACAGATGCAAATATGAACCAGAAGATAGAGCAAAGGAACTGGAACAATCTTTTAACTGAGGTGAAAGATGCTGAAGCCGAGCCTGAAGAAAAAAGCATTTCTGTTAGAACGGAATATGACAGTCTTGACAGAAAGACAGCCGAGAACTTCGATGATGAAAGCTGCATTAAATATGAATACTATGGGACAACAGATAATCTTCACTTTAAAAGAGCCTACAAGAATGGAAACGAGAATTCTTTAGAAAGTGAAACAGAGTATGTCTATGACCCCATGGACAGACTCGTTTCTGCTGTGGTAAGCAAAAACGGAAGCATTACAAGCAGTACGGAATACACATACGATGCCGAAGGAAAGAAGCTTTCTGAAAAGGTCAGCAACGGACTCGGCTCTACGGACACAATATCATATTCCTATGACACGGAAGGCAGACAGGTAAAAACAACATATCCAAGCAGCAGTGGTCTTGGAAACATAGAGTATTCATATGCTGCAGACGGAAGTCTTCTTACAGTAAAGCAGAGTGGCAAGCTTGTATGTGAATATTCATATAACGGGATTGGTCAGGTTACATCGGTTAAAGAGTACAAAACGCCTGGAACAGTCTCCTCTTATATACTGAAGAAGTATACCTATGACAGCCATGGAAGATGTGCAAGTATCAAGTATCTGAATAACGGAAGTACAGGCAGCATTTTGGAAAGCTTCGAATATTCATATGATAAAAACAGTATGATTACAAGCTGCACTCATGTTAAGAACATAGGAAACTGCAGTGTAAATGAAACAAGGGATTATGTATATGACAGTCATGGAAATCTGATAAAGAGCACAATAACCGATCATTCTTCGAACGATGCAACCGCTGTGACAGAATACAGCTATGATGCCGTAGGCAATCGCAAGACCAAGTCTGAAGCAGGAGAAAACCGTATATATGAATACAATGGTCTTAATCAGCTTATCGAAGAGATCAATGAGACAGATAATGAAACCTGCACTTACGATTATGATGAAAGAGGAAACCTGATAACGGAGACCGATGAATCAGACAATATAACAACGAGCTATACATATGCTGTAACAGGTGAGATGACAAAGCTTGAAAAAGCTGGGTTTACTCAGGAGAACGAGTACAACCATGAAGGCAAACGCATCAGCAGAAAAGAAGGCGGTACAATCAGAAGATATTATTATGACAATGGAATTCCTGTTTATACCAAGGATGGGACAAGCGTGACATCCGCAAATGTTTTAGGTGCAGACGGAAGCATTATCGGAACGTACAGAGGCAGTACCTACCATACCTATCTGACAGATGTGCAGGACAGCACCGAAAGCATTGTTAAATCTGACGGAACCCTTTCCGCAGCATATTCGTATACAGACTTTGGCGAGACCGCTGAGCTTACAGGAAGTGGATTCAATAACGAAATCTGTTATACAGGAGCAGTGTATGACCAAAGTTCAGGCCTGTATTATATGAATGCAAGATACTACAACCCAGCAGAGGGAAGATTCATAAGTCAGGACAGCTATAGAGGTGAGCTGGATGAATTGGATCAGTGGCACCTGTATGCATACTGTGCGAATAACCCGATTAACTATACCGATCCGAGTGGACACAGAAAAGGGAAAAATAAAGGTCGTACTAGCAACAATGAGAACAAAAGGAAAGGATACGAAAAGCGCCAAAAAACAGGAGACAGAGAGAGAAACGTAGGACATCCTAATGGGGAGGAGCATTCAAGGAAGGCAAAAGGTCACCCAGGAGTGAAGCAAAAGGCTTTACTAATAGGGGCAACTGTATCGGGAGCATATTTAATATATAGAGGAACAAGGTTATTGATAAGTTGTCTTCCACCGTTGTGGTGGACAATGCCGGCAAATCTAGTTATACCTTGATTGACTGATGAATGGTTCTGACTTTTCTTGAGAGAAACGATTTAAGAGACGATAAATATGTGAAATGACGGGGGATCTAAAAATGTTTGATATGGTAATGGAAAAAACTATAGATAAACGTATATGCATGGGTATCTATTTTAGAACCGGGTTAGGATATGAATCCGATGATATGACCGGAATTTCTCATCTTGTTGAGCATATGTTATTCCGAAGATTAAACAAAATAAGCAATGAGGAGTTATATTCTATCCTAAATAAAACTGGTGCAACTCTTTCCGGCTGTACATACCCTGATGGGATACAGTTTAAATTTGTCTTTAACAGAGAATACATTGATACTATATTAGAACTAGTTAATAATTTATTTTGCACCCATTGTTGGACCAGGAAAGAGGTTGAACTGGAGAAAAAAATAATATTGAGGCAAATAAGAGAGTCTGGATACGGGGATGAGGACAAACTTGATGAATTGTATTACGAAGGCTGCTATTATGCGAAAAAAGTTGCCGGAAATAAAAGTTCTGTTAAGTCAATCACCGTAGAAGCTGTTAATAAATTTGCAAAGGAATTTATTACTGTTTCCAATGCAGGGGTTGTTTTAACCGGGGCATATGACGAATCTGTTGTAAAATTAATAAATGAAGCGATGATTACCATTAGTAATTCAAAAGAAAATGATATCAAACCGGAACTCATCCCTTACCAGTTTCCTTGTAGGTTTGAGAAACGCAATGAAAATGACATTGTATGTAAAAGGTGGCAGTATGATAGCCGAATTATTGTCTCTTTTGATGTATCCAAAAGAAATGAACTGGAAAAACTGCTTTTGCTGGATATGGTATTTCTAGGCGATGGAAGTGTTATTGGAAACTCATTACGAGAAGCTGCGGGCTTAACAGGAAATATATTGACAGAAGTATCAAGAAACAGGGGCTTTACAAAGTATACAGCGTATTTTGACGTACAGAATGGAGACGAAGAAGAAGCTATTGCGTTGCTGATTGATGAAATTGCCAGGTTCCTAAAAAGTGATAAAAGCAAACATTTAGAAGAAAATATCAGATTTTACATAGATGGTTCAGATATTTGTTCCAGCATAAGTGAACACAATACCTGGATTGGATACGGCAAGTACTTGATTAATGATAATCACTACTTTGCTGAAGATACATCGGAACTATATGGACAAATGAATGCAGAAACTCTAGATGACAGAGCAAAGGAACTGTTTGTAAAAAGCAATATGTCACTTTCTGTTTTAAAGGGGAGTGGAAGTACAGTTACCAAAAAAACGATATTAAAATATTGGAATATGCTGTAGGACACTACCCGAAGCATTGTTAAATCTGACGGAACCCTTTCCGCAGCATATTCGTATACAGACTTTGGTGAGCCAGCTGAGCTTACAGGAAGTGGATTCAATAACGAAATCTGCTATACAGGAGCAATGTATGACCAAAGTTCAGGTCTGTATTACATGAATGCAAGATACTACAACCCGTCAGACGGAAGATTCATAAGTCAGGATACGTACAGAGGTGAGCTGGATGAATTGGAACAGTGGCATCTGTATGCATACTGTGCGAATAACCCGATCAACTATACCGATCCGAGCGGACATGATGCTATCGTACTAAAATCAAATTTCTTGACAAGAATGATAGGACATATAGCAGTTCTAATTCAAGTAGGAAAGAAATGGAAATATTTCTCATGGGACAGTCAGGGAAGTGAATCAAAATTGAATGGGGGATTCATTAAAAAAAGTGTTATAGGACACCGCGTGAATTCAATGATTAATGATGAATTTGATAGAAAAGGTATGTCAAAGAAGTACAGGTATTACATGTACATCAGGGGCGACTTTAGTGGTAGTAGTAAATATGTGGAAGATGTGATATCTGGGAGAACATATCATATTTACGATATTTGGGGAACCAATTGTGCATGGATGGCATTAGAAGTATTAAAGCATGGCAAAATATCGAAGGAAAAAAAGACAGCAATACATAATATGCAATGGGGATATAGAAAAAATAACAGGACTAATAAATATGAACTTTCCGTCAAAACACTTGTGCCAAGTCTTGTTTTCGAATACCTAAAGAAAATATTTGGAGGAAGGGCTTATAAAATTACAGAAGGATAAAATGAGAAATTATGGATAGGATCAAAGATGAACGAGTGAAACGAATTATTATAATCATTATTTTGGCGATAGCGCTGATTAATGGCTTAAGATGCATAATAGATGAGCAACTTGGGATTAGGCTGATAAGTAAATACACAGGTGATACAAACGGGAACAAATATAGTTATGTAGATTATGAGAATAACAAATTTCTTTATGCGACATCAAACGGAATAAAGACGTTTCCCTTCGTATTTGGGGACAGTGTATACGAATACTCAATAGACGAAGAGAAAGACAGCTTGCTCTATATGCAAAAGGTTCCTGGAGAAATTGTACAGGATAGAGTACATTATGGAGAAAAAAGTGTTATTTTACTAAGTGAATACGGCATCCATGAAGCTTCACCAAGTACAGCAAGAATCCTTACAGATGATGGAAAACTGTCTACAATTGAACAGCTTTCAAATGTTTGGTTATTAAAAGTAATCGGAAATAACATATATTATAGTGACCGCATTGTTGAACTAGACGCAAATGATGGCTCGGAATCAAATATGATTTTAGGAGTGTATAATAGCGTTAAAAATGAAAAAAATGATGAGATATACAAATCAAAAGACAACTGGCTCCGCTATGAGAATATCACTGCCAACGACAAGTATATGTATATTCTGGATTATTACGATGATGGTTCGGGAGATGCAGTGCGTATAGACCTGAACACATATGAAAAAAAGTATTATAAGGCAAAGAAGAATGAGAGATTCTGCTCGGTATGTCTGGTTGATGACACTACAGCTATATTATGTGCATCAAAAGAATCTAAAAAAGAAACAATGCTGAAACTGTACTTGTATAATGAAAGTTTTCCTGATGGAAAGCTTCTGAATACTGTAAATCACGATAAATCAGTGTCATACAGTTCAGGTGGAGGGGTTAACTGGGGCGACAGCATGACTTTCAAAGACGGAGAACTGTTCTTCAGCGACATATATGGAAATATATGGAGAATGAATGCGGAAACAGGTAAGTTATATAAGATAATAGAGAAAGAAACAATATTTGACAATCATTGTAATGATGAATGTATAAGCGATAATCTGTTAAATTTTACAAAGGACTACATAATTGCGGATGTATATACAAAACGTGATAATAGAGTCTTTCTCTTCTTTGACTATAAAGGAAATCTTAAAGATAAAAAAAGAGTGTCACTTTAGTTGCAGACGAAAGCATTGTCGGAAGAATGAGAACACTTATCACATCACCTGCTGAGAACTACCAAATAGTGTCACAATGATAAACTTATGAACCTTGATCACATGAACATAAGACTTGCCCACAACATGTAAGAGTGTGGGCTTTCTTTTATTTATGAATTTTTACCATGCAAAATGTGATTAATTAGGTGGTATATCTAACTCTTCCAAATTAAGATTATTTTATGATAACATGAAAAATTAACCGAAAAATTGCCCGAAACCATAGAAATATCCCATAGATTACCGAAAATCAGGAAGACTCGCCTACAGGCTGAAACTTTTTCTTGTGTAAAAATGTCCAACATACATAGACTAGAATCAAAAAAATGGTAATATGAAAGAAACAAGTGTCAGAGAAAAGGTGGAAAGTTATGAAAGAAGGAAAAAAAGTAAAAATTTATACAGGGCTGGCAATCCTGCTTTCACTATGCATAGTGGCGAGTACAGTAATAAGTGTATGTTCACTGACAGCAATAGGAAGTCTGAAAAATGAAGTTGCGGTTATTACCGGTAATGTCGGCGATGATGATCAGGAAAATGATATTACAATAATGAGTGAATACACCATTGAATCAACGAAGAATATTTCCGATGCATACAAAAAGAACAGCGATTCAGGATTAAGCGATAAGGAAAAGGAGACCCTGAAGCTGGCATCGGATGTCCTGGATGAAATTATTACAGAGGGAATGTCTGACTATGAAAAAGAGAAAGCAATATATGACTGGCTTGTAAAGAATGTGGGACAGGATAAAGGGCTTCTGACAGTTATACCAAGCTCAGGAGAGGACAGTGACAATCCTTACGGTGTGCTGAAATATCATGATGCTGTCTGTGTAGGCTATGCGACAACCTTCAGACTTTTCATGGAGATGATGGATATCCAGTGTATGGTTGTACATAACACAGAGAGGGTACACACATGGGATCTGGTAAAGCTTGGTGACAACTGGTATCATACAGATGTGTACAGTGATGCAGAAAGCGGAAACTATGCAAGATTTAATCTTAACGACTCCATGCTTTCACAGGAGCAGCAATGGAACAGAGATTTCTTCCCGGCGGCCAAAGGTCTGGAGTATAACTATTCCTTCATGAATCAGGGAATAGCAAAGGACATATTTGATATACCGGCAGTGTTCAAAAAAAAGCTGGACGAAGAGGTCTATACCTTTGTTATTGGATTTGAAAAACAGCCGGTAAATGAAGATGCTGAAATCGTGAACACGATTATGAACAGTATACAGGAAAGACTCCTTGTAGATTATCCAGAGTCATATGTTAACTGGAACTGGCAGCAGGATAAGGACGGTAAATATGTTCTCATGGAACAGATATATCTGGGTACAGATGATAACACCCAAATTACTCCAGAGGATGCAAAAAAGATTGGCAAGAAAATTGCCAAGGCTTTTGGTGATAAAGACATCTGGCCTGTTTACACAGGAGAAATTGGATCCGAGATGTGAAACCAAGAAATAGAAAAAACAACCACTAACAGATAAAATTAGAGGTGCTAAGAATGAAAAAAAGAAAACTGACAATTTGCATTGCAGTATGCCTGATGGTGATATCAGTACTCTCTGTAGGCTGCAGCAACAGCAGTGATACGGTAAGTATGTTTGACCTTAGAACAGCCATGGAAGAGGCTGATACTACTCTGGATGAAATGATGTCAGCAGACAGCAATGCAGACAATCCTGAGGATCTTTTCGCATACATATCTGAAATGGACTATGATAAAGTAGACAAATTCTTCGTGTCATATTCAAAAAGTGGAAAAGCAGATGAAATCGCTGTAATAGCAGTGAAGGATGCAGCTGATGTTTCAGAAGCTGAAAAAACACTGAAGGATCACGTGCAGAACAGAATAAATGTCTTTTCCCAATACGCCCCTGATCAGGTAAAGCGAGCAGAAAAAGCAGAAGTCTTTACCAGTGGTCAGTATGCAGTATTGATAATCTGCGACAAGCAGGATGCGGTAAAGAAAGCATTCACGGATTTCATAAACCAGTAGAGCGGAGGGATTGTAAAAAGTATGGTATTCAGCAGTATAGTTTTTATATTTATGTTTTTGCCTGCTGTGATGATACTGTACCGGCTTGTACCCGAAAAAATGCGTAACGGCTTGCTCCTTGCAGCAAGCCTTATCTTTTATGCATGGGGTGAGCCGGTATATGTGCTGCTTATGATATTCTCAATTGTCTTCAATTACTTTATGGGACTCAAGCTGGAGCATCTGAAAGAGAAAAATAAGAAAAAAGCAGCCCTTGCAGCATGTATAGCAGTCAATATTGGAATACTTTGCTTCTTCAAATACACAGGCTTCATAATGGAGAACATCAGCAGAGTATCTGGACTGTCGCTGCCGGCAATACAGCCTGCACTGCCTGTGGGCATATCTTTTTACACCTTTCAGACCCTGTCATACATAATCGATGTGTATAGGGAAAATGTAAAGGTGCAGAGAAACATAATAGATTTTGGAACGTATATATCTCTTTTCCCACAGCTTATTGCAGGTCCCATTGTAAGATACAAGGATATTGAAATTCAGCTGCAGCACAGAAAAACTGACACAGACATGACAGCAGAGGGAATAGAAAGATTTATAGTGGGTCTGGGTAAAAAAGTTCTCATAGCAAATCAGTGCGGCCTCCTGTGGGATGAAATCTATTCCTACGGCGGAGACATCCCTGCACTAATGGCCTGGACCGGTGCACTTGCCTTCACCTTGCAGATTTACTATGATTTTTCAGGTTATTCTGACATGGCTATAGGACTGGGTAAAATCTTTGGATTCACTTTTCCGGAAAATTTCAGATATCCCTATGAGTCGAAAAGCATTACTGAATTCTGGCGCAGATGGCACATCACACTGGGAACCTGGTTCAGAGAATATCTGTACATACCACTTGGCGGAAATAAGAAAGGACTGAAAAAACAGCTGCTTAACCTTTTCACCGTGTGGCTTCTTACCGGACTCTGGCATGGTGCAGGCTGGAATTTCATAATCTGGGGGCTGTACTATTTTGTGATAATAGCAGCGGAAAAACTGTTTCTGGGAGTTTTGACAGAAAAGCTGCCCGGAGGGCTCAGACATTTGTATGCCCTGCTGCTTATCGTTGTCGGCTGGGTTATCTTCGCATGCGACGATATGACCATTCTGGGTGCATATCTGAAGTCTATGGCCGGCCTGGGGAGCGGCACTTCGACCATGAGTCTATATTATCTTAAGAGCTACGGAGTGCTCATTGGCGCAGGTGCACTGGGCTCACTTCACTTTGTGAAGGCTTTTGCATCAAAACTCACTGAGAGGGGTAAGGCCTTTCAGCTGGCTGGATATTTTATAATTTTTGCTGTATTTGGACTGGCGACTTCATTCATCATTGGAGACAGCTATAATCCTTTTCTGTATTTCAGATTTTAAGGAGGCGTGAAAATGAAGAAAACATTTATATTTTTATTCACGGCCGTCCTTGCAGTTACAGGGCTCTGTGTCTTTGCAGGGGAAGACAGAGTTTTTTCTGATAATGAAAACAGGCAGCTTACGGTAATGGATGATGTGATGACTGAGTCTGTCCGGACCGGCGACTTTCAGAAAGCTTTGACGGAGTACAGCAGCGACCAGATGCCAGGAAGGGATTCACTTATGGCACTGGCTACTGCAGTGAAAAAAATTACGGGAAGAAAGGACATCGGTGGAGCATATATTGGAAGGGACGGATTTTATTTTGACAAGAAGCTGGAAAAAGACATTAATTCAGAACGATATGAGAGAAACCTTAAGATAATTGAAAAAACTGCCGGGAATTATCCTGAAAAAAAGGTTACGGTAATGCTGGTTCCTGGAGGCGGCAGTGTGTACAGCAGCAAGCTTCCGGAAAATGCCGAGCTTTTCGATGATGACAAGATGTACGAGCTTGCCGTGAAAACCTTAAGCAAGTGCAAGGTGGTTAACATGAAGGAGGCTTTGATTCGACAGGCCGAAAGAGAGGACAGTGAAAACCTGTATTACAGAACTGATCATCACTGGACTCTGGACGGAGCTTATGTGGGATACGAGGAGCTTATGGGGAAAAAATGCCCATATGAGATGAAAGAAGTGTGCAGCGATTTTTTAGGTACACTGTATTCTAAGGTTCTGGATAAGTCTGCTGAAAAAGTGGTAGGAGAAGGAGGCTCTCTGGACAGGATAAAGATACCGGTAATAAATGACAAGATTAAGGTAACTACCGACGGAAAGCCGGTAGAAATGTTCGATATGGAGATGACAAAGGAAAAGGACAAGTACAAGGTATATTTCGGAGGAAATCATGGAATCACCCAAATAGAAACAGGAGTTTCCGGTAAAGGAAAGCTGGCGGTTATTAAGGATTCCTTTGCTAACTGTCTGGTTCCCCTATTAGCAGGCGACTACAAAGAAATTGTCATGATAGATATGAGATATTTTGCAGGGGACATGGATATGGTAGCAGGTGATGCAGATGAGATTTTGTTCCTTTACGAACTGAGCAGCTTTGCCAGTGATTCAAATATTTCCAAGTTAGGTCTGTAATCCTTGAAAGCGCTGGTGCAAAAATATTTGCACCAGTGGGAAAACCATAGTATAATAGGACATATAGAGTGAATTGTGGAATATGGAGGAGCTATGGAGGACAGACACTATAAACGAATACTTGAGGAGCTGCTGAATCTGGTTGATGCGGGTGTTCACATTGTTGATAATAAAGGAGTTGGAATTCTTTATAACGATACAATGGCAAAGATTGAAGAAATTGATATTGAGGACGTTATCGGAAAAGAATTCAGCGAAGCCTTTCCCGGAATCAGCCTTAAGAACAGTACAATTTATCAGGCATGGAGAGACGGAGTGTCAACGATAAATAAGACCCAGACCTATGAGAACCGCTACGGAAAGACTGTAACAACAGTAAACAGTACGGTTCCAGTAAAGGAAAACGGGGTAACCATAGCGGCTATTGAAGTAGCAAAGGACATTACAAATATTAAATCCATGACCGATCAGATTTTGAGCCTGCAGAGCAAGGAAATGGAACCTCACAAAGTTGAACCAAAGATAAAAAGGTATGTTTTCAGCGACCTAATAGGAAAAAGTACTCTCTTTGAAACTGCCGTGAACAGAGGAAAAACAGCAGCAAAGACCAATGCATCCGTTTTTATCTACGGGGAAACAGGAACAGGTAAAGAGCTGATGGCCCAGAGTATTCATTATGATGGAAACCGGAAAAACAAGCCATTCCTGGCACAGAACTGTGCTGCACTGCCCGAAACCCTTCTTGAAGGTATTCTTTTCGGAACTGCAAAGGGTGGATTTACCGGAGCCATTGACAGAGCAGGACTTTTCGAGCAGGCTAACGGGGGAACGCTGCTTCTGGACGAAATAAACTCTATGCCTTACGATCTGCAGAGCAAACTTCTTCGTGTACTTCAGGAAGACTACATAAGAAGAGTCGGCGGAAGCAGAGATATTCCAATAGATGTAAGAATTATTGCCACAGTAAATGAATCGCCTCAGAAACTTATTGAGGAGGGAAAACTTCGTAAGGACCTGTACTATCGATTAAATGTTGTGGGAATTGATATTCCACCTCTACGTGATAGAGAGGGAGACATCCCGATGCTTGCAGAAGCATTACTGGCCAAGCAGTGTAAACGCTTCGGGAAAAATCTGACAAGCATTTCTCCAGAAGCTATCAGAAGACTTAACGCTTATGATTACCCAGGTAATGTAAGAGAACTTGAGAATATAATAATGCAGTCTGTGGCTATGGCCGAAGATGAAGAGAATGTTCTGGACGAGAAACTTCTGCAGATGCCTATGCGTGAGACCACTGAAGAACGCAATCTTGTGCAGTGGGATCGTCAGGCTTCCCTAGATGTTTATCTATCAAAACTTGAAAAAGAAATAATCAGGAAAGTAATCCATGAGGAAAACGGCAACGTTTCAAAGGCAGCAGATGCACTTTCAATTAAGAGACAGACGCTTCAGCATAAGTTAAAAAAGTATGGAATAGAGTATTAATGCAAAAAGATTTGCACATATAGTGCAAATCTTTTTGCATCTAAAAGGGATTTGATGTTAGGATTTACCATTACTAAGGTGTAAAAAAACAATTTTAAATTAGACAGAAAGGAGAAAACTGTTGAAAATACACATTTTTGTTTTTAATCAAATATTCTGTATACAAGATTTGATTTGGCACGGTGCTTGCATTATATAAGGGCAGAGTGCCTGGGGCACGCGAACGACGCAAATTCAGTTCAGATTATTTTTTAAAGGTTTAAAAAGGAGAGAAAAGCAAATGAAAAACGTAAAAGTAATCCTTTGGGGATTAGGCGCTATGGGCGGCGGAATCGGCAAAATGTTAACTAAGAAGAAGGGTGTTGATATCGTTGGTGCTATTGATATCGGTGCAAAGTTAGGAAAGAGCTTATATGACGTAGTTCCTGGAATCGAAAGAGGAGACAGAGAAGACGTTATCGTTGGTACTGCAGAAGAAGTTATTCAGCCAGGTGCTGCTGATATCGTTGTTGTATGTACTGACTCATTCACAGCAAAAGTATATGACAAGCTAGTATATGTTATGGAAAGAGGAATGAACGTTATTACTTCAGCTGAAGAAATGGCTTATCCTCAGGCTCAGGAACCTGAACTGGCTGCTAAGTTAGATGAAATCGCTAAGGCTAATGGTGTTACAGTTCTGGGAACTGGTATCAACCCTGGTCTTATCATGGACCTTCTTGTAATTCTATGGACAGGTGCTTGCGAAACTGTTGACCACATCGTATCAAGAAGAGTTAACAGCTTATCACCATTCGGACCTGCTGTAATGGAAGAACAGGGAATCGGTGTAGAAGTTGCAGACTTCATGGAAAGAAAAGCAAACGGAACTATGGCTGGTCACGTTGGATTCGCTGAATCAGTTGGAATGATCTGTGACGCTTTAGGTTGGGATCTTGAAAAGTTTGAACAGGATATGGAACCAATCGTAACTGATGTTGACAGAAAGTCACCTTACGGATTTGCTGCTGCTGGACAGGTTGCCGGCGTTGCAATGAAGGGCTGGGGAACTGTTGATGGAGAAGTTAAGATTGAAATGGATCACCCTCAGCAGATCGAACCTGAACAGGTTGGCGTTCACACTGGTGACTACGTAGAAATCAAGGGTATTCCACCTGTAAATATGTCAAATACTCCTGAAATCGAAGGCGGAATCGGAACAATGGCTATGATTATGAACACAATTCCTCACGTAATCAACGCTAAGCCAGGTCTAAAGACTATGATCGACATTCCAGTTCCAAGAGCAATCATGGGAGACATGAGAAAGCTTATTGACGAAGATTGCAAAATCGTTAAATAATTCAATTTAGAGTTGAAAGTTTTTAACCTATAACATTACATATTTTTGCACGAAGCGGGGGTAA
The DNA here is from genome assembly GCA_028727785.1 of Eubacteriaceae bacterium. GTDB lineage: Bacteria > Bacillota > Clostridia > Peptostreptococcales > Anaerovoracaceae > Senimuribacter. The sequence continues at coordinate 10,036 of JAQYNQ010000064.1, read as the reverse complement.
AGTTACTTCCCGCTTGTGTGCTCATTTTAATCTGATAGGAGATGATTACAATGGCAAAGAGAGGAGATTGGGTGAGAATTCACTCAGTTGTACTTAAAGCAGAAGAAAGAACTGCTAAATTACCAGATGACACAAAGAAGTGTGATTTACAGCAGTGGACTAAAGGTTTTCTTCAGGACGAAGAAGCTAAAGTTGGAGACGAAGTAACAGTTAAGACTGCAGTAGGCCGTCTTGAAAAGGGAACTTTAATCGAAGAAGCTCCATATTATGATCACAGCTACGGTGTTTTCGTTCCGGAAATTATCGAAATTGACAGACAACTAAGAGAAATCATGAAATTTGGAGGTGAAGAATAATGGCATTAGCAAAAGACTATCAGTCCGTAATGGGAAGATCAAATGATATCCAGAAGAACGCTCTAGGTCTTGACTATGCAGAATTCGAAAGATCTCCAATCGCATTCGATTATGATGAGCTTATGACTTCAACAGGATATACTCTTGATGAAATCAACAGAATTCAGGGATTACACGGTGTAGGAAACACTCCGCTGCTTGAACTGAGAAATATTACAGCATTATCAAGAAAGTATGCTAAGCCGGGATATGGTGCAAGAATCTTTGTTAAGGACGAAGCCTGCAATGCATCCGGCTCTTTCAAAGACAGACGTGCTGCCTGTGCAGTTGCTCACGCTAAGAAGCTGGGATACAAGGGTGTTATGGCAGCTACATCAGGTAACTATGGTGCTGCAGTTGCGTCTCAGGCTGCTATGCAGGGATTAAAGTGCATCATCGTTCAGGAATGCTACGACTCAAACGGAGTTGGACAGCCTGAAATCGTTGAAAAGGCAAGAAAATGTGAAGCTTTAGGTGCAGAAGTTGTACAGCTTACTGTAGGACCTGAATTATTCTATTCATTCCTTTCAATTCTTGAAGATACAGGATACTTCAATGCATCCTTATATTCACCATTTGGTATCGCCGGTATCGATACATTAGGTTATGAAATCGCTATGCAGTGCCGTGAAAAGCTAGGAAAGGATCCTGACATGGTAGTATGTACTACAGCAGGTGGCGGTATGGTAACAGGTACAGCCAGAGGTCTTAAGAAGGCTGGCTGCGATGCTACAGTAGTTGCTGCATCCATCGACCTGACTGGTCTTTCAATGGCATCAGACGTTGACTTTAACAAGAAATCATGTACAACAGGACATACTGGATTTGGTGTTCCTTATGCTACAGATCCAGACCACAGTGACGTTCCTCGTTCAGCAGCAAGACCATTAAGATATATGGACAGATATGTTACAGTTACTCAGGGTGAAGTAATGTATACAACTGAAATGCTTGCTAACCTGGAAGGTCTGGAAAGAGGACCTGCAGGAAACACTGCTCTTGCAGCTGCATTCTCACTGGCTCAGGACCTTCCTGAAGATGCAATCCTTGTTGTATCTGAAACTGAATACACAGGTGCCGGTAAGCACATCCAGCCTCAGCTGGCATTTGCTAAGGAAAACGGAATCGATGTAAGATTCGGTGATCCAAAAGAAGATAAGCCAGGCACAAACCTGATTTTACCTGCAGATCCAGGTCTTATGAAGTATAAGGAAGCAGATATCACTCGTTTCAGAAAATCTCTGATCAAGAAGGCTGTTAAGAAGTCCGGTCTTGCTCCAGCAGATCTAACTGAAGATGATATCAAGTTCTTAATTGCAGAAACTAAGACTGACGAAGCATTCGTAAAAGAAACTCTAGCAGAACTATAATCGAGAATAAGGGAGAAAAAAAGAATGAGAAGAGAAGACGATTTCGCTCAGAGAAGAGCGCATATTGCAAATCTTACTGACGAAGAATTATACGACAGATTCTGGGAATTAACAGCTCAGGTTGTTGATCCTCTACTTGAATTAGGAAGAAAGAACACAACTCCTTCTGTAGAAAGAGCTGTTCTTCTAAGAATGGGTGTATCATCATTAGACACTCAGAAAATCGTAGAAGGTTGCATGGACAGAGGACTTATGGGACATGGAACCGGTCACGTTGTTTACAAGATCGCTAACGAAAAAGGCATCTCCATTAGAGAAGCTAGCCAGAAGCTTGCTCAGGGTGAATACTGGGATGATGCAGTAGCACTATTCAAGTAGGGAGGATAAAAAGATGTCAGAAATCAAATTACAGCCAAATGAAAAACTAGATGTAAGAGAAATCTTAAAAGACCTAGATAAGTATGAACCAAGAAGAAGAGGTTGGGTATGGAGAAAGCCTGCTCCTGGAATCAAGATGGGACCTTTCGAATATCATGATGCATCCGAACCTCTACAGAACAGTGTTGGTCTTCCACCGGCAAAGTTCTTTGAAAATATCGACCCACAGCCACTTCCAGTAATCACTACTGAAATCGCTTCCGGAAGATTCGAAGACGATATCAGAAGAATGAGAATGGCAGCATGGCATGGTGCAGACCATATCATGGTTATCAGACACATGGGTCAGTCCCACATCGATGGACTGATGGAAGGTACTCCACAGGGTATCGGTGGTATTCCTGTAACTAGAAAACAGGTTAGAGCTCAGAGAAAGGCTCTGGACATTATCGAAGATGAAGTTGGTCGTCCAATCAACTATCATTCATACGTATCCGGCGTAGCTGGTCCAGACGTAGCAGTAATGTTCGCTGAAGAAGGTATCAACGGAGCTCACCAGGACCCTCAGTACAACGTACTTTATAGAGATATCAACTGCGTAAGATCATTCGTAGACGCTTGCGAATCCAAGAAGATTCTTGCATGGGCTGACATTCTTCAGATTGACGGAGCTCATAACGCAAACGCTACAGCAAGAGAAGCATGGAAGGTAATGCCTGAACTTATCGTTCAGCACGCTATCAACTCATTATTCTCAGAAAAAGTTGGTATCAAGCCTGATCATATCGCTCTATCAACAGTACCTCCAACTGCAACACCTGCACCTTGTATGTACTATGACCTTCCATATGCAGTAGCACTTCGTGACTTCTGCGGAAGATACAAGATGAGAGCACAGCAGAACACTAAGTATATCTGCTCATCAGCTAGAGAAGCTACAGTAACTCACGTAATGAACATGTTCATTTCCAAGTTAACTAGCGCTGATATTCAGTCAACAATCACTCCTGACGAAGGAAGAAACGTTCCATGGCACATCTACAACATGGAAGCTTGCGACAATGCTAAGCAGGCTCTAGTTGGTATGGATGGCTTAATGGAAATGGTTGAACTGAAGAAGGATGGACCTCTTCGCGAAATGGCAAGAGACATCAAGGAAAGAGCAGTTCTGTTCATGGAAGAAATCATCGAAGTTGGCGGATACTTCCAGGCTGTACAGGAAGGATTCTTCGTTGACTCAGCAAGATATCCTGAAAGAAATGGCGACGGTATCGCTAGAAAGATTGAAGGCGGCGTAGGCTATGGATACATCTTCGAAAGAGAAGAAGACTACATGGCTCCAGTAACAGCTCACTTCGGTTACAACAACGTTGAACAGTACGGTGGAGATCCAGCAGATCCAGCAGCTCTAATCGGCGGATGTACATTCGAAGACAGAAGCAAGATCGTATACATCGATGAATTAGATGAAGAAGACTGCGTAGATAGAAGACTAGAAAAGGTTGAAAAATACCTGGACGGCGAAGCAATCAAGCCTGAAATGGAATGGTGCGCAGATGGAACTATCATGATTACTATGATGATTCCTACAAACGCAAGAATGGCAGAAGCAGTTGCTGTTGAAATCGGTAGAAAGCTAGGTCTGGAAGAACCAACAGTTATCAGTAAGGAAGTAATGCAGGAAGCTGAAGGTACAAGAATCGAATTAAAGGGTAAACTTACATTCGACGTAGACCCAACTAACCTTGAAATTCCACCTGAACCACATCACCTGGATGATGCAACTCTATTCAAGGAGTTCTCAGAACATCCAATGGTAGTAGTTTGCGGTACAGTTGGTGAAGACGAACACTCAGTAGGTCTTCGTGAAATCATCAACATCAAGCACGGCGGAATCGAAAAATGGGGTATCAAAGTTAACTACCTTGGAACTTCAGTTCCGGTTGAAAAGCTTGTTGATGCAGCTATCGAATTAAATGCTGATGCTATCTTAGCTTCAACAATTATTTCACACGACAATATCCACTACAAGAACATGAAGAGAATCAACGATCTTGCAGTTGAAAAGGGTATCAGAGATAAGGTTATTATCGCAGCAGGTGGTACTCAGGTAATTCCTGAAGATGCTGTTAAGACTGGTATCGATGCAGGATTCGGAAGAGACTCTCACGGTATCGACGTAGCTACATTCCTGGCAGAAGAAGCTATGAGAAGAAGAGGAGACTTATAATCTGATCTTTAAGCTTATAAAGCAAACTATTAAGGGGACGGGCAGAGCCCGATCCCCTTTTTTAAAAGAGAATGTTAATAAATGCATAGAACAAATGAAGGCAGTTTGCTGTATGGATTTATTAAATATCTTGAGAGGGAGGTAATTTAAATGAAAGTAGATGTATTAGTAGCTGAAATCGGTTCAACTACAACCGTTGTAAATGCATTTAAGGATTTAGATACAGAAAACCCTGTATTCTGGGCTCAGGGTCAGGCTCCAACTTCTGTTCTTGCTGGGGATGTAAGAATAGGTTTACAGGGAGCAATAGACGATCTGTGCAAAAAAATGGGTATCGACAGTCTGGAATACGACGAAATGCTTGCCACATCATCTGCAGCAGGTGGACTGAAAATGACAGTTCACGGCCTGGTTTATGATATGACAGCAAAAGCAGCAAAGGAAGCTGCTCTGGGTGCAGGGGGCATTATTCACTACATTACCGCAGGCAGACTGAGAAGAACAGATATTGCAAAGATTAAGGAAATCAATCCTAATCTGATTCTGATTGCCGGAGGTGTAGACTACGGTGAAAGAGATACAGCACTGGATAATGCTGAAATGATCAGATCAATGGGTCTGAAAATTCCTGTTATTTATGCAGGCAATATTGAAAACCAGGAAGAAATGAAGCTTATCTTCGACGAAGAGAGTGGTCAGCAGCTATATAACGTTGAAAATGTATATCCTAAAATTGACGACCTGAACGTAGAACCATGCAGAAAGGTAATTCAGGACGCTTTTGAAGATCATATTATCCACGCACCGGGTATGGAACACGTAAGAGACATGGTAAGTGGACCGATTATTCCTACTCCGGGTGCCGTTATGGAATGTACCAAGCTTCTTTACGATTGTCTGGGAGATTTAATAGTTCTGGACGTTGGTGGAGCGACAACAGACCTTCACTCAGTAGCTATGGAATCAGACAAAATTGCAAGAATTATGGTTGCGCCAGAACCTAAAGCAAAGAGAACAGTAGAAGGTGACCTGGGAGTATACGTAAACAGAATGAAGGTTATCGAGTCCATCGGAGAAGAAAAGCTGAGAAAAGAATGTGAAAAGATGGGAATCGATCTTGACGCAACTCTTGAAAGCTATGTTGCAATTCCAAAGAATGAAGACGAAATCAAGCTGGTTGAAAGATTGACTAAGGAAGCAGTTCTTAAGGCTGTTGAAAGACACGCCGGAATTATCAGATATATATATGGTCCTTCCGGAAGAAGCACTGTCGCTGAAGGAAAAGATTTAACTCAGGTTAAGTATATCGTAGGAACAGGAGGAGCTTTGACAAGACTTCCGCACAGAGTTGAAATCATGGAAGAAATAGCAAAGCATAATGAAACAGGAATGATGCTGTTCCCTACAGACCATGCAAAGATTCTGGTTGACAACGATTATATCATGGCATCACTCGGAGTTTTATCAAAGACGCACAGAGAAGGTGCAATCAGACTTCTTGAAAAGAGCTTAGGCATGAAATTCCCTGAAAAGAAAAATGACGAAACAATTGTTTCCGGCGCAAAGTTCATGGCTGAAGTTGAAAGAGAAGCCAGAGAGGCTGAGGAAAGAGATGCCGAGTACAAAAAGCATATTGAAGAATGTGAAGCAATGGGCTATGATATGAGTGCTTTCAAGGAAGACGAACCTATTGGCGGAGCACATGAGCTGGGCAAGAAGCCAAATGTTGGCATGGATGATAAGGCAGGATTAAGAGCCGGTGGAGGAGTTCAGGGCAAATGGGAAGCCCAGGGACAGTACATGGGTGATTGTACTCACGACTGCAAGCACTGCACCAGAAGAAACTGCCCAAATAGAGTAGAGTAGATTTTTTAAAGAGGAGAGAATGAAAATGTATCCAAGACTAGTAATTGATTTGAAGAAGCTTCAGGGAAACCTTGATGCATGCGCAACAATCACAAAAGATCATGGCAACTGTTCCCTGATGATCGTAACTAAGGGACTGTGTGCAGATAAGGAAATGGTAAAAATGCTTGCAAGAAGCGAAGCTGTTGACTTTATCGCAGATTCAAGAGTAAAGAACATTGCAAGTTTTGCTAAAATGGTAAGAAACCATGGGAAGAAGACTGTTCTTCTAAGAATCCCAATGCACAGTGAGGTTGAAGATGTTGTTAAGTATGTTGACCTTTCATTTAACTCAGAATTATCAACTATCAGACTGCTTAACAGGGAAGCTGCAAAGGCTAAAAAGGTTCACGACATCCTTCTGATGATTGACCTTGGTGATCTTAGAGAAGGTATCTTCTTCCAAAACGAAGAACTTATTTTTGAAGCTGTTGAAGAAATTCTTGCAATGGAAAACATCAACCTGTACGGAATCGGTGTTAACCTGACCTGCTATGGTGCAATCATTCCTAAGAATGAAAACCTTTCACAGCTGGTTGAAATCGGCAGAAAAATTGAAGAAAAATATGGAATCAAGCTGGAAATGATTTCAGGCGGAAACTCCAGCTCAATCTACCTGGTAGACAAGGGAGAACTTCCTGAAGGAATCAACAACCTGAGACTGGGTGAATCATTCCTTCTGGGTAATGACACAGCCTATGAAACAAAACTTCCCGGTACTGTTAGCGATGCTCTTATCCTTCAGGCTCAGATTATCGAGCTAAAGGAAAAACCATCACTTCCAATCGGCGAAGTTGGCGTAGATGCATTTGGCGAAAAGCCATATTACGAAGACAGAGGAATTATGAAGAGAGCTATCATAGGAGTAGGAAAGCAGGATACTGATCTTGGCAGCATGACTCCTGTTGACAGCCAGATCGAAATCATGGGAGGAAGCTCAGACCACATCATCCTAGATGTTACTCACTGTGACAGAGAGTATCAGGTTGGTGATGTAGTTGAATTTGAGCTTGGCTACGGCGGAATGCTTAAGGTAGCAACAAGCCCATATGTTGACAGAGTATACATCAGATAATCTAATTGGTATTTGTGCGACTTGATTCGGCCGGCTGTGTGACTTTGCAGCAGACTGAATCCATTCAAAGGCGAGAATCTATTGAAGATCTCGCCTTTGGGTGTTTTTGAAGCGAGTAATATGTCGTAAACCGGGTATAAACATTTCTAAAGAACTAAATGAGGAGACCGATTAAAAAATGAACGAGAAACAGATATATATAGGATGTCATCTTTCCACTACCGGCGGGTTTGCCGGAATGGGAAAGGATGCAATAAAAATAGGAGCAAATACATTTGCCTTTTTTACCAGAAATCCTCGAGGAGGAGGTGCCAAGTCAATCGACCCGGCTGATGTTGATGGTCTGAGAAAGATAATGGAAGAGAACAATTTTGGCAAGCTGGTGGCCCACGCCCCATACACGCTTAATCCATGCTCAGGAACGGCAAAGACCAGAGAGTTCGCTTTGATGGCCATGGCTGACGACCTGGAAAGGATGGAGTATTTACCGGGAAATTATTATAACATTCATCCGGGAAGTCACGTCGGACAGGGCACAGAGAGGGGAATTGCAATGATCTGCGAGACCCTGAATCAGGTGATTACACCGGAGCAGTCCACCACCGTTCTGCTGGAAACCATGGCAGGAAAAGGCAGCGAAGTGGGAAGCCGCTTCGAAGAACTGGCCGAGATAATCAGCGGCGTTATACATAATGAGAAAATGGGAGTGTGTCTGGATACATGTCATATTAATGACGGAGGTTATGATGTTGTCAACAGCCTTGAAGAGATTCTTGAGGACTTTGACCGGATCATCGGGTTGGACAGACTGAAGGCGCTGCATATCAACGACAGCAAAAACCCGCTGGGAGCCCGCAAGGACAGACATGCCTGCATCGGTGAGGGGCATATCGGCACAGAAGCAATTGTAAGGGTTATTACTCATCCGAATCTGCGAGGACTGCCTTGTATTCTGGAGACACCTCAGGACGGACTTGAAGGTTACGCCGATGAGATTGCTATGCTGAGAGAACTGGCAGCACCACACATCTACTAAAGAATAGGAAAACTTCTCTTTTACTTTCATTTCGGTTACCCCCCTGTGCAATTAACTGCACATATAAATAGACGGTCCGTGCCAACGGAAATTCTGCAATAAAAAACAGGCATAAGCATTGATTTTTCAACGTTTATGCCCGTGCGAAACATTTATGGAATTGGCGGGAATTTTGTTGCCCTTTTGTTACTTTAAAGTGAATCAGTATTCAGTCCTTCATAACCGCTTAGCAGTGGTTTGAGCACCTTGCGGATTTCAGCACAGCCTCCGTCTGTATCACTTTCGATGTTAAGTGGCATAATAGGGTCATGAAGAGATTTACGAAGCAGGAACCAGCCTGTAAACGATGGCAAGTTAAAGTTTACTCTTATGCCCTCATAATTTGGTGACACAAGACTTGCACCTTTAACCTGTCCTGACTCGAACAGATTGCTCAGTTCCTCAAGAATCGCATCCCCATATGGACCGAAATCATCTACAGTGATTGGGAATCTGATTTCTTCAGCTTCCTTTGGCTGCTCAAGAGAAGCAAGGACAGCGGAGATGGATTCTCCGACCTGCTTTAACTTAGCTGCTTTAATTACGATTTTTGTTGCCAGGTATGCACCGTCATCGAGGAAGTAATTCTCCTTATATGCACCGTGTCCGGAAGTTTCAATAGCAAGCTGGCTGTCAATTCCGGAATTATTTAACTCAATAGCTTTATTGATAACATTTCTGTAACCGCGTTTGAAACGTAAATGCTTAAGTCCCAGGCAGTTTTCCAGAAATGCGGTAAGCTGATTGCTTGTAATACTGTCAGTTACAATGGTTGTACCGGGATGATCTATAGCGATAAGAGCAGCAGCCATGGCAACAATTGCGTTGCGGTTGATTTCATTACCGTTTTCATCTACAGCTGACGAACGGTCTACATCGGTATCGAAAATAAGACCCAGATCAACGTCAGATGCCTTAACTTTATCGCAGATGGACTTCATAGCGGCCTTATCTTCAGGGTTTGGTGCGTGATTAGGAAAGCTACCGTCAGGCTCAAGGAACTGACTTGTAGAAACATCTGCACCAAGAGGAGCAAGCACATGTGAAGCATAGAAACCTCCTGATCCGTTGCCTGCATCCACGATAATCTTCATGCCTTCAAGGGGTCTCTCTCCTGCATCTACACCCTCTGCAATAAGATTGCGCAGGTAAGCAGCGTATGTATCCAGCAAAGGAATTGAAACAGGTTCTTTAGCTGAACCGGATACCATGGAGTTCAAAATAGAATCTGACTCGGCAAAAGTGATGATGTCAGTAATATCTCCTTTTTCCAAACCGCCGTCTTTACTGAAAAATTTTAGTCCGTTTCTGTTCCATGGGAGGTGACTTGCTGTAATCATTACTGCACCATCGCAATTGTATTCTTCAAACACTGTAGACATAAACATGGCAGGTGTGGATGCTAACCCGGCATCCAGAACCTGGCATCCCAGTGCAGAAACAGCGTTAATAAAAGTTGCAGCAATAGCTTCGCCTGAAAGCCTTGGATCACGTCCAATTGAAATAATAAGATCAGCAGCTTTTTTATCAGCTGCATTAGATAACCAGTAAACAAAACCTTTTGCAAGCCTTTCAACAGCAGTTTCGGTAAGGTTAACAGGCTGACCC
>JAQYNQ010000063.1 GCA_028727785.1 Eubacteriaceae bacterium | reverse complement strand
GTCCAGAACATAAACTTCTGTAGCACCCATACCTCTTACAATCTGTTCAACAGCTCTCTTTTCAACTTCAGTTACTCCACTTGGAACTCCTACAACTGCTCTGTAGTTCTTTAATTTATTGTCAGAAACAGCCTGATCAATAAATGCCTTAAGCATATCTGCCGCTCTGTCAAAGTCTGAAATAACACCGTCCTTCAGCGGTCTTACAACATCAATATGTGCAGGAGCCTTGCCCATCATCTCTTTTGCCTGATGACCTACTGCAATAGTTATATTACGCTTATTATCTCTTGCAATAACAGATGGCTCATTTAGTACAATTCCCTTGTCCTTTATATAAATCAGGGTATTTGCAGTACCTAAATCGATTCCGATGTCTTTTGCAGCTAAAAACTTGAATTTAAACATTTTACTACCTCCATTCAACGGGAATTTCTATGTAATAATGCCTCGGCCTCTGAGACTTTCGTATTTCCCATCTCCAATAATAATGTGATCCAAAACTTTTATCCCCAGTATTTTACCCGCTTCCACCAGCCTGTATGTTGTGTCGATATCTTCCTGACTTGGTGACGGATCACCACTGGGATGATTGTGTACGAAAATTACTGCGGCTGCACTCTTCTTCACAGCCATATTAAAAACCTCTCTCGGATGAACCACCGTACATGAAAGTTCACCTATAGAAACACTGTCTACAGAAAGAATATCACCTTTTGCGTTTACCAAAACACTACGAAAATGTTCCTTCTGCAAGTATCTCAGCTCTTCCATAAAAAGAGCCGCAACGTCATCACTGCTCGCAGCAGACAGTCTCCTCGGAGTAGCACTGGTTGAAATGCGTTTTCCAAGCTCAACGGCAGCCATAATTGCACAGGCTTTCATCTTGCCTATTCCATCGATTTCAATCAGGTCTTCCTTGCAGCATCTTCCCAGGTCACTTAAACCTTCGTCCAGTGTTCCCAGTACGTCTTCTGCCAGCCTGAGTGCTGACTTATTCTGCGTTCCGGTGTGAATTATCAAAGCAAGTAGTTCCGTGTTCGTCAGGGTTTCCACACCGTTTGACCAGGCCTTCTCAACAGGCCTTTCTTTTTCAGGTAATAATTTAATCTGCATATTGTCCTCCCGAGGGAGAAAGTGACTCAAAACACAAATTTTCAGTTTAAATTATAGCATTTTTTTCTGCTTCATACAAGCAAAAGCAACTAATAAATTTAACTACTTAAGAGCAAACTAATATTGATAACGGCAAGGAGGTAAATGAGAATGAAAGACAATTATAACCCTAACATTCACTGTGACGTTGTGCAGTGCAAGCACAATGCCAAGGATGGTATTCACTGCTCTCTTGAATCAATCACTGTAAGTACTCACGAAGCAAATCCTTCTGAGTGCAAGTGTACTGACTGTCTGTCCTTCGATCTTAGATAGTAAAAAAATAGTAGCCAGGCACGTTGACCCCCGTCTATGCATATCTTGTAGTCATAGAGGGGGTTACATACATGAGCAATTCTTTTCCCAGACCACTTTCAGCACAAGATGAAAAGAAGTATGTCTTAGCACTGGAATCCGGAGACCCCTGCGCACGGGACATACTGATTCAGAAAAATCTTCGTCTAGTGGCACATATTGCAAAAAAATACGCAGGTCAAACATCCCAGGAGGATTTAATATCCATAGGAACAATTGGTCTCATTAAAGCCGTTGATACGTACACCAGCAAAAGATCTACCCGGCTGGCAACCTATGCATCCCGCTGTATAGAAAACGAAATTCTCATGAGCATAAGGTCAGGGAAGAAAAATAAGTGTGAAGTATCCATAAGTGTTCCCATAGGCACCGATAAAGACGGAAACGAAATAAGTCTTAACGATATTATTGGTTCATCTCCTGATGACATCTTTGATAATTTTTATCTAAAAGAGCAGGTCAGAGAGCTTTATAAGGCACTTCATAGTCATCTTACAGAAAGAGAACGACGTATCGTAATATTACGATACGGCTTGAACGGCAACCCTTCCAGGCCACAGCGTGAAATTGCAGAGGAAATGGGAATCTCCCGCTCGTACGTTTCACGAATAGAAAAAAAGGCATTATCAAAACTTAAATCTGCTTTGATAAACACTGAAATCAGTGACTGAACTGCACTCTAAAAAAACTCCCAAGGCTCATTTTTGCCCTGGGAGTCTATCTTTATTCGTCTATTTTACTGCAAATATATTCTATTACTTCGTCAATGGTCATATCTGTTGTATCCACTTCTTCAGCATCGTCTGCTTTTCTAAGAGGGCTGACTGCACGATGGGAATCATTGTAATCTCGCTCTATAATGCTTTTCAGTGTTTCTTCGTAGCTTACAGTTTCTCCTTTTTCAGTCAGTTCTTTATATCTGCGTGTTGCCCTCTCCTCCGGAGTAGCTGTGATAAAGAACTTGTACGGCGCATTTGGAAATACATCAGTTCCAATATCTCTGCCATCCATAATTACACTCTTCTTTTCACCCATTTCCTGCTGCACCTTTACAAGGTGTTTTCTCACTATGGCAAGTGCGGAGCAGGCTGATGCCTTCATTGAAATTTCAGGGGTTCTAATCAAATCGTTAATTACCGTTCCGTCTAAAATTATGTCTCCCTTTGAAAAATCAATTTCTGTAGTCTTAAGAAGCTCCTCAACAGCCTCAAGATTATCTTCAGTAATTCCCAGCTGGAGCATTTTATACCCCAGTGCTCTGTACATGGCTCCTGTATCGATGTAGTCTATTCCTAACTTCTTAGCTATTAGCTTTGCAATGGTGCTCTTTCCTGCACCGCTAGGCCCATCTATTGCAATCTGATAAATTTTACCCATTTTTCCTCCTGTTATTTCTTGTTTCCGATAAGTTTCTCTATTTCTTTCACAAAGGTGTTAACATCTGTGAATTGTCTGTAAACCGATGCAAATCTGACATAGGCAACCTCATCCAATTCTTTTAACGCTTCCATAAGCATTTCGCCGATAAGGGCGCTCTCCACTTCCTTTGACATCTCGTTGTTTATCTCTCGTTCAATCTCATCAACTACTCGCTCCATATCGGCAACTGCAACAGGTCTTTTTTCACATGCCTTTATGATTCCGTTGATAAGCTTGCTTCTGTCAAAGGCTTCTCTTCTGCCGTCTTTTTTTACAACCATGATAATGCTTTCTTCAACCTTTTCATAAGTTGTAAAGCGCTTGCCGCATACTTCACACTCTCTTCTTCTGCGAATAGCATGTCCATCTTCTTTTGGTCTTGAATCAATTACTTTAGTATCTAAATTATCACAAAAAGGGCACTTCATAATATACCTCTCATACAAAGTTTTATACTGACACTGTTATTTTACTACATTTAGTGTATCATTTCCAGTGAAACATCAATATGTATCGAGTTCAACAAGAATAACATCTTCTCCTACTGTTCGCACCTTTTCCCATTTAACAACAATAATTTGCTGTCTGTCGCCAAAAATGCTGAACATACGCTTTTCTGCATGGATTACTATTCCTTCAATGACCCCATTTTCAAGATTTACCTCTATATCACTTACATAACCCAGGCTTTTTCCGTCTGCAATATTAATAACCACTTTATCCCTTAATTTATCCGTGCTTAACATTATTCATACCTCTCAGAAAGTTTCTTTATTCATATTATATGTACGACTTTTTTCAAAAGTATAAAAATGTATAAAACAGATAATAAAAGAAGGACCTGTTCGCAGGGTCCTTCCTTTGAATTCATTTGTTTATTTTGCTTCTTTTGCGTATTCGAAAACCTTTTCCATTACTTTATTGTAAAGCAGTGCCGGTCTCAGGCCTTCATTTTCGCAATATTCCTGAATAGATACACCATACATTTCTTTAAATGATTCTTCATCAGTTCCTGATGATGAGAGCATGTTGTCAATGTATTCGTTATACTCTTTATCAGTTACTTCCAGCTTTTCAGCTCTTGCAATAGTGTAGATAATCATTTCATTGAAAACTCTACCCTCGGCATAGTCGCTGATCTGCTTATCGATTGTCTCTTCGTCAGTGTTCTGACTCTCTAAATAATCTTCAAGATTTGATCCTGATGATTCAATCTGCTGTACAAGAGAGTCCTTTGTAGTAGTCTTAATGGCATTCAGCTCTTCTTCAGGGTATTTGATGACTTCAGAAGCTTCAACCAGCTTGCTCCAGAGAGCCTGCATAGTTGTCTCCTTGGCTGATTCTTCCTTTTCCTTTTTCAAATCCGCCTTGACAGATTTTTCATATTCCTCAAGAGTTGAGCATTCGCTGTTAGCTTTTACAAAGTCCAGATTATATTCCGGAACAACTGTTATCTTCTTTGATTTGATTTTTACATCAAACACTACATCTTTTCCCGCAACATCTTCGTTGTGATAATCATCCGGGAACTTAAGGTTCAAAGTAACAGTTTCGCCAACCTTCTTTCCTACCAGACCTTCAACAAAGCCATCAATCATGGAAGTCTGACCTATTGTGATGTCATAACTGTCTGATGTACCGCCTTCGAAGGTTTCTCCATCGATACGGCCTTCGTATGATACATTGATTGTATCTCCGTCTTTTACGGTCCCCTCTTTAACTTCTTCTGTGGTAGCAGCAGAATTGCATCTGTTTTTTATTTCCTCCTGCACCTCAGTCTCGCTTACGGATACTTTAATCTTATCGTAAGTCAGCCCCTTATATTCTCCAACCTTTACGTACTCGGAAAGATCGTAATCATACGCTTCTTTTGCTCCACAGCCGGTTACAACAGTTAATGTCAGCACTGTAGCTGCAGCTAAAGAAATGCACTTCAAAACCTTCTTTTTCATAGTCATACCTCTTATCATACATTTTTTATTGTTCCGCGGCTTCAGCCTCTACAGCCATAGCCTTCTTTGCTCTGTTACGTTTCTTGTTAGCACCCATTACAGTGATATAAACAAGCATCAGTACAGTAGCAAGATATGGTACAGCTTCTGTCAGATCTGATGGAATACCAACAGACTGCAGTCTGATACCAAGAGCCTGCAGGAATCCGAACAGTATAGCTGCTCCAAATACCTTAGGCGGATTTGCCATACCGAATACTACGCAGGCAAATGCGATAAATCCTCTGCTTGCACTCATACCTTCTGTGAAACAGTTCAGATATCCCAGTGATAGGTGTGCTCCTGCCATTCCGCAGAAGATTCCACAAAGCACACTGGCTAATACTTTCATCTTTACAGGATCTATACCTGCAGTTTCAAGAGCCTTTGGATGTTCTCCGGAGGCTCTCATCCAGAAGCCGTAAGGAGTTCTGTACAAGAAAACCCATACAGCGATAACCAGAAGCCATGAAATATATACGAATATTGAATATCCGCTGAAGATATCTCCAATTACAGGAATATCCTTAATGATTGGAATATCAATTGCAGGTAAACCTTTAATATCCTTTGATACCCATGAACCTGTCTGATGGAACACTGAACGAAGCAGGTACACTGTTACACCTGCTGCAAAAGTATTCAGAGTCATACCGATAATAAATTCGTCACTCTTTAGTTTTACAACAAACAGTGCAAAGAATAATCCAATCAGAATTCCAATAAGTATTGCACACAGCACTCCTATAGGTGCACTTGCAAATGTAAAGCTGAATACTACCGCAACAAAAGCACCGGTCAGAATCATACCTTCCATACCGATATTCATAATGCCGGCATGTTCAGTGAACAAACCTCCGAGTGCTGCCAGGATAACAGGAGTTGCGTTACGAATTGTATTCTGGAATAATCCGATGCTGAATAGTGATACAATCTGATCCCACATTTATATGCTCTCCTTTCCTGCTTTTTCTTTTGCTATAGCTCTAGCCTGTTTCTTCATTTTTCTGGCAGCAAACCATTCAACAAAACCTTTATTGGCTGCCATCAGGAAAATAAGAATTGAGAAAATGATATCGTAAATCTGAGTTGAGATGCCCATTGTCATGTCTATCATTGTCGCACCTGTATTCAGGATTGCAAAGAATCCACTCATGATAATGATTCCAACAGGGTTATAGTTCATTATCATAGCAACAAGCATACCGTCAAAGTAGAATTCAGTACTGATTGTATCTACCATCTGACCATTGTAGCCATATACTAGAGTCATTCCCACAAATCCGCAGATTGCACCTGACGCAACCATGGAACCTACCATAATCTTGTCACTCTTTAATCCGGAGAATTTTGCAAATCTTGCATTCTCACCGGTAAGTTTCAGCTGCAGACCTACTGTAGTCATCTTCATAAAATACCAGATTAAGAATGTGAATACTGCACCTACAATAAAGCTTGTGCTCAGGTTAGATGCAGAAATCAGTTTTGTTAATCTCAGTGAATCCGGCAGATAATCTGTTCCCTTGGATACTGAAACCAGGTCAGAACACCAAGGACCGTTAACAAGATATGTAGTAACCTTTATTGCTACTGTGTTAAGCATAATTGTCGTGATTACTTCACTTACATTCAGTTTAACCTTAAGCATAGCCGGAATCCATGCGTAGAATCCGCCTACAACTATTGCGCAGATAAATGCGATAAGGATTACAAGGGGAGCAGGCAGTGATGAAAGCTGAAGCCCCACCATTGTTGAGATTAAAGCACCTACGAACAGCTGTCCTTCTCCTCCAACGTTAAACAAACCACCCTTTGCGCCGATAGCTGTTGCCAGTCCCAGCAGACAAAGTGTCATAAACTTTTCTAATGTGTTACCAATAAGTCTTGGGCGTCCAAGTGCACCTGTAATAATAGTCTGATATGCTTTAATCGGGTTAAACCCTGTAACCAGCATAATAAGTGCTCCGCAAAGAAGTGCCACGAATATACAGATTATAAGTGTAAGCACATATCTCTTATCGATTTTATTCAATAGTTTCATTATGCTCCACCTCCTGCCGTCTCGCCACTTCTGTCACCAGTCATGTAATAACTGATTCCCATCTTGTCGATTTCGCCTTCAGCAAATTCTCCGGTAACTTTTCCCTCGTACATAGTAATAATTCTATCACTCAGACGGAATACTTCATCAAGATCCGCACTGACTAGAATAATAGCGCATCCTTCATTTCTCTTATCGATTATACACTGATGGATAAATTCGATTGCACCAACGTCTACACCTCTTGTAGGCTGTGCAATAATAAGTACGGGCGTGTCAAAAGAGAATTCTCTGGCAACAACAACCTTCTGCATGTTACCACCGGACAGTGATCCAACTTTTGTATCTACTCCGGCACCACGCATATCAAATTTTTCGAACACTTCATTTGCATATCTTGCAATCGTCGATTTCTTTAAATGAAGTTTAAATTTTGAGAACTCAGGTCTCTTTTCTTTACCGATAATCAGATTGTCTGTAATATCAGACTGAACTGATACACCTGTTGAAATTCTGTCTTCAGGAATATGTGCCAGTCCCAGTGCTCTGATCTTTCCGGGATCCATTCCGTTAATCTTAGTACCTTCAACGTAAACTTCTCCGGCTTCGATTCCGCGAAGACCTGTTATTGCTTCAAGGAGTTCACTTTGTCCATTGCCTTCAATTGCAGCAATACCAAGAACTTCTCCTGCTCTAACCTGAAGATTTACGCCTCTTACAGCAAGAAGACCTCTATTATCTGTAACGTGTAAATCTTTTACTTCAATTTTTACATCTCCTGGAGTGCCGGTCTTTTCAACCTTGTCCAGAAGTACATCACGACCAACCATCATAGATGCAAGGATTCTTTCGTTTACGTTCTTAGTTTCCTCTACACCTACCAGCTGACCTTTTCTCATTACTCCAACTCTATCTGAAATTGCCATTACCTCATAAAGCTTATGTGTAATGATAATTACAGTCATGTTCTTTTCTTTTACAATTCTTCTGATTACATTGAACAGTTCATCTGTTTCCTGTGGAGTCAGTACCGCAGTCGGTTCATCAAGTATAAGAATATCTGCACCTCTGTACAGAGTCTTCAGGATTTCTACTCTCTGCTGCAATCCTACACTGATTTCTTCAACAACAGCCTTTGGATCAACTACCAGTCCATAGTCTTCCACAAGATCTCTGGTTGCTTTTTCTGCAGCTTTTAAATCGTAGAATATTTTTCCCTTTCTAGGTTCCTTACTTAATGCTATATTCTGGGCAACTGTAAATGATGGAACAAGCATAAAGTGCTGATGCACCATACCTACGCCATTTGCAATGGCTTCACTAGGGTTGAATTTTTCCATCTTATTGCCTTTAACATATACGTTTCCTGCAGTTGGAGTGTTAATGCCGTACAGAACATTCATAAGAGTACTCTTACCTGCACCATTTTCTCCAACCAAGGCAAATACTTCACCCTCTCTGATATCGAAGGAAACATTGTCATTGGCCAATACGCCCGGGAACTGCATTGTAACATTTTCAAATCTTACTATAGTATCTTGCAAAGCTAATACCTCACATTCCCTTTTTATAACAAATTACATAGCCACACCAGTGCTCAGGGTCACCCTGCGTACATTTTCTAATAAAGCTAGAGCGTAGCCTCAGGCTACGCTCTATAGACTATAAGTATTGTTCTGTCTTTTTTATTAAAGTACTGTATCTACTACAATTTTGCCAGCCTGGATATCTTCAACCTTCTGATCCAGTTCATCGATGATATCCTGTGGTACTAACATTTCCTGATCTTCAGAACCATATGCAACTCCAATGTAGTTACCTTCCATACCTGCGTAGAATACTTCTCCGCCTGTCCAAGTTCCATCGTTTGCGTAAGCTGTTACCAGGTCAACAACAGAGTTTCCTACGTTCTTAACCATTGAGCAAAGAATGTCATCTGCATAGTCAGACATTGTAATTCTCTGATCCTGGTCAACTCCGATAGCCTTGATTCCTAATTCCTTAGCCTTAAGGATAACACCATTTCCGGATCCGCCTGCTGCGCAGAAGATGATGTCAGCGCCCTGACCCTTAAGGTCCTGAGCACACTGTGCACCCTTGTCAGTATCTGACCAGTCACCTGTGTAGTTCTTTACAACCTTAACGTCAGCGTTTGCTTCCTTAGCGCCCTGTGCATAACCAGCATAGAAGTCGTTGATTACAGGGATGTCAGCTCCACCTACAAAACCAACAACGCCGCTCTTAGTCATCTTACCGGCAATGAAACCTACAAGATATGAACCTTCATTCTGCTTGTAGGAGATGCAAGTAAGGTTGTCGAAATCCTTTAAGTTTTCGGATACATTATCTACCCAAACAAACTTAACATCAGGATAGTCCTTAGCAACTGATTCAATCATGTTTAATTCTGAACCAACTGCAATTACCATGTCAGCAGCATCTGCTGCATTTCTCAGGTTCTGTTCCCATAATCCTGAGTCACCGTTACATTCTACCAAGCTGGTGTCAAATCCTGCTTCACCTAGTCTGTCCAAACCTTCTTTAGCTGAGTCGTTAAATGACTTGTCGCCCAGTGCAGTTGCAACAACACCGATAACCTTCATTCCTTCACCGCTTGCTTCGTCCTTATCACCGCAGCCAGCCATAAAGAATGTCATGGATAATACCATAACAGCAGCTAATGCTAATGAAATAAATTTTTTCATCTTCTTATCCTCCGCGTTACTTTGCTTATGTCCAAGCAATATTTGTCTGTATAAATATTACCACACCCGTTTCCGAATGGCAACATTAAATCATACATAGATGAAAGAAATGTCTAATTTACTTGCTTGCTTCCTGAACTGCAACAGCAACCGCTACACTCATACCTACCATCGGGTTGTTTCCTGCACCGATAAAGCCCATCATTTCTACATGAGCGGGAACTGATGATGAACCTGCAAACTGAGCATCAGAGTGCATTCTTCCCATAGTATCAGTCATACCGTATGATGAAGGACCTGCAGCCATGTTGTCCGGATGAAGAGTTCTTCCTGTACCGCCGCCGGATGCTACTGAGAAGTAATTCTTTCCTTCAAGAGTTCTTTCCTTCTTGTATGTTCCTGCAACCGGATGCTGGAATCTTGTAGGGTTAGTTGAGTTACCGGTAATTGAAACGTCAACGTTTTCGTGATGCATAATTGCAACACCTTCACGTACGTCAAATGCACCGTAGCACTTAACCTTTGCTCTGTCTCCCTTTGAGTAAGGAGTTTCCTTTACAATCTTAAGTTCTCCGCTGTGGAGGTCAAATTCAGTCTGAACATATGTGAATCCGTTGATTCTTGAAATAATCAGAGCTGCATCCTTTCCTAATCCGTTAAGGATAACGCGAAGAGGGTTCTTTCTTACTTTATTTGCTGAATTGGCAATACCGATTGCTCCTTCTGCAGCTGCGAATGATTCGTGACCTGCAAGGAATGCGAAACATTCAGTTTCTTCACTTAAAAGCATAGAGGCCAGATTACCGTGACCGATACCAACCTTTCTGTCGTCAGCTACAGATCCCGGAATACAGAATGCCTGCAAGCCTTCTCCGATAGCCTTGGCAGCCTCTACAGCTGTAGTTGCGCCCTTCTTCATAGCAATAGCCGCACCAAGAACATATGCCCAGCATGCATCTTCGAAGCAGATTGGCTGAATTCCTTTAACGATTTTATATGGATCAAAACCCTTTTCAACGCACATCTGTCTTGCAGCTTCAAGGCTTTCAATTCCATACTGTTTCATAACGGCTTCTATACCGCCGATTCGTCTATCGTAATTTTCAAATAAATCCATGTGTCGTCCTCCTATTCTTTACGTGGGTCAATAGTTTTAACAGCTTCGTTAAATCTACCGTATACACCACTTGCTTTTTCAATAGCTTCCATAGGATCTACTCCATCCTTGATGAAGTCCATCATTCTTCCAAGGTTAACATACTTGTATCCGATGATATTGTTGTCTTCATCCAGACCTTCTTCTAATATGTAACCTTCTGCAAGTTCAAGATATCTAGGTCCCTTAGCTGCAGTTGAGAAGATAGTTCCAACCTGGCTTCTTGTTCCCTTGCCAAGGTCTTCAAGACCGGCACCTACTGCTAATCCGCCTTCTGAGAAAGCAGACTGGCTTCTTCCGTAAACAATCTGCAAGAATAGTTCTCTCATAGCAGTATTAATAGCATCGCAAACAAGGTCAGTGTTAAGTGCCTCCAGGATAGTCTTTCCTACCAGGATTTCGCCTGCCATAGCTGCTGAGTGTGTCATTCCTGAGCATCCAAGAGTTTCAACCAGGGCTTCCTGAATGATTCCGTCCTTAACGTTCAGAGTCAGCTTGCAGGCACCCTGCTGAGGAGCACACCAGCCAACACCGTGTGTCAAACCGGAAATATCAGTGATTTCTTTTGCCTGAACCCATTTACCTTCTTCAGGAATAGGTGCAGGTCCATGGTTTGCATCGTTTCTGTTTACAATGCACATGTTTTCTACTTCTTTTGTGTAAACCATATATATAACCTCCATTTAAAGTCTGTTATTTTAATGCGGGTATTATACCACATCTAAAACGTAATTCCAAGCACAGTTATTATACATCCCCATAAAACACTCGCCCCGTACAAGAGCACGGTAATCCAGAGGTTTTCCTTCATTCGTGAGTTCTCCTTGAACAAAACCAGAAGCCCCACGCCTGCACTTACCAACAGGCCGCTCATCATTGCGCCCGGACCGATAATGCCGTCCAGATACAGCTGGGTAATAACAACTGATGCCGCGCAGTTTGGGATCAGTCCTACCAGCCCTGCCACAGCCTCGCCTAAGACAGGAATGCTGAAGAATACTGAGGACAGCGCCCCTTCCCCTATCAGGTTGATACATGTGCCTATTATCAGAGAAATAACAAAGATAAAAGCACAGACCTTTACAGCTCTCCTTACAGCATCAATCACCACACTTGTGGCACAGCATGCACAGCTGCCGTCAACGTCCAGGCTGAATCCTTCGGGAACCTTGTGGTGTCTGACCATCCATCCGAACAGCAGCTCCGTGGCAAAGCCTGTAATCATTCCAATTACAACTTTTGCTGACAGAATTCTTATTATCACTCCCGGTGGAACCTGTTCAGAAATCAGTATAGGCAGCATTTCATCGGATGTGGCCATATAAATGGAAATCAGTGTTCCCAGCGTGATGACTCTTCCGATGTAGAAATAGGATGCTGCTGCGGAAAAACCGCACTGAGGTATTACACCGATCAGGCTTCCCCACAACGGGCCGATTCTATCTGCTTTCTTTATTAAGTTTTTTGACTTTTCGCTGGTCACCTTTTCCAGAAAACCCATTGCCAGGTATGTTATGAAAAGGAAGGGAAGTATCTTTATACTGTCAACCAGCGCATCTAAAAAAACTTCTTTCATCTGATGCTCTTCTTTCGTTTATATCTGTTTAAGTGCCAATATATAATCTATGACTGCTCCGGCGACCTCATCCTTGCTCATAAGCTCAAGCTCTCTCACTTCATCTCTCGTGATAAGCGTCACAACATTTGTGTCGCAGCCAAATCCGGCACCCTCAACCTTCAGATTGTTTGCCACAATCAGATCAGCATTCTTTCTCTCAAGCTTCGCCTTAGAGTTTTCAATCATATTCTCAGTTTCCATTGAAAATCCGCAAAGAATCTGGCCTTCTTTTTTATGTTCTCCCAGATATTTGAGAATATCCTGAGTTCTCTTCAGCGGTATGGAAAGCTCTCCATCCTTTTTCTTTACTTTCTGATCACTTACATTAACCGGCGTGTAGTCGGATACCGCTGCAGCTTTAATGATAATATCCTGCTCGTCTGCAAGTTTTGTTACTGCGTCAAACATATCGGCAGCGCTGGAAACGGGCACAATGCTGCAGAATCCGGGAACTTCAGCTGTAGTGTTTGCCTTTACAATTGTAACCTCTGCACCGCGAAGCATGCATTCCTTTGCAAGAGAGAATCCCATTTTGCCACTCGAGTGATTTGTAATGAAACGGACAGGGTCCATAGCCTCACGTGTTGCCCCTGCAGATATCATCACTTTTTTGCCGAGCATGTCCTTTTCTCTGGCAACAGCCTTTTCAATATACGAGTAAAGTTCTGCCGGTTCAGGCATTTTTCCTGCGCCTGTGTCTCCGCATGCCAGATAGCCTGTAGCAGGACAGATAACTTCAATCCCGTATTTTTCAAGAGTTCTCATGTTATCTTGAGTGACAGGATTTTCGTACATAGCTGTATTCATTGCCGGAGCCACAATCTTGTGACATCTGGCGGCAAGGAATGTGGTTGAAAGCATATCATCTGCAATGCCGTGACACAGCTTTGCCATAATATTTGCAGTTGCCGGTGCAACCATGAAAACATCTGCTTTTTTGGCAAGTGCAACATGCTCAACATTGAACTGAAAGTTTCTGTCGAAAGTATCTACTACACATTTATTTCCTGTCAGTGTTTCAAAAGTCGTTGGCGTAATAAAATTGCACGCATTCTCAGTCATAATAACGTGGACTTCTGCGCCTTTTTTTACCAGCATGCTGGCAAGGTTTGCTATTTTATAAGCTGCAATTCCGCCGCTGACGCCAAGTAAAACAGTCTTACCTTTTAACATTTTTTCTCTCCCGTCTGTATGCCGTATTCTAAAAAAGCATACTTAATAAATTATGCCATATTTCGTGGTTTTTATCAAGGTATGGCGCAAAAGTAGTGAAAAAAATGAGAGGTAATATCAACCTCTCTAAATTTTCATATCCACTTTTTCATATACTTTAATGCGTTCTTCTCCAGTCGGCTTACCTGAGCCTGACTTATAGATATTTCCTCTGCAACCTCCATCTGAGTTTTGCCCTCATAAAACCTCATCTGCAGTATGTGTTTTTCTCTTGCCGATAATTTATTCATCGCTTCTGACAGAGACAGATTTTCAATCCATTTTTCGTCAGTGTTTTTTGTGTCCTGCACCTGATCCATAACGTACAGAGCATCTCCGTCGTCGTGAAAAACAGGCTCATATAATGACACCGGCTCCTGAATGGAATCCACTGCCATTACAACGTCTTCCGCAGGAACATCTATAGCCTTTGCAATCTGTTCTATTGAGGGCTCATGACCCATTGAAGTGCTTAACCGCTCCTTTGCCTGAAGTGCTTTATATGCAATATCTCTAAGTGATCTGGATACTCTGATACTGTTGTTGTCTCTCAGATATCTTCTTACCTCCCCGATAATCATAGGCACTGCATACGTAGAAAACCGTACGCCGTGACTAAGGTCAAAATTATCAATTGCTTTTATTAATCCTATACATCCCACCTGAAATAAATCATCGGGATTATCATTTCTATAACTGAATCTCTGTATCACACTTAAAACAAGCCTGAGATTTCCCGTAATAAATTTTTCTCTTACAGCCATGTCTCCTTTTTTAATAGCAGCAAGCATTTCCTGCATTTCATGTTCCTTGTACACAGGAAGTTTTGATGTGTTTACACCACAAATTTCAACTTTATTCGCCATTACATACACCAACCCGTCAATTATTTATGTACGTATGTATATAGCTTGTGTCTTTCGGCCGCTTTTTAACCTCCCTCAGGCAGTTTTTCAGCCCAGTTTCTGAACGTCTTTTCTCAGTCTCTGAATGATTTTCTTTTCAAGCCTGGATATATAGCTTTGAGAAATCCCCATAGCATCTGCTACTTCTTTCTGTGTCATTTCATGTCCGCACGCGAGGCCGAATCTCATGTCCATTATGCGTTTTTCCCTGCCCGAAAGGCTATGTAAGGCGGTATACAGCAGCTTGCGGTTCACTTCCTCTTCAATTCGCGATGACACAATATCATTATCGGTTCCAAGAACGTCTGACAAGAGCAGCTCGTTTCCATCCCAGTCCACGTTTAAGGGCTCATCCAGTGACACTTCATTTTTTCTTCTTACATCTTTTCTCAGATACATCAGTATTTCATTTTCTATACACCTGGATGCGTAAGTCGCCAGCTTTATGTTTTTTTCTGGCTTGAACGTATTAATTGCCTTAATCAGACCGATGGTCCCTATAGAAATCAGATCCTCCGTGTTCACCCCTGCATTTTCAAATTTTTTGGCTATGTACACCACCAGCCGCAGGTTTCTTTCGATTAAGGTATTTCTTGCCTCCTGATTTCCCTTAACCAGACCGGCTATGGCATCTTCCTCCTCTTCTTTAGTGAGAGGCGGCGGCAAAACATCACTCCCGCCGATGTAAAAGATTTCCTTTCCGTCTTCGTTCAGTAAAAAAACTTTCTTAAATAATAGTTTCTCCAAAAGTTCCAATTTAATGATTCCCATATATTCCCCTTTCCATCAGTTCTCTCGGCAAGAGAATCTGAACATCACCAAGATTCTGATAACTTGCGGCAATTATCGGGTGGAGGATGGTTCTGCCGCTGACCTGCAGGCTGTCAGCTCTGTAACCCTGAAGAATTCCCCTGTTTCCCACGGTCACATAGGGAATCATGACACACCGGCTGTCCCGGTTTTCCCTTTCCCCCACCATTTCGTCAAGCAGCTCCTGACCGATCAGACAGACAGGTTTCCCCGTAATCGGATCTTTCAATCTGTTGCCCGTGTCAATGAGACCTTCGAGTCTCCATACTTTTCCATCAAAACTCACTTCTGCTGTAACTCTTGTTTCTCTGCTTATTCTCTTTTCTTTAAATACTTTTACTGCTATAGATACAATCATTGCTGCCACTGTACCTGCTGCCATTACTCCCAGATATGTCACAGGTTCCAGGTATATAGCCCCACTTCCCACAACAGTGGCACCTGCAAAGCCTTTCAGATTGTATCTTGGACCGCACAGGTTGAGTATTGCACCGGTCACGCCTCCATAGAGCACTGTCACAAGGAAGTAAATCAGCGCACAGCCCCCCAGTCTTTTGACACATGACTTTCCAGGCATTCTCAGGGGGCTTTGCCGCTGCGGACAGCTGAACAGTATC
This sequence comes from Eubacteriaceae bacterium, assembly GCA_028727785.1. Lineage (GTDB taxonomy): Bacteria > Bacillota > Clostridia > Peptostreptococcales > Anaerovoracaceae > Senimuribacter. The sequence continues at coordinate 2,996 of JAQYNQ010000063.1, read as the reverse complement.
AGACTCTGCAGAAGGCAGAAAGCTGCAGCGCTTATAAAGAGAACCGTTGGACTTGCACCGGTAAAGATGATAAACGCATAGGCTCCTGCCAGCGCCCCTGATATTATCAGGCGCAATACGCCCGATTTCATCTGACTCGGGCGCCCTGCAATGAGCAGGGTTGTGTACGCAAAAGCAACTCCTGCTATAAAGTTTTCCAGAAAAAAGTATTCACCGTAAATCGTCATGATAGGATTATACTTTTATCTGTCTGCAAAGACTGTCGAAGGGTGAGATAGAAAAAGAAAAAAAGACCAAGGATAATTCCTCAGTCTTCGTAAAGCTGCATCCGCAGCATATTGTTCAATTATTTTCCGCAGTTCTGCTTAGCAGTTTCGCAAAGCTGTGCAAATGCAGCAGCATCATAGATAGCCATTTCAGCTAACATCTTTCTGTTGATTTCGATTCCACTCTTCTTTAGACCGTCCATCAGTCTGCTGTATGACATTCCGTTCATTCTTGCAGCAGCGTTGATTCTTGCAATCCACATCTGTCTGTACTGTCTCTTCTTCAGCTTTCTTCCAACGTATGCTGATCTTAAAGCTCTCATTACTGCAGGGTTAGCAGCTCTGAATACCTTGCTCTTTGCACCGTAGTATCCCTTAGCCTGCTTTAAGATTTTTTTATGTCTCTTGTGAGCGTTAACGCCTTTCTTTACTCTTGCCATATTTCTCTACCTCCTATTACTATTTAGCCATTGATCTTAACATTCTCTTAGTATCAGCGCTTGTAAGAATTGTGGATTTTCTTAATCCCATCTTTCTCTTAGGTGATTTCTTAGTAAGAATATGGCTCTTGTATGCCTTGTTTCTCTTAATCTTTCCGGATCCAGTTAACTTTAGTCTTTTGCATGCGCCTCTATGGGACTTCATCTTATTCTTTGCCATGATGATTTTTTCCTCCTGTTTATATAAATTTACTTATCGGATTTTGGTGCCAAAAACATTGTCAGACTTCTGCCTTCAAATGTCGGCTTCTTGTCGAGAACACTAACTTCACTGCAAGCTTCAGCAAATCTGTCCATAACTTCGCGACCTCTTGCTGTGTAATCCTTTTCTCTTCCTCTGAATCTAAGGCTTACCTTAACCTTATCTCCATCCTGAAGGAATTTGCAAGCTGTCTTTGCCTTTACCTGGATGTCATGATCCTCGATAAATGTACTAAGTCTGATTTCCTTAACCTGAATAGTCTTCTGCTTCTTCTTTGCTTCCTTTTCTCTCTTCTGCAGTTCGTATCTGTACTTACCGTAGTCAAGAAGCTTACAAACCGGCGGGTTTGCGTTAGGCGAGATATTTACTAAATCAAGCTTCTTTTCCTCTGCAAGATTAAGCGCTTCATCTCTGCTCATAATTCCAAGCATCTGACCATTCTCGTCAATAACTCGCAGTTCCTTGTCACGAATTTCTTCGTTGATCTTATTCTCCTTGCTAATAGCTGGCACCTCCTATATACTAAAAAAAGCGGGCAAAGATTACCCGCTCCAAAACACGCTTAACGCGCTCGTTTCAAACTATTAACCCGTCCTGACTCCAATGTCGGCAGGTGAGAAGCGGATAACTTCTTCTTCATTACCGAAATAATATACCATTTATCCCTAGGTATGTCAAGGGTTTTCGGCACATTATTTCATCATTTTTTCACAGAGATCATCTGAAACGGTTCATTCGATTCTGCCGATTCTTCCCCGTTCTTTTTTGTTCTTTTTTCACGAACAAGTGTTTACTTTCTGTTCTTTTTATGCTATTATTGTAGCATAAAGAACGGCTGTTTTCCATAGAGAATTAAGGCCGATTCCCTGTTTTTTTAAAGGAGAACTAACGCATGAAGGACTTTAATTTACTGAAAGAACGTGAGCAAAAGATTTTGAAATACATGATTGAAGAAATAAAAGATAAGGGATACCCGCCTACAGTAAGGGAAATCTGCGGTGCTGTCGGAATTAAATCAACATCAACCGCACACAAGGATATCGATAATTTAATGAAGGCAGGTTTTATAAAGAAAGATCCCGCCAAGCCACGTACACTTGTAATTGCAGCAGATATTATCAATCTGGGCATTTCTTTAGACTCCGGTTCGGATACTGTGGATAACAATGCCGCAGAGAAGAACGCCCCGGTTTATACTGCTGAAAGAGAAGACGTAGTTGACGTTCCTATTATTGGAAACGTAGCTGCAGGTTCTCCGATTCTGTCAGAGCAGAATATAGAAGATACTTTTCCTATTCCATCACAGTTCGTTAAGGGAAAATGCTTTATGCTGCATGTAAGAGGTGACAGTATGATAAATGTCGGAATTATGGACGGAGACCTTATCCTGGTTGAGGAACAGAATACGGCACGCAACGGAGAAATTGTAGTTGCAATGGTCGATGGTTTTGAAACAGAAGCCACAGTGAAGACCTTCTATAAGGAAAACGGTCATATCAGACTTCAGCCGGAAAATGACACAATGAGTCCAATCATTGTAAACGACGTCCGAATCGCAGGAAAAGTAAAAGGAGTATTCAGATACTTCAGTTAAGAAAGAATAATCACAAGTAAATCATATCTACCGGCTCAGCTCAGCCGGTAGTTTGTTTATGCCCCTATAAGGGGCCTTTACTTGCAAGCGTCTTAAGACCACACGAATCATTCAACTACATGACTCCTGAAGAATACTATCAGAAAAGCTTTTAAAGATGTTTTCAACTCTACTTTTTTGGGGGCACCTCAAAACGCCATGTTCGCCTTAAAAAGAGTATCCAACATGGCGCGAGCTCAGCTTAGGTGCCATGTTATCCCTTAAAATAGCGTCCAATATGGCGCAAGACTCGACGGCCACGCCATGTTTGTGCTTGAAATTGAATCAATCATGGCGCATGACTTATCAAGGCGCCATGTTTGTCCTTGAAATAGCATCCATCATGGCGCGTGACTCGGTGCCCCGCCAAAAACACCTATAGCAACACCAATAAT
>JAQYNQ010000062.1 GCA_028727785.1 Eubacteriaceae bacterium | reverse complement strand
CTGCGGCCTCCGGGTTATGAGCCCGACGAGCTACCAACTGCTCTACCCCGCGATATTAAGTTTATTTTATGTTGGTGCCGGAGACCGGGGTCGAACCGGTACGATCGGTAAGGATCGCAGGATTTTAAGTCCTGTGCGTCTGCCAATTCCGCCACTCCGGCACACATATAAAATACTGGCTCCGAGGGTGGGGCTCGAACCCACAGCCTACCGGTTAACAGCCGGTTGCTCCACCGTTGAGCTACCTCGGAATATTCATCACTTCTGTGTGACAACAATAATAGTATATCCGTTTTAGGCTGCTTTGTCAACACATTTTTTCATTTTTTTAAAAAACTTATGACAGGGGATATACAATACAGCAAATCCCCTGAATTCCAACAGTTCCATGCTATTTATTCCAGAATGTTCAGTTCCTTTTCAACTGTCTTACTGCTGCTGATTATTTTAACTTCCCCGTATGCAAGCTGAACAAAATACCCTAAGGTATATATCTCACAGGCGAAAGAAATCAGAAAACCGACGTATGGAACTTCCTTTAATAAACCGATTGCTGCAGCACAGATAACAGAGCTGAGCAGTGGGTTGAATCCGGGTCTTATTCTTTCGAAAGCCAATCTGCCCAGTGATGCAGAAGCAAAGGCGGTTCCCACAATAAGAATCGCTGCGTACATAACTACTATCAGAAGTCCCGTACGAATACCGAATCCGGTAAGCATCAACGGTACTGTTATCACAACAACTGCAATATTCGCAAGAAGCCCTGATACAAGAACAACAACAGGTTTTGATTCTATCATTCTCTTTGCACTTTCTACACCGCTTCCTGCAAACACAGACAGCAGGAATGCAATAATTACAACACCCAGTGCAGATAGCACAATGTTCAATACGCTGTTAACTCCGCTTTCCCTGTTGTAAGGATATCCTGAATCTTCAGTTTCACTCTGTGTATAATCTATCTCACTGACGGCTGCAGCTCTGTCAACAGCAGGTTCTGTATCAGCCTCAACCTTTATTGTACCCTTAACAACTGCATTCGGTCCGAATTCCACCTGATCAGCTGTGATGTCAAGCTCATCCGTTACTGTTCCATCAATTGTAACATTCTTGGCAATAATATGTGCGCTCTTATACTCACCTCTGATTACAACTTCATTCGCTGCTGCGCCAACAGCTTTTGCCGCACAGCTCTCGGAAAGCTCCACATAATTTCCAGCAGTCCAGATGTTTCCACTGGCTTTGGCATTAATACTAACGTTATATCCGGCTGCAAAAACAGTCCCCTTCACAAGAGTTCCGTCAACGGTAACATCACCGCCGGCTGCAAACAGATTGTTTCCCACATTCACTTTCCCGGCTGTAACTGTCTGCCCTGCAGCAAACAATTCGTTATCCACATCATCACCTGCAGTAACCTCATTACCCGCAATGAAAGCATTTCCAGCTGCATCAGTTTTGCAAGTTGACGCGCTGTCATCTGCCCAGACAGCCTGACACATAATAACGGTCATCAGAACAACCATAGCAATTATTTTCAGCAGTCTTTTTTTCATCATATCCCTTCTTTCCTGAATTTGCCCACATTATATCATTAAACGACTATTCTTTTCAAATTATTAATAAATATTTTTTCTTGACACAGAACATACTATTATAGTATAATTCAATAGTCGTCAAGTTACGGCAAAGTGTTCCGAGGTAGCTCAACGGTGGAGCAACCGGCTGTTAACCGGTAGGCTGTGGGTTCGAGCCCCACCCTCGGAGCCATTTTTTTTTGAAAAACCTATATAACCAAATTACATTTAAACAGAAAAGCCCTTGGATTGAAGAATTCACATTCAAATTCCAAGGGCTTTTTGATTCCGTATTGCACACTCTTCTGTTCATGGCGCCGCAGCCGACAAACACGGCGCCTAACCGTGCCGCGTGCCATGTTGGACTCGATTTCAAGGGCAAACATGGCACCTGAACAATCCGCGCGCCATGTTTGATGCGATTTCAGAGGCGAACATGGCACCTGAACAATCCGTGCGCCATGTTCCATACGATTCCAAGGGCAAACATGGCACCTGAACAATCCGCGCGCCATGTTCCATGCGATTTCAGAGGCAAACACGGCGCCTGAACAAATCCGCGCGCCATGTTCCATGCGATTTCAGAGGCAATCATGGCACCTGAACAATCAGGCTGCAGATCAATAGCAGATCAGTTGCAGGTCAGTTGCATTTCAACTGTAACTAGCTAAAATGCGACTGCTTTTCAGCTCTGTCCAGTTCCATATTTGTCTTTACAAGTTCAATTTTGTTCTTATATTTTTCTGCGCGCTGTTCATCACCTGAAACCTGATAAAGCTCAATAAGTTCATTCATAGTTTCAATATTGCTTGGTGAAAGCTTCAGAACCTGAAGGAAGTCCTTCTCGGCCTGCTCTGCATCACCGAGAGCTTTATATGCAACTCCCAGGTAATACCACAGCGGCCACCAGTTGTTAAACCGTTCGTCTTCAGTATATGAAGAAAGAATGCTGATTCCCTCCTGATAACGACCACTTAAGATTTCGTTGTAACCCTGTTCGATTTTTACCGGCTCCACCAGCTTGTCAAGCCATTCCCGGATTTCTTTCTTCTGCTCATCGTTTTCAGACAGTTCCAGAAATGAATCCCATGTCAGTTTTGCTTTTACATATAGGCCCAGGTTCAGATATGCGTAGCCGAGGAAATAGAATCCCATATCGAAATCAGGTTTCTTCAGAGTAAGCTTCTCGAAAGCCTCCAGAGATTCAGCCTTGAATCGGCCAATATACTCTTCGCCCTCTCCTGATTCATAGGCGTCCTTGCAGGCTCTTCCGTAGCAGTACAGGGCATCTACAGATTCCGGATCAACGAGGAGCGCAGCCCTGAAGTAAACAAGAGCAGTGTCAAAGTCTTCCTTTGCTGCAGATTCAACGCCTTCTCCGATTAAAGGCTTTGCAAATTCTACAGTGAAAGTTCTTAAAATATATGCAACATAGTTGTCTCTGTGCTTAAAATTAATGTCACAGCCAATAACATAGGCCATATTCTTTGCAATTGTAAGCGTGGATAATCCTCCACTAAGCTCCGACTTTCTGATTGGCACAGGTACTCCGCTTAAGATATCTGCAATTCCAGCCTTCTTAAGATAGTTCTCAGAAAGCTCATCAAAAAGAAAATCATCCAAATAAGGTACTAGGTATTCACCAATTCTATCCTGTAACACCTGATTCATAGTTAAATATTCCACCCTTTTCTATAAAATTTCTTAACCGCATCAAAGTTCATAGTGGATTCCAGATCCTTTTCAAGCCATTCTCTGATGCAGATGTTCTCTGACTCGGCAAATTTATTGAGTATACGATAAAGATCCTCTTTCTTGTGAGACCTGTGCTGATAGCCCTGCTCATAAAAGAATTCACTGAATGCCATGTAGAAGCTGAATGCATCCAGCCCCATCAAAGCCATTGCATTCCGTATACTCTCGCTGAATCCACCCTTATTATCATATAAGTCCAGCACATTTTCAATCATTTTCAGACGAACAAGCTGATCTGCCGAAATCCACTTGTTTGAAATTATTTCATAAGGAGCCTGCTGCTCATATTTATAGCAGCCCTCCGGCGCAGAAATGCGCACATCCGTTCCCTTTAAAAGTTTGAGAAATCCCAGTTGCAGGTTGTCTGCTCCCAGAGAATACACATCATTGAAAGATTTTCCAAATCGCTCAAAACTCTCAAAAGGAAGCCCTGCAATAAGGTCCACATGCATGTGAATATTTCCCAGAGCCACAACTCTTTTAATGTTCTCAAAAAGTTTTGATACCTGAGGTCGTCTGTTGACCGCAGAAAGAGCCTTCATGCAGGTACTTTGTACGCCGACTTCAAACTGGAACAGACCCGGACGTGCATTTTTCAGCAGTTCAAACTGGTCCTCACTGAGCAGGTCTCCACATATTTCAAAATGAAAATTCGTCCTCCCATTGTCGTTTTTTATGAGGTAATCCCATATTTCGGCTGTTCGTTTTGGATCATAATTGAAGGTCCTGTCGATAAACTTTACCTGTTTCACCTTCTTCTCAAGGAAGAAATCAAGTTCCCTCTTCACCCTGTCCAAAGGCATGGTTCTGATGCCCTTCTCTATGGAAGAAAGGCAGTATGCACATCTGTAAGGGCAGCCTCTGGAGGTTTCATAATAGACAACTTTATCATCCTCCACCGGCAGTTTCTCATAAGGGAAAGGAATATTCTCCCATTGAACAAAACCCCCATGGCCAAAGTCGCTGATAATTTTATCCGGGTAATAATGTTCTTTTCCCAGGGCAATATTTTGGCATAATTTCCTGAACAGGTCCTCGCCTTCTCCGCAGATTACGCAGTCTACGTAGCTTTCATTTCTAAGGAACTCCTCAGTATCATAGCTGACCTCAGGTCCACCCATTAAAATTTTCAGCTGAGGGCAGGCCTGTTTCAGCTTAGCTGCCAGTGCCTTTGTTTTCTCCACATTCCATATGTAAACGGAAAAGCAGACAAGATCGTATTTTCCACGTACAATCTCGCCGTACACATATTCCATAGGATTATTTATGGTAAACTCCTGAAGAACAACTGAATCAGAGTCCAGCTCCAAAAGAGACACATGATAAAGGTATTTTAGTGCCAGATTAGAATGCACGTATTTCGAATTTAACGTTGTCAGTAAAATTTTCATATTACAGTGCTCTGAACCTTTCATCCTTAAGCATACCCGTGTTTTCCATGGCCATCTTCAGTTTTGCCATCATTATCTCCTTATCACGAGGCAGATCGCCTCTTAAGGAAACATAGTTTGACGCATGATTGCTTCTGAATACACATGGCTTGGTCGGATTAGCATGCTTCAGCATAAGATAGGTTTCTGCAACAACTTCTTCCCCGGAAAGCAGCTCCAGCTCTCCTCTTTCAATCTGGCCTGTAATGGGAGCACGGCGGTCAAGCATCAGAGTAAGAAGTCCGACATATGAAGCATTCATTTCACTGATCATCCTGCCTGTTTCTATTGCATGTTCTTCCCAGCCGGCTTTTCCTGCAAGACCGGAAATAAACGTAACAGAAGCTTTGATGCCACTGTCCTCAATTTTGTGAACCGCATCTATCAGCTGCTGAGGAGTTACTCCTTTGTTAATAGCCTCCAGAACACGGGCGCTTCCTGATTCGGCGCCAAGATAAATCATTTCAATTCCATTTTCGCGAAGTTCAACAAGTTCATCTGGTGTCTTTCTGAGAACATCCTTTGCTGAACCATATACACTTACGCGCTGACATTCGGGGAACAGCTCACGGATTTTTTCTAGAATAACCATCAGTTTGCTGTTGGCAAGGCAAAGCGCATCACCGTCGCAAAGAAAGATTCTGTCTACTCTTCTGTATGTTCTTCGTGCCATTTCCAGGTCTTCGATAACTTCCTTTACATTTCGTACTCTGAATCTTTTATCCTTAAACATGCTGCAGAATGTGCATTTGTTGTGTGAACATCCTATTGTCACCTGAATAAGCAGGCTGTATGCCTCACTGGGCGGTCTGTAGATGTCTCCTTCATACCTCATGTATGAGTCCTCCTTCTATACAAAGTTAAAGCAAGGGACTGCCCTCTGGCAGTCCCTGTAAAATTACATTCTTTCCGGTGCCTTCATTCCAAGTAAGGCAAGACCGTTCTTGATAGCATTCTTAGCTGCCATTACAAGAGCAACTTTTGCAGTCTTTTCATTAACATCATCAACCAGGATGTGCTCATCGTGGTAGAATCTGTTGAATGCCTGAGCCATATCTACAATATGTCTAGTCACGATTGAAGGTTCATATTTTTCACCTGCATCTACAATTACTGCAGGGAACTTGTGAATAAGCTTAGCCAGCTCATAAGCACTTTCACTGCACAGATACTTGCAGTCAACTCCATTTGCTGCTGCGGCAACAATATCGTCTCCTGCTTTACGCAGTACAGAAGCACATCTTGCGTGTGTGTACTGTACGTATGGACCTGTTTCTCCATCGAAGTTAAGAACTTTGTTCCAGTCGAAAGTATAATCCTTGATTCTGTTGTTGGATAATTCCTGGAATACAACAGCGCCGATACCTACAGCCTTTGAAACTTCCTCAACATCAACGTCATCTGAACCCTGGCTCTTTTCAGCGATGATTTCTCTTGTCTTTTCAACTGCCTTATTCAGTACATCTTCCAGGAAGACAACTCTTCCGTGTCTTGTGGACATTGTACCTTCAGCAAGGCTAACCAGACCAAACGGAACGTGTACGCAGTCCTTAGCGTATTCGTACCCCATACGTTTTAGAATTTCAAACCACTGCTGGAAGTGCAAGTTCTGCTGAGAAGCTACAACGTAGATGTTCTTGTAGAAGTCGTAAGTTTCCTTTCTGTATACTGCAGCGGCAATGTCTCTTGTAATATATAATGTTGATCCGTCTGACTTTGTGATTAGTGCAACGCCTAATCCTGCATCTTCCAGGTTTACAACCTGAGCACCCTGTGATTCTTCAAGCAGTCCTTTTTCTTTCAGTTCATTGACGAATCTTGGCATCTTGTCTGAATAGAAGCTTTCTCCGTTATATGAATCGAAAGTGATTCCAAGCATATCGTAAACCTTAGTGAATTCCTTCAGGGATTCGTCTCTGAACCACTGCCATAATTCTACTTCCTCAGGTTCACCTTTTTCAAGCTTGGCAAAGATTTCTCTCGCTTCATCTTCTAATTCAGGGTGAGTTTCTGCTTCAACGTGGAATTTAGTGTAATAGTCCAGAAGAGTTTTGATAGGGTCGTTGATAACATCTTCTTTGTTTCCCCAGTGTCTGTATGCGCAGATCATCTTACCGAACTGAGTTCCGTAGTCACCAAGGTGATTGATTCTTATTACATCATATCCCAGTGCATCGTATATTTTGTAAAGTGAGTTACCGATAACTGTACTTCTGATATGTCCGATGTGGAAAGGCTTGGCAATGTTAGGAGATGAGTACTCAACGATTACCGGCTTGTTTTCTCCTAAATCACTCTTTCCGAAGTCATCTCCCTTTGAAATAACTTCTTCAAGGGTGTCCTTAACGAATCCTTCTTTGGAAATAAACATGTTTACGTATGCGTTAACCTGTTCAACTTTTTCGAAAAGCTCACAGTCGGCGATTCCTGCTGCGATTCCCTTTGCAATTAGCGGAGGTGCCTTGCGAAGAACCTTGGCAAGCTTGAAGCATGGGAATGCATAGTCACCCATTTTGCTGTCCTGCGGAACTTCAACCATATCCATTATTTCAGCCAGTTCCAGTCCCTCAACCTGTTCTGCAAGGACCTTGGCTATTTCTTCCTTGTAATTAATCATTGTTATCTAACTCCTTTTCTGTTATTACATTAATACCTAATTCATTTAACAATTCAGTAAAACAACCATTACCATCTATTATATTTCCTGTAAAAGTTCCGTCATATATTACTCCACTTCCACAGCTTGGGCTGTTAGCCTTCAGGATTGCTCCCTCAAGTCTCTCGCCTCGTCGCTCTGCTTCAGCCAGAGCGATTGACAGTGTGCTTCTTGCACCGGCCAGAAACTGAACAGTTACATCTTCGCCTTCTCGGTTAACAACTCGTTTTCCAACTCTTTCTGCCGGAGGTCTTGGTACAGGAAGGCCTCCCGTGGTTTCAGGGCACACAGGAAAAACTGAATGCCTTTCTGCAAATCTTATTACAGCTTCATTTCTGTTATTTCCACCGTTGTACTTGGAATCCTGACCAAGGAGACACGCACTTACAAGATACATTTCTATACCCCCTTCAGCTTAACGATTGTGACACCGTCGCCACCCTCATTATAGTTACCTTTTCTGAAAGATGCAACATGCTTATGACGTTTCATCATATTTCTCAGACCCTTGCTCAGGATACCCTCTCCACGTCCGTGAATAACTGTAACCTCATCCAGACCTGCAACGTAGGCATCATCCAGATATTTATCAACATCCATTACAGCATCATCCAGGTTCTTTCCCTGTACGTTAATGGATATGGATACATTTTGTGCCTTGCTCTTATATAAGCTGCCATACGCGGCTTTCGCCTTAGGCTTTTTCTTTTTTTCAGTTCCGTCTACTATGAGAACTAGATCATCCAGGTTCAGATTTGCTTTCATCATTCCCATCTTTACCATAAGGTTTCCATCCTTATCAGGAAGAGTCATAACCTCACCGTTCTGGTTAAGGGAAAGAACTTTGACTCTATTTCCCACCTTGATCTCACTTGCTTTTATAGGATTACTGTTTACCTGTCTGATAATCTTTTCAGCGTACTTGTCCTCCGACTCCTTAAGTCGTCGCCTGCTTTTATCGAAGCGTTTGTTTCGCTCGCCCAGACTCTCAAGCCTGGATAACTCCTTCAGTTCCTTTTGAACCTGAGTTGCAGTTTCCCTTGCGTCTCTAAGCAGCTCTCTTGCTTCCTCTCTGGCATCGGCAATAATCTTTTCTTTTCGCCTTTCCAGTTCAGCCATTCTGGCGTCTATTTCATCAGCTTTCTGCTTCATAGAAATGTTGATTCTGACAGCTTCATCTCTTTCCGCTTCAGCTTTCTTTTTATCTGCTTCAATTGCACTCAGAACATCCTCGAATTCTATATCGCCTCTCTCTATGAGTTTTGACGCACGATCGATAAGAGAATCTGAAAGACCCAGCTTTCTTGAGATTTCGAAGGCATTGGATTTGCCCGGGATACCGATCTGCAGCCTGTATGTCGGACTAAGTGTTTCAACGTCAAACTCCATGGATGCGTTTTCCACGCCGTCAGTTGAAAGTGCATACTTCTTTATTTCGTTGTAGTGGGTTGTAGCAATTGTAGTGGCTCCGCTTCTGTACAGGGTTTCCAGAATTGAAATGGCAAGAGCCGCTCCTTCTGTCGGGTCGGTTCCGGCGCCCAGCTCGTCGAGGAGTATAAGTGAGCTGTCGTCTGCCGCGTCTACAATTCCGACAATATTCTTCATATGTGAAGAGAATGTTGACAGGCTTTGCTCTATGCTCTGTTCATCTCCTATGTCAGCGAAAACCTCTGAATATATCGGGATACGACTTGTGCCAAGAGCAGGAATGTGAAGTCCGCTCTGTGCCATAAGCGCCAGCAGCCCAATCGTCTTCAGGGTGACTGTCTTACCCCCTGTATTAGGCCCTGTAACTACAAGTGTCCTGTAGTCCTTTCCCACAGCAACGTTTATTGGAACTACTTTTTTCGGATCAATCAGAGGATGTCTTCCCTGTCTCAGATCCAGGCAGCCTTCATTATTGATTTCGGGCTCTTCTCCTCTCATTCTTCCGGAAAGTTTTCCCTTAGCCATAATAAAGTCAAGCTGTACCAGAAGCTTCTGGTTATTGACAATATCATGGTAGTGTTCAGCAACCCCTTCAGAAAGTTCAGTAAGGATTCTTGCGATTTCCGCCTCTTCGGCAAGTTCCAGTTCTCTCAGTTCATTGTTGAGGTTTACAATTACCTGAGGTTCGACAAAGAGCGTCGATCCTGCTTTGGACTGGTCATGAACAATTCCGGGGAACCTGCTTCGATGTTCCTGTTTTACAGGAATTACATATCGGCCGTCTCTCATTGTAACAATAGAATCCTGAAGATATGTTCTGTTTTCTGAAGAGTTTATTATATGGTTTATTTTAGTCTTTATAGCGTCATTCTGTCTGGCTATACTGCGTCTGATGCTTCTTAATTCAGATGAGGCATTATCGCTCATTTCATCTTCTGACAGTATACACCTGTCTATATCATCAGCCAGTCTCGGCATAGTGACAATAAGCTCTGTCATGGATGTGATAAGCGGCAGTGGCGGTACATCCTTTCCTTTCATAAAGGCAACAACCCTCGATGCAATAGAAAGGTTATACTGCACCTGCAGAAGCTGCTTCATAGTCAGGGTTCCGCCTTTTCGCGCAAAACCTGCAGCTCCTTCTATATCATATATTCCCCCTGTAGGCAGCGGTCCCTTATGCACAATAAGGTCAACTGCTTCTGTAGTTGACCTTAGCTCTTCTGAAATAATACGCACGTCAGTATACGGGCGAAGCTCAGAAGCTATTTTTCTGGTCATTTCTGAGCCTGCCTCACTTTCCAAAAGCTCAATTATTTTGTTGTATTCCAAAACATCTAATGCTTTTTGGTTCATTCAAATACCTCGTTATGATTTATTTTTTTGATTTTTCCAATTCGCTTTTCAGGCGAATGTTTTCCATCTGCAGGTCAAAGAATGCATTTTCATACTCACTGCATTTTGCCTGGAGCTGTTCTATTTTGGAGCTTTCCTCTTTCTGTATAGACTCCATGTTCTTCATGCTTTCCTGATATTTGACATAGTTCTGCTTTGCATCTTCCCACATCTTCAGATAGTACTTGGAATCATTCTCAAGTTTTATCTTAGCCGTAGTCAGCTGTTCAACCTTTGCCAGAGCATCGAAATACTCCTCGGCGATATTAATGGCAGAAAGGATACCGATATTGCCCTGTCCGGCTTCGCCTGCAACTCTGCTGATGATGCGCATTTTCTCGTCCACATATTCGGCAATTTTGATTATAGTCTCTTCGGACTGTTCTCCTGCTATGGTGTATTCCTGACCATAAATCTTAACGGTTGCTTTGTTTGCCATGGTATTCTCCTAAATTATCAGTTTTGATTAACGAATAACTGCTCCGATTTTTTCTGTCAGAGCATCAACAATTGTCTTGTGTGCACTGTCAACTTCTTCATCTGTAAGAGTTCTGTCATCATGTCTGTATGTCAGGCTGAAAGCTACACTCTTCTTGCCTTCTGCAACCTGTTCGCCTCTGTAAACGTCGAAGAGTTTTACATTCTTCAGAAGTTCATTTGAAGCTTCTTTAATTACTTCTTCCATGTCTCCGACAAGAACATCTTCATCTACAACCATTGCGATGTCTCTTGATGATGACGGATGCTTAGGAAGCTGCTGGTACTGAATTTCCTTGTTGGAAATTTCAACAAGAAGATCGAAGAACAGTTCAGCTCCGTATGCTCTTCCACCGATTCCAAAGTTTTCACAAACATCAGGGTGGATTTCTCCCATGATACCTAATTCAACTTCAGCTCCGAACTGATCATGTGCAACAATTCTTGCACATCTACCCGGATGATATGTTCTGTATTCTGATTCTGCTACAAACTTAAGGTCTGTTATTGCAAGCTTTTCAAGAAGTGTTACAATCATTCCCTTTAGAGTGAAGAAATCTTCATCCTTGCCGTAAGCTCCGATAACCAGATTTCTTGATTCATCAGGAAGACCGTTTGGATCAATGATGTTCTTCATGAATGTGATTCCGATTTCGTATGCTCTTGCTTTTTCAACGCCTCTTGAGTAGTTTCTTCCAAGTACTTCAAGCATACTTGGCATCAGGATAGTTCTCATTGCAGAAGTGTCTTCTCCCATTGGGTTGATTACTTCTACAAAATTTCTTTCCCATGAATCCTCGTCGATGCCGACTGCATCCAGAATCTTGTTGTTTGAGAATGAGAATGTCTGAATTTCATTTGCACCCATTCCGCACAGAATATCACGAGTCAGGTTTCTCATTGTCCAGCTCTTTGACATTTCTCCTGTTGTTGCAACATTTGGAAGTGTGTTTGGAAGGTTATTGTATCCGTAAAGTCTTGCAACTTCTTCTACATAGTCAACTTCTTCAAGAAGATCCTGTCTCACTGTCGGAGGAGTAATGAACATATCATCTCCTTCGCCTGTAACCTCCATCTCAAGTCTGTGGAAGTATTCTACCATCTGTTCTCTTGAAATATCAGTTCCAAGAACCTTATTGATTCTGCTTACTCTTGCACATACTGTAGGTGCTTCTTCCGGATATTCGTAAACATCTACGCATCCATTGAGAACCTTTCCGCAGCCAAGCATTTCAATGAGCTTACATACTCTGTCAGCAGCGGCTTCGCAAAGATTAGGATCGATTCCCTTTTCATATCTTCCGGAAGCTTCAGTTCTAAGACCCAACTTCTTTGAAGACATCCTTACGTTTGCTCCAAGGAATGTGGCTGATTCAATCACGACTGTATTTGTATCTTCCACAATTTCTGAATCAAGGCCACCCATAATACCTGCCACCGCAATTGGCTTTTCAGCATCGTTAATCATAAGTGTGTCTTCAAATAATTCTCTTTCAACCCCGTCAAGAGTAGTGAACTTTTCCCCTGCCTTTGCAGTATCGACGATAATCTTGTTTCCTGCAATGCTTCTGATATCGAAAGCGTGAAGTGGCTGGCCGTATTCAAGCATTACAAAGTTTGTAATGTCTACCATATTATTGATTGGTCTCATGCCTGCTGCCATCAGTCTCTTCTGCAGCCACCATGGAGACTGTTCAATCTTTACGTCCTTGATTACTCTTGCTGTATATCTCTTGCAAAGTTCTGACTTTACTTCTACTGAGATGTAGTCTGAAGCATTTTCATCTGTCTTTTCACATTCTAATTCAGGGTAGTGAAGCTTTGTATCGAAAGTAGCGGCTGCTTCTCTTGCCATACCCAGCATGGACAGACAGTCAGGTCTGTTTGGTGTGATTTCAAAGTCGATTCTGTAATCATGAAGTCCCAAAGCTTCAGTGATTTCTTCTCCAAGGTGCTCGTCCCAGTTGCCGGGGAACAGCCAGATTCCGTCCTTTGAAATCATAGGTGCAATCTTGTCATCATAACCAAGTTCCTGAGGTCCGCAAAGCATACCATCAGATTCTACACCTCTCAGCTTGCCCTTTGTAATAGTAACGCCACCTTCCACTTTTGGCTGTCCGTGAAGCGGACCCGGGATGTGGCTGTTATCAGTTGCAACAGGAACATATGCACCTTCGTATATGTTTGTTGCACCTGTTACGATCTGCAGCATTCCTTCTGCACCCAGGTTAACCTGGCAGACTACAAGCTTGTCTGCATCAGGGTGTTTTTCAATTTTATCTATTCTTCCGACTTTAACGCCTGAAATTCCTGTGCCTAATTCTTCGCAGGTTTCCAGGTTAGAACCTGACATAATCATGCAGTCACAGAATTCCTTTGCATCCACGTTAACGTCTGTATAATCCTTTAACCATTCCAGTGATACTAACATTTATTCGTGAACCTCCTATTTGAACTGATTGATGAATCTCATATCATTTTCTGTAAGAAGTCTGATATCGTCGATTCCGTACTTAAGCATTGCAATTCTTTCTACACCCATACCTACAGCAAAACCGGTATACTTTTCTGTATCGATTCCGCCTGCACGGTGAACATGCGGATGAGTCATTCCGCATCCCAGAATTTCAATCCATCCGCTTCCCTTACAAACAGGACATCCCTTTCCTCCGCACTTGAAGCATG
Organism: Eubacteriaceae bacterium; assembly: GCA_028727785.1. Taxonomy (GTDB): domain Bacteria; phylum Bacillota; class Clostridia; order Peptostreptococcales; family Anaerovoracaceae; genus Senimuribacter. The sequence continues at coordinate 18,015 of JAQYNQ010000062.1, read as the reverse complement.
ATACGTCCATTTCAGCACTTGGCTCTGTGAATGGGAAGTGGTGTGGTCTGAACTTAGTTCTTGTTTCAGGTCCAAACAGTCTCTTAGCCATATAGTCCAGTGTTCCCTTAAGATCAGCCATGGTGATATCCTCACCGATAACCATCATTTCAATCTGATGGAATGTATGTGAATGAGTTGCGTCAGGAGTATCGCATCTGTAGCATGCACCCGGCATCAAAACCTTATAAGGCAGCGATAACTCTTTTTCTGCTCTTACTTCGCATGATGAAGTATGAGGTCTCAGGCAGATGTCCTTAGTTACATAGAATGTATCTGTAAGGTCTCTTGCCGGATGAGTCTCAGGTGAGTTAAGAGCATCGAATGTATTGTAAACAGTGTCAATGTCAGGTCCTTCATATACTGAATATCCCATTGAGTGGAAAATTCCGACAACTTCGTCAATTACCTGAGTTACAGGATGCTTTACCCCATATGTAACTTCCTTTGCAGGTTCAGTAACGTCGATTTTTTCAGCCCTGAACTTTGCTTCTCTTGCTGCTTCTTTGATTTCTGCCACCTTCTTTGAAAGCAGTTCCTCAAACTCAGCCTTTGCCTTGTTCGCAGCCATACCCATGGCTTTCTTTTCTTCAGGAGAAAGCTTACCCATAGAACGAAGAATTTCAGTAAGCTGACCCTTCTTTCCCAGAACTTTTACTCTGATTTCTTCTGTATCTGCAGCTGATGTAGCCTGAGCAAGCTTCTCTCTGGCTTCCTGCAGCACCGCATTTAGTTTTTCTTGCATGTTTGTTAACCTCACAATAAATAAATTTTTTCTGTGTTATCTGCCTCTGCGCTGAGTCTCATACATAAGTATGGCAGCTGCAACGCTGGCATTTAATGATTCCAGATTGCCCATCATCGGAATCTTAATCCTGACATCTGACATTTCCATAAGTTCCCCGGAAACTCCATTGCCTTCGTTACCTATTACGAGTGCCGTATTCTGTGAAATATCTTCGTCAAAGTAAAATTTGTCGGTATCAAAACCTGTAACCACCAGTTTCAGCCCGAGCCGGTCACAAAGTTTTCTTAACTCCCTATTATCCTCGACCTGAATAATAGGGTTCCTAAAGACTGAACCTGCTGCTGCCCTTACAGTCTTCGGTGAGAAGACGTCAGCAGTTCCCTTCAGGACCATAACACCCGAGTAACCTGCACCCTCAGCAGTTCTGATAATTGTGCCGATGTTGCCCGGATCTTGCAGTCTATCTAAAACAACATAGTTGCTGTTTCCCTTTTCATTTTTCACCAGTGTTTCCGGATCATACAGAGACTTTGACACAACTGCCAGAATTCCCTGACTTGTTTCAGTCTGAGCCAGTCTGTCAAACAGCTTGGGTTCAACAAGGTATGTGTCCCCCCGGGCCTCCTTCAGCAGGCCCCTGTCCCTGTAAAAGTCAGCCTTGTCCTCACTGACGAAAATACTCTTCACCAAACCGTATTCCATAGCTTCTCCGACAAGATTCTCGCCTTCCACAATGTAGAGACCTTCTCTGTCACGGTATTTTTTCTGAGAAAGCTTCAAAGTCTCTTTGAATATTCTGTTGTCTTTAGAGCGAATCTCTCTCATAATACTGCTGTTTTCTCCTGATTATTATCTGTCTTGAAAAACTACGAAAAAGCCGGTCGTTTCGTACCGGCTTTTAGATAAGCTGCGTTCAGTTATTTTGTAAGAAAAGTAGGAATATCTCCAAATCTGTAATCCTCTTCCTTTTCTCCCTTAGTTTCTTCAAATATGTCATTCAATGTAACGCTTCTGCCTACAAGGCCGTTTTCGGTAACGACCTCAGCCGGTTCCTTTTTAGGAGCCTTGGCAGGCGATGTCTTCAGAACTCCGATGGGATCCTCATCCAGACCTTCGCCAAAGCCTGTTGCTATTACAGTAATAGCAACCTCGTCGTTCATGTCCTCGCTTACTGCTGCTCCGAAAATCAGAATAGCATTTTCATCAGCTTTTTCCTCAACCATGCTTGCTATTTCATTTACTTCAAGCATTCCTAAATCGTAACCGCCGGATACGTAAAGCAGAATAGCTCTTGCACCCGCAATTGTTGTCTCCAGAAGCGGACTTTCAATTGCTGATGTAACAGCGTCCTTAGCTCTGTTTTCGCCGGTTCCGCGTCCTGTTCCCATATGTGCGATGCCTCTGTCAGTCATTACAGACTTAACGTCAGCAAAGTCCACGTTGATAAGAGCAAATTCGGAAATCAGGTCTGAAATACCCTGAACACCCTGACGAAGAACATCGTCAGCCATATTGAATGCTTCAATCATTGTGGTGTTCTTATCACAAGTTTCCAGTAACTTGTCATTAGGAACAACTACAAGTGAGTCTACATATTTCTTCAGAAAGTTCAGACCCAATTCTGCCTGAGTTCTTCTCTTTTTACCCTCAAATGCAAAAGGTTTGGTAACAACACCTACAGTAAGTATTCCCATATCCTTTGATGCTTTGGCAATAATAGGAGCTGCTCCTGTTCCGGTACCACCGCCCATACCTGCTGTAATGAAGGCCATATCAGCACCTTCTAGCAGATTCTGAATTTCATCCAGGGTTTCCTCGGCAGATCTCTGACCGATTTCAGGATTTCCGCCTGCACCAAGTCCTCTTGTTAATTTTTCTCCTATCTGAATTTTAGTTTCAGCTTTGCATCTATTTAATGCCTGCTTGTCTGTATTCACAGCGATAAACTGTACACCCTGCAATCCTGCGTCCATCATGCGATTCACAGCGTTACATCCGCCGCCGCCGACACCGATTACTTTTATCACTGCAGGCTTGTCTGTTCCTGTCTCAAATTGCAACATATTACAAATGCCTCCTTGCATCCCATAATTTAATATATTTTATCATAAAAAAAATGCTATTGCAAGCCATTAGAACGTTGGAGAAAAAGACATATAGCCATTATCACCCAGGTTCAGTGTGCCTCTTTTCATTTTATTTTTTATGAACGTGTTAACTACTTTCTGAAGTTCTCCGGACTCGATGGTTTTCACCATCTGCTTAGATGTTCCCTTAACTACAAGAGTATCATATATGTATGCCTTGTATATGACACGAGAAACATCGACCTTCTTAAAATAGATGTCGCCTTTCAGCATTACAGAAAGCATATTCAAAGTACTGCTGAGAGTATTCTTCTCTTCGACTCCTAATGGCTCTCCTTCGTCCATCTTGTTGATAGTAAGACCGGTAATTACGGTTACTTTAGGATCAACATTACTCTTGCGAAGTATAGTTCCCTCTGAGTCCACAACAATATATCGGTCCCCGTAAGAAACCGCAGCTATCTGAATTCTCTCTTCAACTTGAATAATAACAGTGTCAGGGAGCTTGCGCTTTACTTTAACAGAAGTAAAGTAAGGATCTTCTTTCAGACTGCTTTTGATATTTCCTGAGCCTACACCCCAGAACAGATTACCGCCCTTAACCTCACCTGACATATTTATTACCTGAGAATCAGAGTAATACCGGTTACCTTCAACTTCAATATTATTAACATCAAACAGGCTAGAATTGAGAAAGACAAAGATTCCCACCAGAACTGCCAGAAAAATCATAAATCTTAGAAAATAGTTTTTCTTCTTTCGTGTCTTTTTTTGGCGATTGACATGGTTAAACTCTATGTCTTCGTATTCTTCCATATAGTTCAGATTATCGCTCATTTTTCTTTATCTCCGAATAAATCAAGTCACAGGTATTAACCGGTGCACATTCGTAAGCGGCTTTGCTCATCCCGGCAAGGAGTTCCCTGTCGTTGTACAGTTTCAGAACTTTTCTTATTACATCCTCTTTGTCCAGATCCTTCTCTTCAATCAGATAGCATCCTCCGTTATCAGCAACCGCTTTTGCATTGTAGTACTGATGATTCCCTGCTGCTTCAGCAAAAGGAACCATAATTGACGCCTTTCCGCATACAGTTGTTTCGGCAACAGACAAAGCTCCCGATCTGCTTATTATAAGATCCGAAGCTGCCAGATAATCAGGCATGTTGTCGATGTAATCCTTAATCATCACATTGTTTCCAATGTGAATTCCTTTCGACTCCGCAGCATATTTTACATATGAGCAATGTCTTTTTCCTGTCCCGAAGATAAATGACATGCCCTCATGGCTGTTAACTGTATTCAGAATCTCAATTCCTATTTCGTTGAGAATTTCTGAGCCCTGGCTTCCGCCGAAAAGAAAAATCACAAAGTCGTCTTCGGGAATTCCAAGTCTCTTTCTTGCAAGAGTTCTGTCAGCATCGTAGAATGCCTTTCTGACAGGATTTCCAACATACATCAGTTTGTTCTGATCCTTAAAATATCGGGCTGCATCTCTGAATCCCAGAAAGATGCGCTGCACCCGGCTTTCCAGCATTTTATTGGCAGAGCCGGCAAATGCATTCTGTTCGTGAAGATAGCATTTTGCACCGAAGCTGTGGCCTGCAATTACGACAGGAACACAGACAAAACCTCCTGTGCCGATTACAACATCGGGCTTAAACTCCTTCATGATTTTCTTTGACTGAGAGATGCCCTGAAGTATTTCCCTGCCCGAACGTATCAGTTTTCTTATGCTTCTTCTGTCTATGCTGCTGGCCGCAACAAGCTTCAGCTCATAGCCCGCCTTTGGGACAATGTCCTCCTCGATACAGCCGTAATTTCCTATATATAAAACCTCTGAGTCAGGTTCTCTTTCTCTAATTTTGTCTGCAATAGCAATAGCAGGATAAATGTGGCCACCTGTGCCTCCGCCTGTTACAACTACTCTCATAATCAGCCCTCCTTATCGGCTCATATATTATAACTCCCCTTTACTTTCGTGAACTTCTGGATACATTAAGCACCATACCCATGGAAGCCATGAAAATCCAGAGTGAATTTCCTCCATAGCTTATAAATGGAAGTGCTATTCCTGTAGGCGGCATAGAAGATGTTACAACCGCCACGTTCAGAATCACCTGAAGTGCAAGCATCACAGTAATACCTCCGCACAAAAGCATGCTGAATCTGTCAGGTGCATTGAGACAAACGTGGAAGCATCTCCAGATAAGAAGCAGATAAACTATGAGCAGTGCCATGATTCCCACAAGGCCCAGTTCTTCTCCTATTATTGCAAGGATGAAGTCGTTCTGCGGTTCGGGAAGGTACAGATTCTTCTGAATGCTCTTTCCCAGTCCAAGTCCGAACAGACCCCCTGAGCCCAGCGCCAGCAGAGACTGAACGACCTGAAAACCTTCACCCAGTGCATCGGCGAAAGGGTCTGTAAAGCTTATTATTCTCTTTTTCCAGTGTGCACCACCTACTTTATCTCCAAACATTATCAGAAATCCAACTGCAGCGCTTCCTGCAAGTCCGGCTCCTATTACGTAACGCCACTGAAGTCCTGCAATAAACATCATTCCTGCTATGATTCCGCATACTGTAATGGCTGTAGACAGATTAGGCTGCATGATAATAAGCCCGCCGAAAACAACCATAAGCACAAGCATTGGAAGAACTCCACTTTTAAATGACAGAATCAGCTTGGAATCTGTCGAAAGATATGCCGCTACAAAGATAATTACCGCAATTTTGGCCACTTCTCCCGGCATAACAGAAATAGGTCCCAGTCTGATAAGCCTGGTTGCACCGCTGTCTGTTTCACCTATGACGAATACTGCCAGAAGCAGAATAATACTCGCTGTCAGAATAAACAGTGACAGCATCTTCCAGTATTTGTAGTTAAATCTGGAGCAGAATGCCATTATGAAGAAACCTATGGCAGCATAAATTGCCTGTCTGGTCAGAAAACTGAAGGGTGAGCCTGTATCATTTATTGATTTATAGTAGCTTGCGCTAAAAACCATTACAATTCCGAATATTACAAGAATTGTAACAAGAATTACAATGGCAAAGTCGCTGTATCCCCCCGTTTTACTCTTATTCAGTTTTTCATTTCTGATTCTGTCCTGCCTCATTCTCTATTTCCCGTCAAAAGTATAGTTTATTTCAGATTATTTACACACTCTTTAAAGTGATTTCCTCTAATTTCATAATTTTTGTACATATCCCAGCTTGCACATGCCGGTGAAAGAATTACACTGTCACCCGGTTCTGCCATTGAATGGGCTTTGATCACGCATTCTTCCATATCAGAACCGTATGAGTAATTGCTGAAACCGGCTCGGTCTGCTGCCTCTGCAATAAGTCTGCCGTCACGGCCTATAAGAATCAGGTGCTTGATTCTTCCCCTGAATTCTCCCAGAAACGGGTCAAAATCCTGACCCTTGCCGTCACCTCCGGCAATAAGGATAATGTTTTTTTCAAGAGCTTTTATTGCTGTCACAGCCGCATCAACATTAGTGCCCTTTGAGTCGTTATAATATTTTACTCCGTTCAGCTCTCTGCAGAACTCTATTCTGTGTTCTACGCCGCCGAAGTTTCTGATTGTATCCCCGATAACCCGGGCATCTATTCCCGCACAGAAGCAGATTGCCGCTGCTGCGAGAACATTTTCCAGATTATGAGTCCCAAGAATCTTTATTTCATCGACCCTGCAGATTTTTACAGGCTCTCCTGTCACAAGGTCACTTATTACAATTTCTCCGTTATTTACGTAAGCTCCGAAATCCAGCTCTTTTTTTCTGCTGAAGGGAACTACTTTTGCCCTGCACCCATGGGAAATAAGCCTGTAGGATGCATCGTCATCCAGGTTCATCACTGCATAATCTTCTTCAGTCTGCCGGGCAAATATTTTGGCCTTAGCTGCACCATAGTTTTCCATTGTATGATGACGGTCCAAATGATCCGGTGTCAGATTTAACACAGCAGAGACTCTCGGTCTGAAGTATTTTGTTGTTTCCAGCTGAAAGCTGCTTGTTTCAGTAACCAGCCATGTATCCTCATCAGCATTTACCGATGCAGAAATCACGGCAACACCAATGTTTCCTACAGTATGAGATTTTCTCCCTGATGCCTTGAAAATCTGTCCGACAAGAGTCGTAGTTGTTGTTTTTCCGTTAGTTCCGGTTATTCCTACATACTGGCCTTTACCCAATCTGTACGCAAGCTCAAGTTCACCGATAATCTCAGCCCCTTCATCTGCCGCCTTGCGGACAAAGCCAAGTTCAGGGTTAACGCCCGGGCTCAGAACAACAGCATCCAGGCCCGCAGTTTCCGGTTCTCTGCCGAAATAGCACTCAGCGCCTGCATTCTTAAGGAATTTCAGAAGTTCCGGTTCAATATCGCTTTCTTTTTTTGAATCCTGCACATAAATCTTTGCCCCTTTGTCGGCAAGCGCATAGCAGGCAGCAATTCCTGATCTTCCCAGACCTACAACAAGTATTTTCTTATCTTTTACCTCAAAACCCATCTGTTCCATTTTTTTACCTTTTCAATTTAAATATATAATTATATGCACATTATTCCGTATGCAATCGCGCAGCTTACAACTGCAATTGCCCAGAACATTGCTACAACCTGTGTTTCCTTCATTCCACACATTTCAAAGTGGTGATGAATAGGTGCCATCTTGAACACTCTCTTCTTAGTTCTCTTGTACACTCCCACCTGAATGATTACAGATAAAGCCTCCATAACATAAATCAATCCTGCAATTGGAAGAAGAAACTCTACCTTCATAATAATTGCTGCTGATGCCACAGCCGCACCTAAAGCCATGGAGCCTGTATCCCCCATAAACAGTTTTGCCGGATGTCTGTTAAATGCCAGGAATCCAAGGCATACACCGCACAGTACGCAGCTGAAAACAGTTGGGGATGTATGTCCAAATCTCATTCCGCATATTGCAAAGAAGATAGCTACGATAGCTGTTACTCCTGATGACAGTCCGTCTAATCCGTCAGTAAGGTTTACTGCATTAGTCATTGCAACCATTACAAATACAACGAAAGGCACATACAGCCATCCGAAATCAATGTATTTGTCGATGAACGGAATCCATACATCAGTGCCGTAATCAGAAAATACAGCCATATAAACTGCCAATCCTCCTGAAATCAGCAACTGAATAATAATTTTCTGAATCGCTGTAAGACCAAGGTTATGCTTCTTTGCAACCTTGATATAGTCATCCAGGAAACCCATTGCAGCAAACGCAAGAGTTACAATCAGCATGACAATAATGTCTGTGTTCAAACCACCGCAGATCAGTGACATAATCACAAGGGCCGCACAGATTGCAAGACCTCCCATAGTCGGTGTTCCGGCCTTTGACTGGTGAGACTGCGGTCCCTCTTCTCTGATGAACTGTCTGAACTGGTGTCTTTTAAGAAGTGGAATTTCAACAGCAGTCAAAATTCCACCTGCAACAGTAGCTAAAGCAACAATTAATAATAACTGGTATGTCTGCATTTCTTTCTCCTAATCTTCCAAAATCTTTTCTACAACCTCTTCTAACTCTCTTCCTCTTGATGCCTTAATAAGAATCACATCTCCGTCTTCAAAACGTCCGTCCATTTCCATGAAAAAGTCTGCCTTTGTGTCAAAGTGCTGAACCTTTTCAGGGTCTCCGCCGGCATCAACAAAACCTTTTGAGATGGCTTCTGCCGGTTCTGATATTGTATATAAGAAGTCAATGGGCTGACCTGCCGCAAAGACGCCGACACTGTGATGACCTTCGTAGCTCATTTGTCCCAGCTCGTTGATTCCGCCGAGAATTGCCACTTTTCTGTCGCCCTTTGTGTTAACCAGCGTTGTCAGAGCGGACATCATAGATTCAGGGGATGCATTATATGTGTCATCAATAATCTTTATTCCACCTTTTTCTCTGATTTTCAGCCTTCTGCCTGTAAGCTGGATTTTGTGCAGTCCCTTAACTGCCTCTTCAACAGATACTCCCATGCATGATGCAGCTGCAACAGCAAGGGCTGAATTAACCGCATTATGTGCCCCGGGAACATTAAGCCTGATGCTGTAGGACTTGTTATCTGTTGTCAGAGTATATGCGATTCCATATTCACCGAAATCTTCAACATCTGACACTCGGAACTGAGCATCATCGCATGAGCCGGCTTTGATAACAGCATATTCCCTGTCATTCTCAAGGGTTGAAAGCATATCATTATCCCCGTTAATTACAAGGGTGTTATTTTTTCCAAAGTAGTTGGCAATTTCCATCTTTGCCTTAAAAATGTTTTCTCTGCTTCCAAGATGTTCTATATGTGATGTGCCTACAAAAGTGATAATACCAACGTCCGGTTCAATAATCTGCACCAGCTCATCGATTTCTCCCATTCTGTCCATTCCTGTTTCCAGAACAGCAGCCTCCATAGATTCATCGAAGGAGAAGATCGTCATTGCAATACCAACGCTTGTATTATAGTTCTTCTGTGAACATCCTGTATTATACTTTTCCTTCAGAATCGCATACATCATATCTCTGGTACTGGTTTTTCCAATACTTCCTGTAACTGCAACCTTTTTCAGATTCAGTGAATCAAGGTAGTCCTTTGCCATTCTTAAAATAGCCTTTGTAGTGTCATCTACCAGAATTGCGTTACAGTCCAGGCCTTCAATGGCTTCAGCTCTGGATACCAGAAAGCAGTCGCAGCCTCTTTCCGCAGCACCCGGGATGAACTTGTGCGCATCGTGCACCTCACCTACAACCGGTACGAAAAGCTGACCTTTTTCAACCTCTCTGGAGTCAAAACTTACAAAGTCTATTGTTGCATCAGGGCTTCCTGCAATCTGTCTGCCCCCTGTTACTTTCTCGATTTCTTTAAATGTAAACTTTCTCATACTTCACCTTTTCTATACACTTAAGGACTTCTTCTCTGTCACTTAAATGTACCCTTTTATCGCCTATAATCTGATAGTTTTCGTGTCCCTTTCCGGCAATAATTGCTATTTCACCCGGAATGCAGTCTGTTACTGCCTGGCTGATAGCCATGCGGCGGTCAGCAATTACTGTGTACTCAGTGTTATCTAAACACTTTATTATATCACTAAAAATGCTTTCAGGATATTCATTTCTTGGATTATCATTGGTAATTATTACTTTATCAGCAGCTCTTGCCGCTTTACCCATTTCAAAACGCCTGTTGCGGTCTCTTTCACCGCCACAGCCAAACACCACGGTAATTCTTTTCGGCTCATATACTTTCATTGCCTCTATCAAAGCTTTCAAAGACATTCCGTTGTGTGCATAATCTATAACAATAGTTTCCTTTCCCGTAACGGTAAAGCATTCCTGCCTTCCGGGAACTGTTACACTTTTTAATCCTGATTCTATCTCTTCATCGGTACGCCCTATTTTCCTGCAGACTGCTGCTGCCGCCATTGCATTATATGCGGTAAATTTACCTGGCATTGGAACGAAGAATCCGTTGAATTCTGTTCCTAAAACACCTGCCCTCTTTACTGAACTGTATTTTATGATTCTTTCTGTGTTGTTTTCATTGAATCCAAAGGTTGTAATCCTGCAATTGCTTTGACCGATTATTTTCTCTGCCTCTGGATCGTCTCCATTAAATATGCCTTCTCTGCACTGCCGAAAAAGCCTGCTTTTACAGTTCAGATACTCTCCAAAGTCCCTGTGTTCTCTCGGACCTATGTGATCACTTGATATATTGGTAAATATGGCATAGTCAAAAGGAATACCGTAAACTCGTTCAAGCTTGATGGCCTGTGATGATACTTCCATAACCACTGCCCGGCAATGATTATGTGTCATCTCGCTGAAATACTCATAAATATCTATTGCTTCAGGTGTTGTCAGACTACTCTCATAAACTTTGCCGTCAGTGCGTCCGGTATCAATGTGAACGGTACCGATCAGACCTGTTTTTATTCCGGCCTTTTCCAGAATATTCTTTATCATAAATGATGTGGATGTCTTTCCCTTAGTGCCGGTAATACCTATGGTTATCATTTCATCATATGGTTTCCCGTAATATCCCTTTGCCAGTTCAGATATCGCCTGCCTCTCGCCCTCTAAGTAGACAACTGAAATATTTTCAGGATCAAAACCTTCAAAGGGACAGGCTGTCCTCCTGGTTACTGCGATTGCCTTTGCACCTTTTTCGGCAGCTTCTCTCACCAGGCAGTGTCCGTCGATGCACTCACCCTTCAGACATACAAAGAGTTCTCCACCTCTGATTTTTTCTGTATTGCAGGTAATACCTGTAATTTCTTCTTCTAAAGTACCTTTTATCAACTCGTATCGGGTGTGCTGAAGAACCTTAGAAAGCTTCATTCATACCTCCTGAACCTACTCTCTGTAAAGATATACCGTACCTTTTTTATTAATCTTTTTCCCTTTCTTAGGGTACTGATCTACTACAGTAAATTCTTCATCATCTGTACGTTTAGGAACAATTTCGTATTTTAAATCACATTCTTCCAGTATTTCTATGGCCTTGCTGACTTTCTTTCCTGTAACATTCGGCACATATGAATATTGGGATGACATTTTCTTACTTTCTGATTTTGTATACGATGGTGAAATATTCAGATATGGCAGCGCATTCTCCATAAAGTCTTTTGCAATTGGAGCTGCAATCAGACCACCGTATCTTACACCCTGAGGACTATCTACAACTACCAGGCATACAAACTTAGGGTCATCCATAGGTGCCATACCGATAAAAGACGAATAGGTATTACCTCTGTACTGACCGTCTTCTGCCTTATCCGCAGTACCTGTTTTTCCCCCTATTCTGTATCCCGCAATCTGTGCTCCACTGCCACCACCTTCGGAAACTACGTATTCCATGATTTTCTTCATTTCGTTTGCAGTCTTGCTGGACAGCACTTTTCTTACTGCCTGAGTTTCAAAGTTCTTAACTGTTTCTCCGTCAGAATTTGTAAGTTTCTTTACTACTCTTGGCTGCATAAGAACACCGTCATTACCTATTGCGGCTACTGCAGATGCCAGCTGGATAGGAGTGACTGCAATACCCTGACCATATGACATAGTGCAAAGCTCAACAGGCCCTATGTTTTTCTGAATGATAGCAGTAGATTCTGCTTCAAGATCAATCCCTGTCTTCTGTGTTATTCCAAACATGTTCAGGAAGTCTTCGTAGGTACTCTTTCCCATTGCCATACCCATTTTCATCTGGGCAGGGTTGCAGGAGTTGCCCACTGCCTCTTTAAGTGACTGTGAGCCGTGGTTTCCCAGACAGTGAAGAGTTATATTGGTTCCCGGAACATGATACGAACCATCACAGTAGAAAGAGGAATTCATTGTGGCAGCACCGCTTTCAAGTGCTGCAGAGGTTGTAATGAGCTTCCAGGTTGATCCCGGCTCATAGACATCACTTACGACAGGATTTCTCCACATTCTGCTAAGATATTCAGACTGTTCCTTGTCGCTCATTTTATCATATTCCTTTTTCTCACTTTTACTGTCAGGTTCCGTTGCATTGTTAGGGTCAAAACCCGGATTGGTTGCCATGGCCAGAACATCACCTGTCTTTACGTCAAGTACAAGGCACATAATTCTTTTCGCCTTTGTAGATTTCATTCCCTTTGCAATAGCATTCTCTGCATAATGCTGCAGTATTTCGTCTATTGTCAGAACAACATTAAGACCATCTTCAGCCTGATAGTATTCTTCCTGTCCATAAGACAGATCGTTACCCTGTATATCAGTATTCTTAATCCATCTTCCTGCTACTCCTGAAAGGTATTCATCGTACATGCTTTCGACTCCTGTACGACCGACCCCATCGTCATTGACACTTCCCAAAAGTTGTGATGCAAAATTTCCAAGTGGATAGTACCTCTTGGTATTTTCGGCTATTTCAAGCCCATATATATCCAGTTTTCTTATTTTTTCTGCTTCTTCTTTTTCCAGACCTTTTGCTATTCTAACCAGCGCCTGATCTGCGGTAAGTTCTTTCTTTATCTCTTTACTTTTTTTATCAAGAGCAACAGCAAGCTGGCTGGCAACCTCGTCAAGTTTAGCGTCGGTAGTATAGTGGTCCTTTATGTATGCAGGCCATACCCAGACCGAATAGCAGGTCGCACTGCTGGCAAGCTCTTTCCCGTTTCTGTCAGTAATTGTTCCTCTCTTTGCTTCTATAGGAATATCGCTTGTCTGCTGTTCGACAGCTTTTTCAGTGTATTCCTCTGCCTTTACTATCTGAATCCAGGCCACTTTAAGGGACAAAGCGATAATAAGTACGCTTACTATTGCATAGGTCATTAATATTCTTTTTTTGTTCTTTCCTGAAATTTTTCCCATTAATCTATTCCTCTTAATCTTGCAATCCCTTTTATATCAAAACAAGCCAGACCTTCTTTATATGAAATTGTCTGGCTTATATTATGCAATTTAGCTTACTGAACTATTTTATTTCTCTCACCTTAGTTATATGCCTTTTCTCTGATTACCATAGCAAAGTTTTCCTTTGGTGCTGCGGCATCTGAAACATAAATGCATTCATCCTTTGACGGATAAACCATTCCTAACTTGGTAGTAGCAATATACTCAATATGTTCAACATTATTGGCACTCTTTATCTTTACGTTAAGAGTGTCGATTTCACCCTGCAGTGCTTCATTTGCGCTTGCAAGTTTATTATTTTCCATTTTAAGTTCTGCACTGTATGCTGACAGTACAACAATAAAGATGCTGATTATTCCTACGACTACTAATCCTAACAGTATCCTCTTATTTCCCTGTGCTCTCATCTTCTATACCGTTCCTCTAATTCTGCCTTTAAATCTTCTCTGCCACTCTCAGCTTTGCGCTTCGAGCTCTAGGGTTCGCTTCCAGTTCATCTTCACTTGGAAGTATGGGTTTTCTGGAGATTTTCTCCATATCAGCTACCTTCCCGCATATACATACCGGGAATTCCTTCGGACAGGTACAAGGGTTATTTCTCTTCGCGATAATATCCTTTACAATTCTGTCCTCAAGTGAATGGAATGATATTATGCACAATCTTCCATGAGGATTCAGAACATCGCAGAAGTCATCAACCGCTTTTTCCAGCTGTCCCAGTTCATCATTAACTTCAATTCTTATTGCCTGGAAAGTTCTCTTTGCCGGATGCGGGCCGTCTCTTCTGGCCTTTGCAGGAATTGCAGCTTTAATAACATCCACAAGCTCAAAGGTACTTTCTATAGGCTTTTCTTTTCTCTTGTTTACTATGAATGAGGCAATTCTCTTTGCCCATTTTTCTTCGCCGTATCCGGATATAATACGTGCCAGTTCTTTTTCATCATATCTGTTCACAACGTCATATGCTGTAAAATCATCATCCTGGCTCATGCGCATATCTAGAGGAGCATCATTCATATATGAAAATCCTCTTTCTGCATTGTCCAGCTGGAAAGAAGATACACCAAGATCCAGAAGTGCTCCGTCTACACCGTCAATTTCCAGTTCTTTCAGTACATTCTTTATGTCTGAATAATTACTCTGCACAAATATCTTGTTACAGTTATACTTCTCTAATCGCAAAGTAGCTGCATTCAATGCATCACTGTCTCTGTCTATTCCAATCAGAGTACCCTTTTCAGACAGATGTTCACATATTACAGAGGAATGGCCTCCTCCACCTAACGTGCCATCTACATAAATGCCATCCGGCTTAATATTCAAATTTTCGATGCACTCATTAAGCAGTACGGAAGTATGTTTAAATTCCATTTATCCCTCTTAATTGTCTCTAAAAATTATATTTTGTAAGCGTTTCAATGTATTCGTTAGAATCCATCTGATTATCGTTGTCCGGATCTTCCCAGACTTCTTTGCTCCAGACTTCGATTTTTCTCATGGCACCCATAGTCACAAGTTCCTTGTCTATATGGGCTCTTTTCTTCAGTTCCGCTGGAATGACGATTCGACCCTGCTTGTCAAATTCGCATTCCACTGCACTTGCGAAACTGTTTCTTATGAACTTTCTAACGTTTTGGTCTGTTTCAGGAAGCTGCGACATCTTTTCCACCTGTTTTTCCCACTCTGACATAGGATAAATATACAAGCAAGTATCCATACCTACGGTCAAAACACATCTGCCGCCTAACTGTTCTCTATGCTTGGAAGGCACTATCATTCTGTTCTTGGCGTCTATTGAATTGTAATAAGTCCCCATGAACATGGTGAATGCCTGTCCTTTCATAAATAAATATAGATACAGCTAGCCCTCGTAATTTACCATCTCCATTCTACACCACTTTGCTCCACTTTACAATATTTTTTCCCCACAATTAAGTATTTTTTTGGGAATTATAGCTCCGTTCTGGGATTTGCTCCCTCAGAGAGCGTCTCAGGGCGTCTGCAAGCCTTGTTATATGCGGGTTGCGAGCATACATCGTCACAAATTCACTATCGTCTGACACAAAAATACCCTTAAGGCTGGATGCCTTAAGGGCTATAAAGTGTCATATCTTTTAATGGATTACTTTCCACAAACAATTGTATTTCTAATAATGCCGATGTTTTCTATCTCGCACTCTACCACATCACCTTCCTTCAGGTAAACAGGACTTTCCATACCCATAGCCACACCTGAAGGTGTTCCCGTCGCTATAATAGTGCATGCATCTAAGGTCAGTCCGGCTGAGAATTCCTGAAGAATATAACCAATATCAAAAATCATTTTTCTGGTGTTACTGTTTTGACGCAGCTCTCCATTTACCCTGCAGCTCAGGTTCAGCTCCGGCGGAAAAGGGATTTCATCAGCTGTAACAATCCAGGGACCCATAGGTGCAAAGTCATCCAGACTTTTTCCCCTGAACCACTGTTTATGCTGAGACTGTAATGTTCTTGCACTGATATCATTGATAATGGTATAGCCGAATATGTAGTCTTCGGCATCTTCTTTTTTCACATCCTTTGCTTCTTTCTTTAGAATAACAGCAAGCTCAACTTCGTAATCAAGATCAGCCACAATATCTGAATGTCCGTCTATGAAGTCAAAGGGACCGGGTGCATTAATTACGCGTTTTGAGAAATATACGGCCTGAGCAGGCGTTCCCTTATATTGAATATTTGTAAATCCGGAGCTTTCCTTTGCATGTTCGTCATAGTTGATTCCAAGACATACAATATCCCTCTTCGGTCTTGGAATAGGTGCCATCAGTTCAACATCTGCCAGGTCCGTTATTTCAGCTGTCGGAAGTTTTTCCTTTATCAGAACCATCTCTTCATCGGTTATGTTTCTAATCAGCTCCTCCATAGAAGCATATGTCAGTCCCAACTGTGAAATGTCTGTTACAGACTTCATATCTGAACTTATTACACCTACTTTTTCTTCTCCGTTATACATATATGTTGCCAGTTTCATATTTTGACTCCCCCTGTATTATTTCTCTAGACTGATGATACATTTCCATTCATGCTGCGTCAATATGTATCAGATAATTTTATAAGGGGCAAGTGTTCACTTTAATGGAAGTTCCGGCATATTATAATATAACCTCACCCTATGGCAAGCGAATTTAATTCTCTGCTCAGGCAGACTACATAGCAAATGCTATAAAAATAAAGTGAGGTAATAAAATGTGTAACGAATCACTAGTATATTTAAACAAGGTCTATACAGACATTCAGGCCAGCTCCTGTCCTTTACTGACATGTATAACCGCAACATCAGAAAATTTCAATCAGCAGCTTACATTCATTGACCCGGCAGAAGATTGCCGTCGATGCTGCAGCTGCCCTTCCGAACTGGAAGGTGAGCTGACATTTGCAGTAGAAAGCACTGAAGTATTTGTCAGCGATTTCAATCTATGCAAACCTGAACATCTTCATCCATGCAACGTAACTGTTGATGGTATTCCTGTTGATGACCTGGAGTTCTTCAACGACAGATTTTCTGCATCCACAAATGCTTTAATGACTCAGATTTCAGATTGTGAATGCATGAGAAGAAATAAATCTACAGCAGGTTATTTTCTGATTACTGGAATTTCAGACTGGAAAGCTAAGCTTACAATTGTCTTAAGAGGAAGTGTTTTCGGTTGTGGCTCATGTAGAAGATTCAAACTGGTAATGACGTCGAAGGAATGTGAATCTGTCCCAATCAGTGGCAACAGCACCTTCGCATCGCCTCGAATCTGTCTCCCATGCACAACAAACGGCATTGCACCAATAATCAGCTTTTCATTCGGTGCTACAGCGGCTCTGTTAAACCCTGTAATCACTTCAGAACCAACATGTGGCAGACCATGCAACGTATCTGTTACCGGAAGTCTGATTACAGAACCGACTGTTAATGTCCAGGTTACAAGAGCTACTCTTTTCAGAACAGATGCCGAGAGCATCAATATTCCATGTGATGATATGGCAAGATGCCAGGATGCACCAGGAACATGCAATCCATGTGAAAGAGATGATGACAGCCGCGCAATCAGAATTCATGAGAGATGCTGCTGTGCAAATATAGATAGGCACGGAGAAGAAGATGAGGAACAAGATGATGACATCTGCTGCGAAGACAGAGAATATCAGAGAAACCACTGCAGAGATAACAGAGATATCTGCTGCCAGTTCAACGGATGTAACGGCTGCAGATTCTGATAAGCTATTTCTGTAAACAATTTTAGAGGGGGCTGTCGCGTTAGTGAAAAATAATCGCTAGGGCGGCGCCCCTTACTTATTTCGTGCCGTTTTCAGGCGTGTGCCATGTTGGACATGATTTCAAGAGTAAATATGGCGCCTGAACCGGGCCCGCGCCATGATTGATGCTATTTCAAAGGCAAACATGGCGCCTGAGCCAATCCGCGCGCCATGTTTGATGCTATTTCAGAGGCGAACATGGCGCCTGACCTGAGCCCGCGCCATGTTTGATGCTATTTCAAGGGCAGACATGGCACCTGACCTGATCCGCGCGCCATGTTTAATGCTATTTCAAGGGCAAACATGGCACCTCACCGAACCGCGCGCCATGTTGGACGTCATTTCAAGAGCAAACATGGCGCCTCACCGAACCGCGCGCCATGTTCCATGCGATTTCAGAGCCAAACATGGCGCCTGACCCAATCCGCGCGCCATGTTTGATGCTATTTCAAGAGCAAACATGGCAC
>JAQYNQ010000061.1 GCA_028727785.1 Eubacteriaceae bacterium | reverse complement strand
AAGATTGTAACGACTTCTTTTTCTGTCGGTAGCGGAATTGGTCCGGAAACATCTGCGCCTGTTTTCTTAGCTGTTTCTACGATTTTAGCTGCCGACTGGTCTAATAACGCGTGGTCATAGGCCCTAAGCTTAATTCTCATTTTCTTTAATTCGCTCATGTCTTCCTCCTAAATTTTTGTACTGTTTACGCTATGCTTGTACAGGGGTTCTTTAATTGACCTTAGGCGATTTGCTTTTTAAAGTAAGTCGTAGATCGGTCAAATGCCCATTTTTCAACGTGTGCGGTGGAATTGCTTACTTTGCACACGGCTCCGTGCGTTTCTTTTTTTGACGCTCAGATTAAAACAGGCGAACACCTTCGCCCCCATCTTGTGGGGACAATTCTCCGTAGAAATTACCTGATAGCTCAGCAACTTCCTACTTCATCGCCTTAAGCAAGCCTTGTTATTATAGTACATATCAGGAAATATTGCAATACTTTTTTTAAAAAAAAATTATACGTTTTTCACAGTTTTGCACACTAAGAAGTGAGTGTTTTCAAAGGCTATAACCTCTCACCCATATACACACATCCGGGCGTTCGTTTTATCATGAATAACATCACATATCAAATTGCATAAAAAAAATAACGCGTAGCTTCAAAAAAACTTTAAAGCCACACGTTTCAACGGTTACAGCTATTCAACAAATATACTTCCGCCTATGAATTCTCGAATTATTGAATTATTAACAATTAAGTGATCGTCCTCTATTGTATCAAAAAAGCTTAACAGATTCAGCATTCTCTTAGCTTCTGCATACTCAATCCTGTCCGGTCCGATCTCTTCAAGAAGAGGCTGCGCATATTTTTTAAGTACAGCAATCTCATATACATGGTACGAGTTGAACAGAACATCTGACTGTCCGCTGTAAGGGAATATATTCTTATCCTCACCACGCCTTACCTTAGGCCATTCATCAATAGTGGCAGCGGCATTCTTTCCCCTGTAAAGATTGTCTCTTACCATTCTCCTAAGCATTCTCTCATCCGTTGTAGGGATTCGGTTATGTTCGTCAATATTAAGCTGTGTCAGAGGGCTGATATATATTTTAAACTTTTCCTTTGCGTCGATGTCAGGCGTCAGCAGATCGTTTAATCCATGAATTCCCTCTATGACAATAGGGTGTCCCGGCTTGACAGATGCTTTACGTTTGCCAAACTTCTTGGTTCCCTCAATAAAGTCAAACTCCGGTAAATCAACGGTTTCTCCGGCCAGCAAAGCATTCAGCTGCTCATTGAAAAGCTTAATATCAACTGCAGACAGGTTCTCATAGTCTCGCTCTCCGTATTCATCCAGAGGCGTATCACACCGCTCAACAAAATAGTCGTCTGTTCCCATATATAGAGGCTCCAGTCCGTTTACCTTAAGCTGAATGCACAAACGCCTTGCAAATGTTGTCTTTCCTGACGAAGAAGGACCCGCAATCAAAACTATTCTTTTCTTGCCCTTCTTTATCATATCCGCGATTTCTGCGATTCTCTTCTCGTGCAGCGCTTCCGAAAGCTGAATCAGTTCCTTATATTCACCGTTTTCTATCTTTCTGTTTAAATCCTCCACATAATTAACGCCAAGAAGTCGGTCCCATAATGTCTGTTCTCCAAATGCCTGATACATTTTCTTTTCATCAACAAACATCGGAATCTCATCAGGTTTCGACGGATGCGGGAATCTCAGTAGAACTCCGCGTCTGTACTTCATAAGTTCAAAGTACTTTATATATCCGGTAGACGGAACCATAGGGCCAAAGAAATAGTTTTTGAATCCGTCTATAGAGTAGTATGTGCGTATGATCGGCTCATCTCCGCCCTCATCACATACCTCTTCTCTTTCCAAAGGAATATCCTCTTCGATAATTTCTCTCATCCTTTTATCGATTGACCGCAGCTGCTCTTTTGAGAGGCTGCAGTCAGTTTTAATTTCTGTGTACAGTCCTTTATTCAGAGAGTTCTGTATCTCCACTTCTACATCCCCGACGCAGTCATTTATGGCTTTCAGATATATCAGTGAAAGGCTGTGCTGATAAATCTGTTCTATCCCCTGTGTCCGCATGTCCAAAAGTTCAAGATTGCACGGTTCTTCAAGAATATATCCTAACTCCTCAACCTCATTGTTTACACGTCCTGCAAGAACAGTATAAGGAAGGTCTTTTTCATGGCTGCGATATATTCCTTCAATGGTTGTACCTTTATTGACATCAATTTCTTTATACTCTCCTTTTGGAGAAGTTCTCAATTGAATACGCATAAATTGTTTCCCCCTTCATCTATCTGCTGTCATTCTATCACATTTCCATTCCATTTAAAACATGACAAAAGATTTATATACATAATACTTATTCACTATGGTTAAAATATCAACTGAAAGGAGTGATTCCATGAATAAACTGGTTTTAATTCTGCTAATCATCGGAGGAATCAACTGGGGACTTATTGGATTCTTCAAGTATAATCTGGTTGACAGCATCTTTGGTCCTGATTTCTTCGTCGTATCCAGAATC
Organism: Eubacteriaceae bacterium; assembly: GCA_028727785.1. Classification (GTDB taxonomy): domain Bacteria; phylum Bacillota; class Clostridia; order Peptostreptococcales; family Anaerovoracaceae; genus Senimuribacter. The sequence continues at coordinate 785 of JAQYNQ010000061.1, read as the reverse complement.
ATTTATGCCATAGTAGGCCTAGCGGCATTGTGGGCGATTTCATTTCTGTTTGATAATAATACAAGAGAGGATTAAGCCTCTCTTGTGTTGTTAGATCAGCAACATGTAGAATTACATGAATCGTTACAATCATCACAGCAGCCAAGCATACCCGGCATACAGAACAAAAGTACTAAAATCAAAAAGAAAAATAGTAAACTGTCATCTACGCGCTTGCCTTCACAGTATGACATAATATATACCTCCTATTATTTTCTGTAGTACATATTATGAATTGGCCGCCATTTTTGTTCATCTCAATCAGAAAGGGGTGTAATCATCCCCGGTTGATTCATCCATTGCATCAAAACCCGCAGGAGCACATTCTTCATATTCTCTTTCTTCCTGAACAGGTTCTTCTGCAGGCTGTTCCTCATCATTATTTCGGGATGCTTTTCTTGCAATTTCCACTCTCTGTCTTCGCTGTTCCTCGATTTCGCGACCTTTTGCAACTGCCTTATCGGTATTGTTCTTTAAATACAGGTCTACCACCTTCTGCATCTCCCATGTACTCAGGGTAACTCCACGACTCATTTTTTCGTGGTGCTCATCCCAGTCACGGATGTCGTATTTGGCATCATTTCCATTCCATGAAACAATATTAAGCTCTTTGTTCCATCCTGATTTTCCTGTATTAATAACTCCTAAATGTTCCTTAATCTCATATGCGATTTTTCTATCTGGCATTGGTAGTCTCCTGTTCCACGCCAGTCAGCTCATGGTTATATTACAATATTTTACATTAT
>JAQYNQ010000060.1 GCA_028727785.1 Eubacteriaceae bacterium | reverse complement strand
TTCAAGATGCCAAGAGAACCACAGGTTCAGTTAAAGAAGAAGGCAGAAAGCAGAGAAGCTGCATAATATATAGCAATCATAAACTTGCAATATAATTTCCATTAAAAAACCTCGGGGAATAATTCCTCGAGGTTTTTTATGTATTAGAATCTGTCGCTGTAATTAAGAAGTCCTCTGACAAAACCTCCCTGCACTTTCTTTTTTTTCCCTTCAGGGAAAATAGTATCGTAGTAGACAACATTTGCATATATGCCGTCGTCAGAACTATGAATTATGGCATAGGAACCGTTGGTGCCGTCTCTGGGCTGAGACAGGCTTCCCGGATTAATCATCAGAATTCCGTCATAATACTCACATACCGGCACGTGAGTGTGGCCGAAACATACAGCCTCACAGTCATTCTCCTCTGCTCTGTACAGCAGCCTGCTCATATCAAAACCAACACGATCCAAATGTCCGTGTGTAAAGAGGATTTTTCCCCCGGGTGTATCTACAATATCATAGGAATCACCTTTGACTGTGGAAGCCATGCCGTCGCAGTTGCCTTTAATCGCTGCTACGGGAACGCCAAGAGTATCCTCCAAAGTATATGCGTCTCGGATGTTATCTCCACAGTGAATAATAAGATCTATGCTGTTTAGTTTTTCAAATACGCGGTAAACCTTGTCCAGCTTGCCGTGTGTATCACTAAGTACAAGTATTTTCATATCAGTATCTCCTCCGTAAATACTTTGTATTATACCATATTTCAGTGATAAAAGATATTTTTTAAAAAAATTGGCACTCATCACTTGACAGTGCTAACAAAGATGGTATAATGCCTATTATACATTAGGATAAGGATTGAAAGAGAGGCGAAGAATAATGAGTAAACAGGAGTTTAAGGCAGAGTCCAAGAAGCTGCTGGACATGATGATTAACTCAATTTACACACATAAGGAAATCTTTTTAAGAGAGATTATTTCAAACGCGAGCGATGCTATTGATAAGCTGTACTATAAAGAACTGAGCGAGCAAAAGACAGGACTTACAAGAGATAATTTTAAAATTACAATTGCTATAGATAAAGAAGCCGGAAAGCTTACTGTTTCCGATAACGGTATCGGAATGAGCCGAGAAGAGCTGGAAAACAACCTGGGCACAATTGCAAAGAGCGGTTCTTTTGACTTCAAGAATGAGAACGAAGCAAAGGAAGACATCGATATTATCGGCCAGTTCGGCGTAGGCTTCTATTCTGCATTTATGGTAAGTGATCATGTAGAAGTAATTACAAAGAAATATGGCTCGGAGGAAGCATACAGCTGGGTATCTGAAGGTGCTGACGGATATACTATTGAATCTGCTGAAAAGGATGGTCATGGTACGGATATCATTCTACATATAAAGGAAGATACTGAAGAAGAAAAGTACAGCGACTATCTGGAACAGTATCATATTTCATCGTTAATAAAGAAGTACTCAGATTACATTACGTATCCTATCCAAATGGATTTTGAAATGCGTAAACCTGTTGAGAAAGCTGAGGATGCACCAGAAGACGCAGAACCTGAATTTGAAACTGTTATTGAAACCAGAACACTTAACAGTATGGTGCCGATCTGGAAGAAAAATAAGGCTGATCTGACAGATGAGGATTATAATTCATATTACAAAGAAAAATTCTATGATTTTACAGATCCGGTATGTCATATTCACACAAGAGTAGAGGGTCAGATTACATATGATGCACTTATGTATGTACCTTCAAGAGCCCCATATGACTATATGAGCAAGGATTTCAAGCGAGGTCTTGCACTGTATACCAACGGTGTAATGATTATGGAAAAGTGCGAGGATCTGCTTCCTGAATACTTTAACTTTGTGACAGGTGTAGTGGACAGTGCTGATCTTTCACTGAACATCTCAAGAGAACTTCTTCAGCATGACAGACAGCTTAAGCTGATTGCAAAGAATATTGAAAAGAAAATCTCATCTGAGCTGATTAAGCTTCAGGAAAACGACAGAGACAAATACATGGAATTCTTTAAGACATTTGGTGTTCAGCTTAAGTTTGGAATTTACAACAGTTACGGAATGAATAAGGATAAGCTTCAGGATCTGCTTATCTACAGTTCTTCAGCTGATGACGAAAAGTATGTTACATTTAAGGAATATGTTTCACGTATGCCTGAGGGTCAGGAGCATATCTACTATGCATGTGGTGAAACAGCAGACAAGATTAAGGCACTTCCACAGGCAGAAGCTGCAAAGGCAAAAGGATATGAAGTTCTGTATATGACTGACAACGTTGATGAATTTACTCTTCAGATGATGAATGAGTACGACGGAAAGACATTCATGAACATTAACGCTTCTGAATTCGACCTTTCAACTGAAGAGGAGAAAGAAGCAATCAAGAAGGAAAATGAAGAAGCAAAGATTATTCTTGATGTAATGAAAGAAACACTGGGTGATAAGGTAAATGACGTAAGATTTACCAATACACTTGCAAACTATCCGGTTTGCCTTACAAATGAAGGTGATCTTTCAATTGAAATGGAAAAAACTCTTAATGCAATGCCGTTAGGAGAAAAGGTTAAGGCTGATCTTGTCCTTGAAATCAACGCGTCCCATGACGTGGCTGCAAAGCTGAAATCTCTTGAATCAGATGAGACAAAACTGAAAGAATATACAGAAGTATTATATGATCTGGCAAAGATTATCTCCGGATTGTCAATAGACGATCCGGCAAGACTGAGCGAGCTGGTATGCAAGATGATGTAATCGAATCAGGCGGGAGCAGGTTCTCCCGCCTGATGTATTTTTTGAAGAAAAACCCTGTGGTAAAGAATCAGAGTCTGTGATAAAATCTAGATAGGTATTTCTATTTTGGGATAATTGAGGAGAAACTTAAATTGAAAGAGAAGTTTAACAGTCGTTATGCAAAACTTGGGCTGACTATTTTTGTTGCAGGAGCTGCTTTGATTCTGCTGTTTGAGGCAGTTATAAATATTGGGATTTTATCTGAGTCTTTCAGCAGACTTATGAGCATTATTTCACCTTTTATTTATGGACTTGTAATGGCCTATTTACTGTGCCCCGTTTATAATCTGGTTGTCAGAAAACTGTATAAAGTTGGAAAGAATCGTTTTAAATCCAAGAAAAATGCATTCAGATTCTCCCGTATTGTGGCTACAGTTGTGTCTCTCATTGTTTTGATAGGTGCTGTAGGCGGGCTGTTTGCCCTGGTGCTGCCGGAAACTATTGCCAGCGTGGTTAATCTGGTTCAGGTTGTTCCCGGACGACTTACTGATCTGGCCATATGGGCAGAGGATTCCCTTGTATCGACCAAGCATCCTGAAATAGCTGATTACCTGGATTCAGTTATTATCAACGCAAGGAAAACTCTGATTAACTGGACAGAAAATAATTTTATGCCGAAAATAGGGGAATATATGTCACAGATTTCCCAGGGTATTTTTATCACTGTTAAAACAATGTTTAACGTTGTAATAGGCATTATTGTGTGTGTATATTTCCTTAACAGTAAGGAAATTTTCAAGGGTCAGACAAGAAAGTGCATAATGGCTCTTGTCTCCAGAGAAAGAGCAAACGAAATTTTTGAATTTGGAAATTTCTGCAACAGAACTTTTGGAGGTTTTATTAACGGAAAGCTTATAGATTCTGTTATTATAGGAATAATATGTTTCGTGGCTATGACTATTATTGATCTGCCTTATCCGGTTCTTGTAAGCAGTATAATAGGTGTAACTAATTTTATTCCGTTCTTCGGGCCCTTTATTGGTGCTGTTCCTTCAACTATTATTATTTGTGTGGAGAGCCCCATTAAAGCGCTGTACTTTATTATCCTTGTAATTGTACTTCAGACCTTTGACGGAAACATTCTGGGACCAAAAATTCTTGGCGGTACAACAGGTCTTGCAAGCTTCTGGGTAATGTTTGCCATCATTTTATGTGGCGGAATCTTCGGTTTTGTGGGAATGATACTGGGTGTTCCTGTATTCGCAGTTCTTTACTACTACTCAAGCAAATTCATTTCAAAGAAGCTTAAGAGAAGGAATCTGCCGGAGGATACTGTGAACTACGAGGAATTTAACAAATATGATATAGACAGGAAGGAAATTATATAGATGGAAAGATTATATAATGTAGATATGTCAAAATACACTTCTTTTAAAGCAGGCGGATGCGCTGACGAAATGATAATAGTGGACAGTGCCGAAGAACTGGTAGAAGTTCTTAAGAAATTAAATGAAAAGAAGGCTGAATACATTATGCTGGGGAACGGATCCAATACTCTTGTTAAGGATTCCGGATACCACGGCACAGTTGTAAAGCTGGGAGAAAGTTTTGATGACGTAAATGTGTGTGGGGAGACTGTTGTTGCAGGTGGTGGCGCACTTCTTTCTATTGTTGCAAAGACAGCAATGAGAGAAAGCCTGACCGGTTTTGAATTTGCCAGCGGAATCCCGGGAAGCGTAGGCGGTGCAATCTTTATGAATGCAGGGGCTTATGGCGGAGAAATGAAGGATATTGTTGAGACTGTAACTCTTGCAAAGAAGGATGGCAGCGGGCTGGTAACTGTAAAGTGTGCTGATATGGACTTTGGTTACAGACACAGTGTTCTGGAGGAATCAGGAGACGTTGTTGTTTCCGTTGAATACAGGCTCGCAAAGGGAAATATGGATGAAATTCAGGCGGCAATGGCTGATTTAACGCAGAGACGTAATGAGAAGCAGCCGGTTCAGTATCCAAGTGCGGGAAGTTTTTTCAAAAGACCTGAAGGATATTTTGCGGGTAAGCTTGTTCAGGATGCAGGACTTAAGGGCCTGACTGTAGGAGGTGCTCAGGTATCTCAGCTTCACAGCGGTTTTGTAATAAATGTGGGAGGTGCAACTGCAACAGACATAATTGAGCTGATGCATCTTGTTCAGAATACAGTTTATGATAAATTTGGCGTAATGCTTGAACCAGAGGTAAGAATCATTGGATAATTATTATGATAAGTATCGTATGATATTTGATTATCATACACATACAACTTTTTCTCACGGGAAAGGATCTATTGAAGATAATGTGAAGGCCGCTGCTGAGGCGGGCCTTTCTGCCTTAGCTATTACTGACCATGGACCGGGGCATCTGACTTATGGTGTGAAACGCTCGGATTTTTCGGTGATGCGAGATGAAATAGAACGTCTGAAGCCATTGTACCCACAGGTTGACATTTACCTTGGGGTTGAGGCAAACATTGTATCTGTGAGGAATTATCTGGACGTTACAGAAGAAGAAACTGCAGGTTTTGATTTTATTCTGGCAGGATACCACTATGGTATTCCTCACGGCTATTGTGTGTCTAACTGGCTGGATGCTCACGGACTGCTGCCGGGATGCGGAACCAGCCTTCTGGTGAAAAATACGGATATGACGCTTAAGGCGCTATATGAAAATGATATTAAAATATTAACTCATCCGGGAGACAAGGGCCGGTTCGATATTCATGATATTGCAAAGGCGTGTGCGGATACTGATACTCTGATGGAAATCAGTACCTGGCATTCCCACCTGACCGTTGAAGAAATAAAGATAGCTGCAAAAACAGATGCAAAGTTTGTAATCAGCAGTGATGCACATTCTCCGGACAGAGTCGGAAGCTTTCACGGCGGTATAGAAAGGGCTCTGAAAGCAGGTCTTGACATTGAACGAATTGTAAATATCAAGGAGGTATAGGGATTATGGACAAGATGAAGGTTGTTATTGTTACCGGTCTTTCCGGTGCGGGAAAAACTCATGCGGCTGACTGGTTTGAAGATCATGGATATTACTGCGTGGACAATATGCCGCCTTCGTTAATCCTGAATTTTGTGGAACTTGCCTTTATGCCGGGAAATAAAATAGACAAAGCGGCTTTTGTAGTGGATGTAAGAGGGGGAGAATTCTTTCATGACTTCAGTGACTGTCTCGACAAACTGGAGAACTACGGAAAAATCGACTTTAAAGTTCTCTTTATCGAGGCCTCTGACGCAACTCTTGTGAAACGATATAGTGAAACCAGAAGAAATCATCCGCTATCAACAGGTGCTACAACGGTTGGAACCATTCAGCAGGAGAGAAACACTCTTAAGGAACTGCGTTCTCATGCGGATTATATTATTGATACAACAAGACTTAAAGTTGCAGGCCTGAACGCTGAACTTGACCGGATTTTTGATGACGGTGACTCAGAGAGCAGCTTCGCTATTAATATTGTATCTTTTGGATATAAATATGGAATTCCAACAGAGGCTGATATGGTATTTGACATGAGGTTTATTCCGAATCCGTACTATGTGCCGAGTCTGAAAAAGCTGACCGGGAACAATAAAAAGGTTTCTCAGTATGTTATGAAACATCATATTACTCAGGTTTTTATCAGGCAGCTTCGGGAGATGATAAAGGAAATGGTGCCTCATTACAAAGAAGAAGGAAAGTATCATCTGAATATAGCCTTCGGATGCACGGGGGGTCAGCACAGGTCTGTGGCTACTGCCAATAAAATGGCTGAAATTTTTAAAGAAGATGGCTACAGAGTTAACTTAGAGCATAGACAACTGAAGTAGTTGATGCTATAATTAAATTGTGTTTAGTTGAATATTTATTTAAAGGAGAAGACCAATGGACAAATTAATTATCAGTGCATGCATTTGTGGTGCAGAGGTAACTAAAGAGCAGAACCCTAATGTTCCTTATACTGTAGAGGAAATCGTTAGAGAAGCTAAATCAGCTTACGATGCAGGTGCAGCACTTATTCACCTTCATGTAAGATGGGACGACGGAACTCCAACTCAGGATAAGGGCAGATTCCAGGAAGTTGTTGACGCAATCCGTAAAGAATGTCCAGATGCAATCATTCAGCCTTCAACAGGTGGAGCAGTTGGTATGACTGACTTAGAAAGATTACAGTCAACTGAAATCGTTCCTACTCCTGAAATGGCTACTCTAGACTGCGGAACTTGCAACTTCGGTGGAGACGAAATCTTCGTAAATACTGATAATACAATCGTAAACTTTGCAAAGATTATGCAGGAAAGAGGAATCAAGCCTGAGTGCGAAGTATTTGACAAGGGTATGATTGACATCGCTATGAAGACAGCTCACAAGAAAGGCTATTTACCTAAGCCTATTCACTGGGACTTCGTTCTGGGTGTTCAGATGTCAGCAACAATTAGAGACCTGGTATACATGGTAGAATCTATTCCTGAAGGATCAACTTGGACTGCTACAGGACTTGGAAAGAATGCATGGCACATCGCAGCTGCAACTATCAGCTTAGGCGGACACGTAAGAGTAGGTTTTGAAGACAACCTATACATGGAAAAGGGTGTTCTGGCAGAAAGCAATGGACAGATGGTTGCTAAGGTTGTTGAACTGGCTAAGATGCTGGGAAGAGAAGTTGCTACTCCTGCAGAAGCAAGAGAAATCTTAGGATTAGCACCTCTTAAATAATTGAATACATAAGAGATTTTGAATGGGGCTGTAGCATGAGTGCAACAGCCCTTTTGCTTATTTTGTGCTGTTTCCTGACCTGTTGACTAATTGCAACAATATTGCCAAACGGCAACATAAAAAAACCGTTCTAAAGGCAAAAACGTTGAAATAATAGGCTTCTTAAATTTGGCGCGATATATGCTATAATATTTATTTAGAAGACAGCAACGGATAGGGCAGCTGTGCCCTTTGCTGCAAAATGATATCTGGTTTATTTAGGTTCATTCCGGTTTTATGATTGTCCGGAATGGATACATATAATTAAACACTATCTTTTTACGAAAAAAATTAAAAAAAGGAGAAAGTATTATGTCAGAAATCGCTGTAAGACACACACGTGAAGAGTGCTTCGCACACACTTATGATTGGAAGAAGCCTTATGATGGACGCATCTTCGATATGTTCAAAGATGGAACATTTTAACTGATCGACTTATCAACCCCATTTGGTAGAGAAAATCCTCTATGGCCATCAAACGGAGACTTCCACATCGACAGAATACAGCATATGCCAATGCACTACAGATTACTGCAGACATTCAATGATTTCCATATGCACAACTCAACACATGCTGACTCTCCATCACATGTAATTCCTGAATCACCATTCACTCACGAACTACCAATCCAGAACTACTTTGGTGAAGCAGTTTGTCTGGACATCCCTAAGGGAAAATGGGAATTAATCACTGTTGAAGAAATCGAAGAAGCAGCAAAGAAAATTCCCGGTGGAATCAAAGAAGGAGACTGGGTTCTGTTAAACACCGGTACACACAGACGTTGGGGTGAAAACGATGATTACTTCGCATACAGCCCTGGTCTTTCAATTGAAGGCGCAAAATGGTTCGTTGATCACCATGTAAGAGGTGTTGGTTTCGACATGCAGGCTATCGACCACATTCTTTACACTTATGCAGCAGATCACGGTCCTGGACCATACGTTCCAAGAATCGTAGAAGAATACGAAGAAATGTTCGGACACCCTGCAATCGAAGATTTCCCTGAATGGGAACCTTGCCATGACATTCTAATGGCTAACAATGTAATGGGTATCGAAAACTTAGGTGGAGACCTTGATAAGGTTACAAACCAGAGATTCTTATTCTGCGCATTCCCACTTCGCTGGTACATGGGTGACGGTACAATCGTTCGTGCAGTTGCATTCGTACCATCAGACAGAGTTAACGATGTTCCTGACAAAGTATATCCTTACGGAGTATACTAATATTGCTTAACGCGACAGCCCCGGAATATCAAGAAGAGTACCTTGCTGGCTCTTCGCGCCATGTTATCCTCTGAAATAGCATCAATCATGGCGCGCGGCTTGGTCAGGCGCCATCTTTGCCTCTGAAATAGCATCAATCATGGCGCGGGCTCGGTTCAGGTGCCATGTTTGCCTCTGAAATTGAATCAAACATGGCGCGCGGATTGGCTAGGTGCCATGTTTGCCTCTGAAATTGAATCAATCATGGCGCGCGGATTAGCTAGGCGCCATGTTTGCCTCTGAAATAGCATCAATCATGGCGCGCGGATTGGCTCAGGTGCCATGTTTGCCTCTGAAATAGCATCAATCATGGCGCGCGGATTGGCTAGGGTGCCATTTTTGCAGGGGAAAATCAAACAAACAGGCCGCCGGGATTGGCTGGGGGCCATGTTGGCGGCGG
>JAQYNQ010000059.1 GCA_028727785.1 Eubacteriaceae bacterium | reverse complement strand
TGAACGGGCAATTAAACTGATCAATTCCTATGGATACAACGGTGAGTATTTTCTATACACAATGCTGGCTGGCAACACATACGATGATTTCTGTAGTTGTGTTCAGCGTATAGGGCATTGGCGTCGTAGACTGATGGATTTCCGAAAGGGTGAATATGATAGTGCGGTTTACTGTCACGCCCAGCCGTACAGGGATCCGGTCAAGCCGTCGTTCCAGATACCGCAGTGGCAAAAGGACATGGCAGCATGGTGCAACAAGCGCATGATTTTCTATTCATCCGACTTTGTAGATTATCGTCCGAGAAAAAATTTTCAATGTAGCGTTTATTTTGATGAACATATATGGTGAATGAAAACGAAAAGGAATAATCCGTATGCATACCCTTTGAAAAAGTACAGGGAGGCATTGTTGAAATATCAAGAGTTTGAAGAAGTTGAAGAGGCTTTGAGAATTGACCCGGGCAGAATCAATCTACGCCATGTATTTTTCTTTTCAGCGTGGTATAACGGCATGCGAACTGGAATGATAAAACTTGCAGAAGAAGAATTTCTTCCAGCCATCAAAGGAGAAAACAGGGTTTATGCCAAGGCAACGTTGGATTTGATCACTTCAAGCATTGACAACGTGCATCTGTATATGGACGGTCATAGAATAGGTTTCAGGAACCATGAGAGAAAGGGCAATAAGCTCGTCAAATGCGAGGCTTATTTTTATGAGAATATTACTATTAAAAGAGAAATTAGATGATTGTTTGATATGGCAGCAATAGTAATGGCAGAGGAATACTGGAGAAACTCCATGTTCTCGATAGCCAAATATTACGGAGGTATGAACTTAAAGATCGGTGGTGAAAATGTCTCTTACACCATCGTAAACAAGGAGGGAAAGACACTCTTAGAATTGTCGGAAGAGGCGGAAAAAGAGGGTCGTCACATGGCGATAGAACCAGGTGAGCCGGCAGACCTTGTGGATAACAGGTACCTTCCCATCTATCGTGAACTTGGAAGAAACCGTTTCCTGGCGATGATCGAAAATGAGACGATTAAGACACCCGAACAGGCAAGAAAGCTGGTTTCGAAATATAAGGAAATGGAGGTAAAAGATGTTGCGGGAGGATGAATGATGCCAATAAAGCCGGAAAACAAACACCGTTACCCTGCCAACTGGCCGGAGATACGGGAGCGCATTTTGAAGAGGGCAAATGATTGTTGCGAGTTTTGCGGGGTCAAAAACCACACATACCGCTTCAATCCGAAAACAGGTAAAGATGCGTATATCGTACTTACGATTGCGCATCTGGACCACGTGCCGGAGAATTGCTCGGATGATAACTTACGGGCGTTATGCCAAAAATGTCACAATGGATATGATAAGGATCATCGACGAATATCGAGGCGAAGCATCAAGAAGGATCGAGCCGAAAATCAGTGAATACATCGGCTTTTGCGAGACGTGCTTTTGGTGCAAGTGGGGCTACTGCTTCGCTCAGGAGCACTTTGTTTACTGCACCTGGAGTTGCACGGATTACGCCGATAAGAAAAATGAGATTGAATCCCTCGACGACACATTGGACGAATGGTTGAGCCGAGGGGAAATTACAGAAGAAGAAATTGAAAAAATAAAGAAAGGGTACAGATATGACGATTAATGAATTATCAGATATAGTAAACAACTGGTTTGAAGAGGATGAAAATAATAGAAGTGTTTTCATGGTTATGACAGACAGAAATGATATTAAAGAACACCTCGAATTTGCCAGACATCTGTTGACAGAAAATGACAACAACAACTTTATAGTTAAGGGTAGGATGGACAACTTAAACATTTCGTTGGGTACTGCCATTAAGATGAGTCCTGAATTTTGCACGACAGTTGTTCATGCTCTTGGAGTAGCTGTAAGTATGGATTGTGATATGATTAAACAAATTAGCAACGATTGAATATAGGCTTATGACGGTAAATGATATAAAGGATGTCCAGATACTGGTAAACCTAAAGGATGGGCAGAAGCTGTTTGGCAAGACGGATGATCCGTTTGTTCTATTCGCCATTGCCAGCTTTGTAAAGTTTGTAAAGGTAGATGAAACGAAATTCGGTTCAATGCCTTTAAAGGAAATCATGAAAAAGTAGAATGAATTTGGAAGTTATGACGCAGGAGGAACTTAAACGATATACTATTCCCGTAAAGTATAATGGAATGACAATTAGCGGTGATATGGTTGATTATCCAAAAACAATCCATGTCACTCCAATATGTATCGGTACGGGATGTTCTGAAGTTGGACTTGCTTTGACTGCCGATGAGAGCAGGAAGCGATATGTCGACCTGTCGCAGGTGTGGCATGATGTAAGCGAATCTCCAAATATACACCGGCGTATTTTAGTGCTTTTATCGGGTGGTAGCACAGTATTGTGGAATGTAACTCCCCAAACAATATACCGGTACGCTTGGGAATATGCAATTAAATGGGCTTATGTTGATGATTTATTACCGAAAGGAGAATGATATGACAAGAAAAGAAGCAGGTCAGTTTTGGCCAATTATCAAGGCTTACTCGGAAGGTAAGGATATAGAG
>JAQYNQ010000058.1 GCA_028727785.1 Eubacteriaceae bacterium | reverse complement strand
TCACAGGCGCGGCTTCCGGTAACAACCGGTAGAAAAAAGACAATTACTGAAAAAGCTACTCATTTCACCAATGAGTAGCTTAGTATGTTTTATTGATTCAACAAATACCGACAAAACAAGCCCTTGAATGTACAGCTTATTTTGCAATGGTATAGCCGTTTTCGGTTGCGTATTTCTCAGCGTAGGAACCGGACTCGACCTTAAGCTTGAGCTCGGTGCAGTCGTTGAAGGCGTAGGAACCGATCTTCTCGACGGAAGCGGTCAGTGTTACGTCGGTCAGTGCGGTGCAGCCGTTGTAGACATATCCGCCCAGCTGCTTAAGTCCCGATGCGCCGTTGACGGCGGTCAGCGCAGTGCATCCCCAGAAGGCCGAGTCACCTATTTCGGTAACGGAGGCGGGAATGTCGATCGATGTCAGCGCGGCGCACTCATAGAAAGCAAATCTGCCGACAGATGTCAGTGTTGAGGGCAGCTTCTGCTCCTCGATAAGTATGCAACGGTAAAAGGTACCTTCGCCGATAGCAGTGACACCTTCGGGTATGTTCACGCTTGTGAGATAAGAGCAACCTGCGAAGGCCCAGTCTCCGATAGTGTTTATTGTATCGGGAAGTGTGACAGAAGTGATGTTATTAGCATAGTAGAAGGCCTGCGCACCTATTTCGGTGACTTCTATTCCTTCGATCTCGGAGGGTACAGTTATCGCGTGCTGTTCATATTTTCCGGAGTATCCGGTTATACGTATGGTGTTCAGTGTGGTTATTTCATATTTGAAACTGGCGTTGCCGTCCTCAACAGAATAACCGTTGTTATTATCATCCTCGTCGGGATTTTCGGGGTTGGTGGGTTGCTTGGAGCAGGACGCCAGACAGATAAGCAGCGCAGCCGCCAGAAAAATGCTCAATATTTTTTTCATTTCTTACGAAACCTCCAGTTATTCAGAGCCAGAATATATGCTACTTGTTTATTATAACTCATAACCGCGACCGTGTCAATAGTTTATTGCCCCGAACGCTCAACATTTTATTTGTTTTTGTATAGAGTTACAGTGCATCTGCGCCGAATATACGGGCTATGACGTCCGCTTCGGCAGCTGCCAGCCGGGTCAGACATTGCTCGTCCTGAAGAAAGGCGGAGTCCTCGGGATTGGTGTGAAAGCCGTGCTCGATGAGAAATGCCGCATGGCAACCGCTCTGTGCTGCGGCGCGGATCACGCCGTAATAATCCCAGTCGGGATGATCGGGGTAGCGTCTGGTCTTTATGCCGCGATCCTCGGTGTTCATTGTGGCTACCACAGCATCGTTGAGGGCGCGTGCGATGACGGAGTTTCTCTCCTCGTCGGTAATGGAATAAAAGGTTTCTGCACCGCGTATGCGGGGATAGCGCTCCGGTGAGGCAGAAGAGCCTGGTGCGTTGGAGTGCAGTGACAGAAACATGACGGCGCCGTTTTTGCCTGCCATGGAGCCACGTTGCTCAAGTGAGGGATCGTCGCTGACAGCCTCGCGCGTCACTTTGACATCGAAGCCGCGGTTAATTAGCTCATCCCGCAGATGTGTTGCAAGAACGTAGTTCTGTGTTCCTTCATAAAATCCATCCCGGGTGGTGTGCGGATTGCCGAATTCGCCGTGACCGGGATCAAGAATTATTAGTTTTTTATTCATATTAAAATCCACCCTTCTCGTATATTCGATATTATAACAAAATTATATTTGAAGCGTCGTCATTTGTCAAGAGGAATAGCGGAATATGTCGCCCGGTGTCGGAATAAAAGGCAAATATTTTTATCAAAAAGGGTTGACAAGGTGTAAAGGCTGTGATATAATAATCAAGCGAACCGGGGAGTGAGTTCCCAAGTCGCGGGTTCGCCGGAATGGCGGAACTGGCAGACGCCCGGGACTTAAAATCCCGTGATACGAAAGTATCGTACCGGTTCGATCCCGGTTTCCGGCACCAATATATCGCGGAGTGGAGCAGTCTGGTAGCTCGTCGGGCTCATAACCCGGAGGCCGCAGGTTCAAGTCCTGCCTCCGCAACCATGAATATTACAATTCCAATGTTTACAAGCCGTAACATTGGAATTTTTTAATGCTGAATTATGCGGTTTATCACATATTTCTCCCACGGCGTGCAAGTGTAACGGGAGTAAACATTCAGTCGAGCTTTGATGATACTATTGATGAAATAATTAATTACGTGTATGATGGATATGTAGCAGGAACGTAATAGAAGAACTATAATGCGTGCTGAAAAATCAAAAGGAGTTACTTCTGAGAATGAAGACAAAAAAAGAAGAAATAACCAAACCAAAAGTTGATATGCTTAACGGGCCTGTTGCCATGAAAATTCTGCTGTTTGCTCTTCCCATTGCGATAAGTGGCATACTTCAGCAGATGTTTAATGCGGCAGATGTAGCTGTAGTGGGAAAATTTGCAGGAGGCAGTGCTCTTGCTGCAGTAGGAGGCAATTCACCACTTGTCAATCTGTTTATCGGGGCATTATCAGGTTTGTCTATTGGAACAAATATAGTTATAGCACAGATGATAGGAAGAAGGGACGGGGAAGGTATAAGCAAGGCAGTTCACACTTCCATGCTCTTTGCCGTATACAGCGGCGTAGCTCTTATGGCTGTGGGTATGGCAGCAGCTCCTGTACTGCTGCAGCTGATTGGCTCGCCCGACGACGTTATCGACCAGGCAACACTATATCTGAGAATATATTTTATCGGTTTACCCTTTGCTGTTGTGTATAACTTCGGAGCCGCTGTTTTGAGAAGCATAGGTGATACAAAGAGACCTATGATATGTCTTCTTTTCACCGGTGTAGTGAACCTGCTTCTGAATCTGCTCCTGGTAATCGTGTTTCATCTTGGAGTTGCAGGCGTAGGCATCGCAACAACTGTAGCCAATATACTCAGTGCAGCAATAATAGTCCTGCTCCTCTGCAGAGAAGAATCATCCATTCATCTCCAGTTGTCAAAACTTGCAATTTCCAGACCTATTCTCATTAAGATTCTGAAAATAGGCGGCCCTGCAGCTGTACAGTCTATGGTTTTCTCCATAGCCAACGTAAGCATCCAGGGAGGAATAAACAGCTTTGGCAGCAGAACCATTGCAGGCAGTGCAGCCGCGCTGAATTTTGAAGTATTTGACTTCTACATGATTACAGCTTTCAATCAGGCAACGGTTACCTTTGTCGGTCAGAACTATGCGGCAGGTAAAAATGACAGATGCGGCCGCATCACCATGATCTGCATGATGGAAGCGGCAATCGGCGTAATTCTGATGATAGCTGTATTTTTCGCAGGAAAGAATTTCTGGATCGGGTTATATACATCAGACACAGAAATCATGAAGCTTGCATTTATCAGAATGAAATATGTCCTCGTAGTGCATTTCATGTGCTCTGTTTTTGAAATACTGGGTTCCTCCCTTAGAGGAAAGGGGTATGGAATGACCCCTACAGTAATTACTGTAATAGGCTCAGTAGTTTTCAGAGTTATGTGGCTTCTTACGGTTTTTAAAAAAAGTCATACATTTATCACACTGCTTCTCGTATATCCTGCATCCTGGATATTTACCGATATTATGATGATTATTGCATATACAGTGATTAACAAGAAGAGCCCAAATAAGAATCAGTAATAAGCAGATGCATAAACAGAGCTGATTTAATGCGGCATCATCAGCGGCAAACCTGCTGTTGTGCAGAGGATACCTGTGCAGATACCTTCTACAGCACCGTGACAATGTATTCAATAATCTCGTATGCGTCCACTTTTATACCTCTTTTGCGACCCATGTGAAAAGCTCAAATTAAAATAATTACACATTAAAATAACAGCAAAGAAAACTCACATAAACAGCAATAGCCCTCTGGACAATCAAATCCAGAGGGCTACTCCGTACAAAGTAAAATCAATATAAGTGAAGGCGGCAGAAGTGTAAATGAACAAACAAAACAAACTAATTTTATTGGAATTTTATTGGAAGAAGATATTTAAAAAATTCATCTACTACCGCACAGCTTATATCTTTATTGTTATAGCCAATTATAGCACAAATTTTACTGATTGATGATTCATTATATCAATGATATAATTGGATTAACTTATAGTATAGAAGTAGTATCGAGGGGATGATAAAATGAATCAGACACAACTTGAATATTTTGTAAGTGTTGCTGAACTTGGAAGCTTTACAAAGGCGGCAAAACGTCATTTTGTATCGCAGACTGCGGTTACACAGCAGATTCAGAGCCTTGAGGATACCCTGCAGGTTTTGCTCTTTGACAGAAAGAAAAGACCGGTATGCGTTACTGCAGAAGGTGCGGCTTTTCTTGTAGATGCCAAGGCCATACTTGAGAGAATGAACGGAGCCTTATCAAAAATGGCGATTATTTCTGAGAGCAACGCCGGAACATTAAGGCTTGGATATACTAGAGGATATGAATACAGCAGGCTTTCGGGAATTCTGAGAAGTTTCAGACGTGATCATCCCAATGTTTTTATCACATGCAGAAGATGCAATTGCAGTGAAATGGCACAGGCCCTCATAAATGAGGACCTGGACATAATATTCACGTGGAACCACGATGAGATTATCAACTATGAGGGATTAAAATGGCAGACTGTAGAGGAGTCCACCTTAGATGTTGTGATTTATAACGCTCATCCGTTTGTTAACCGAACATATCTTACACGAAATGATTTAAAAGAAGAAGCTCTTCTTTATCTTGCACCTTCCGGCTCATATGTGGGAGATGCGTATCTGCAGAAATATATTAATGCAGGCTTTCAGCCTAAGGTTGTGTTTCACACTGACGATATTGACAGCATTCTCATGATGGTTGCCGCTGAAGAGGGAATTTCAGTAATGCCAAAATATATTACTCAGAGAATAAATGACCTTGGAGGAATTCACTGCATTCCGCTTATTGGTGATGATGAAACTGCTTCTGTCGTTGCAGTATGGCGTGAAACCAAGGGAAACCCTATTCTTGATTCATTTGTGAAATGTCTGTAGCTGTGAGGCGGTCAACCCGTACAGGGTTTTCGTGTACCATGCAGTGCTTGACTTCAGGCATTTCAGCTTCGATGAGATCGTGAACACGCTGGGCAATCTCATGAGCTTCATTTAGAGTCTTTGTACCATCAACAGCTATTTCTAAATCTATATATACCTTTGGACCAAATAGACGAGTTTTCAGATCGTCTATTTTTTCTACGCCTTCCTGACTCAAAACAAGTGCGTTAATCTTTTCAATAATTTCGTCCGGACATGAATGATCTACCATTTTGTCTAAGGCATCGCGGAAAATGTCGCAGGCAGCTTTGATAATAAACAGGCAGATTACCAGGCTTGCAATAGGATCACCTGCAGGGAAGCCCATTCTTGCGGCAATGATACCTGCAAGAGCTCCAATTGACGACAGGGAGTCGGAACGATGATGCCATGCATCTGCCATCAGAGCACTTGAGTTTATTTTCTTTGCAGCGCCTCTAGTATACCAGTACATCCATTCCTTAACAGCAATTGATACAATTGCGGCTGCCATGGCCAGTACTCCCGGCACGGGCAGAGTGTCCATACTGCTTCCAAAAAGTTTATCAAAACCGCTTTTGCCGATTCCCAAACCGGTTAATGCAAGGATGACTGCCAGCAGCAGTGCTGCCACGCATTCGAGGCGGTCGTGTCCGTATGGATGCTCCTTGTCTGATGCTTTGGATGAAATGTTTACACCAATCATTACAACTATGGTACTGAATACGTCAGATGCTGAGTGTACAGCATCTGAAACCATGGCTCCTGAATGTGCAACTATGCCGGCAATCAGCTTGAATACTGACAACAGAAGATTTACGGCGATACTGATTTTTGATACTTTCATAGCAATTTTTACGTCCATTTTTTAATACCTCCATATATATGATACGTATTGCTACTCTTACACGTTCGTTCCAAATCAGGGTAAAAAAATACACCTGTGGAACAATACATCATTTACTGTCCCACAGATGTTAATTTGCTAATACTTCATCTGTTGCCACAAGAGTGGCCCGGCCCCATGGAAATCCATCGCCTGCTCAGTTCGTACTGTAGTTATTATATGCAGTGCAAAGAGTTTACAGTAATATAGCATATTGACATTGAAATGTCAACGGCAATTATGATACAATTTTCATCATAGATATATTTTCTCAATCTATAAGTTTATAGGTAATTGAAAGGAGAACTGCAATGAGAAATACAGCTGAAGAGTACTTTCTTCAGGGCTATAACTGTGCACAGTCAGTAGTACTTGCTTTCTCCCGTCTGATAAAAGAGAAAACCGGCATAGATGAATCACAGCTGGTCAGAATGGTTTCTCCTTTTGGAGGGGGAATGGGCAGACTGAGAGAAGTCTGTGGAGCCGTTTCTGGAATGTTCTTTGTACTCGGTGCCCTGGAGGGCTACGACAACCCTAAAGATAACACCGGCAAGACCGGACTGTATGAAGACGTTCAGCTGCTTGCAGAACGATTTGAAAAGGAAAACGGATCCATAATATGCCGTAATCTGCTGGGTCTTAAAGAGGGGAGAGAAAACCCTGTTCCCGAAGAGCGGAGTGAAGAGTATTACAGAAGACGTCCATGCGCAGAAATGGTCAGAAGTGCAGCAGAAATACTGGACGATTTTTTACATGAAAGGAATTATTTGAATAATGAGTAAGGATTTAAGAAAGCTTTTGAAAACAGTTATTTTCCTGTTGTTTCTGGGAACAATTATTCAGTACTGGATTTCACGAGAAATCAATTTTTTTGATGCATCCACAGGTATTGCCGGAATCGTGGTTCTTGCAGTTTACCTGATTCTTGATGCAAGGGAGAAGAAAAAATGATTACAGAACTACTGGCGCCGGCAGGCAATATGGAAGCTTTGACAGCTGCTGTTGCAAACGGATGTGATGCAGTTTACCTGGGAATGCAGAAATTCGGGGCAAGAGCATATTCCGCAAATTTTGACAGAGAAGCTCTTGAAGAGGCAGTTAAATATGCTCATCTTAGAAATGTTAAAGTGTATGTTACAATGAACACTATTGTTTTTGAGAATGAGATTGAGGAAATGAAGTGCCAGATTGATGCATTAAATGATATGGGAGTGGACGGTGTCATCGTTCAGGATCTGGCTGTTTTTGACTATATTGTTCAGAATTTTGAGGATATGGAAGCCCATTGTTCTACGCAAATGGGAATTGATGATCTGGAAGGAACTCTTCTTTTTAAGGAGCTGGGAGCAAAGAGAGTTGTTCTTTCAAGGGAGGTTGATATTGAAAAAGTAAAAGAGATAAAAAGATTATCAAAAGTTCCTATTGAAATTTTTGTTCACGGAGCACTTTGTGTTTCCTACTCCGGAAACTGTCTGATGTCAGGTCTTATAGGGTACAGAAGCGGTAACAGGGGACGATGTGTAGGCTCATGCCGCAAGGAATATGAGCTTATAGACAAGAGTGCAGACAAATCACTGGGAAAAAGCTATATTCTGTCAACGAAAGACCTGAATACCATAGAACAGATTGATCAGCTTAAGGGTATCGACTCCCTGAAAATTGAGGGTCGTATGAAGGAACCTGCATACGTTGCAAATGTTGTTTCACAGTATCGCAAGGCACTGGACGGTCAGGCAGGATCTGAGGATATAGATAACCTGAAGAAGACTTTCAACAGAACCTTTACCAAAGGTTATCTGTTCAATGAGGACAAGAAGGATATCACCAATATCGACAGACCGAACAACTTTGGTTATGAGATAGGGAGAATATCAAAGTGTATGGGAAACAGATACGAAATCACACTGTCTGACGTGCTGAACCAGAACGATATTATCAGAATCAGCCATGGCAGTGAGGATGTGAATCTGTCCGTGGTAAGGCTGTATGACAGAGAGGATAATCTGATCAATAAAGCTGATAAGGTCTGCTATATAAAGATAAAAGAAAAGCTGTCCAGAGGCGATATTGTATATAAAACAAAAGACTACAACTATTATAAGGAACTGGACAGCAGACTTGAAGGCGAGTTCAGACGTTTTGACCTTAATCTGAGTGTGTATGCATACCCGGGTGCCAAGCTTGTTGTAAATGCAGAAGGTCTAGGTCATAGATATCTTTATGAAAGTGAAGAGATTCTCGACGAGGCAGTGAATAATCCTACTTCAAGAGAACAGGTCATCAGGCAGTTTGCAAGGCTCAACGACACTGTTTTTCGTTTAAATGATGTTGAGTTTGAGGAATGCAACGCCTTCATTCCGGCAAAAATGATGAACGGGGCAAGACGAGAAATTGTTGACGCTTTATATAAACTGAAAATTGAAGGACAGGGCAGAAGAAAAAAAGAAGCCGGTGAGTGGGAGAGAATCAGTTTTGATATAAAAGAACCTTATCTGACGGCATCGGTTACTACGAAAGCGCAGTATGATGCGTGCGTAAGCTGTGGAATTCAGGTTATATACTTCGATAATATTGTGAGAAGAAATCAGGTTGAGTATACCAAGCGAGAGGGAGAACTTCTGATTGGCGGATACGGCGGAATATACCATTACAGAGGTAAGAATGCTTTTGTCAGCGATTATTCTCTTAATGTTGTAAACTCTGCCAGCTGCCATGAGCTGCACAGACTGGGAGCAAAAAGAGTTACCTTGTCATATGAGCTGAACAGGAGACAGATTCAGGAACTTCAGGAGGCATATCGGGAAGCTAACGGTGGATATCCTGCCCTGGAAATGATAGTATACGGAAAGGCACCTCTGCTGTTTACCAAGTACTGTCCGCTAAAGAAGATGAATCTTTGCGGCAAATGCAGAACAAACAGATACGAGCTTAAGGACGAGCATGGTTCTTTCCCCGTTCTTTCTCATGAGGACTGCACGACGACGATTCTTAACGGTAAAAATCTAAATCTGCTTGATGAAATGGCAGATATCAGGGGAGTGGAGGCTTTCAGACTGAGTTTTACCACTGAATCCGCTTCTGAAGTCAAAAGAATCTGCAATGTGGCAAAAGCCAAGCTGAACGGCACTATGACTGAGTCTGTGTTCGATCAGGAAACTGATACAAGAGGGCACTTTAACAAAGAAATTATGTAGCAAAAAATGACACAATTAAAAACATTGTCTGACAAATGAAAAACAAAAGGTAGTATAATTCGTATATTAATAGATATATAACTGTACAAAATAATTGTTAGGTAAGAAAGAGAGAAGAATAAAAAGGCAGATTTAAAAAACAAGAGAATTATTACTGCAGCATTAACAGGTGCATGGCCTAAGAAGGAAAACAATCCTAACGTACCAATGACTCCATCTGAAATTGCTGACGATGTTTACAGAGTATGGAAAGCAGGTGCTGCAATCGCTCGCCTTCACATGAGAGACGAAAACGGTGACGGAACAATGGACCATAACAAGTTCCGTGAAACAGTTGAATTAGTTCATGAAAGATATCCTGAATGTGACATCATTCTTAACTTAACAACATCCGGAGATATCAACGCTAACGATGAAGAAAGAGTTCTTCACGTTAAGGAATTAAAGCCTGAAATGGCATCCTATGACTGCGGTACAATGAACTGGTTACACTCAGGAGTATTCTTTAACACTCCAAAGTTCTTAGAAGACTGCGGTAAGCTTTTGCAGGAAGTTGGAACTAAGCCTGAAATCGAAGCTTTCGACCCTGGTATGATTGGAAACGCTGCATACTATATCAAGAAGGGAATCTTAAAGACTCCTGTACACTTCCAGTTCTGCATGGGATGTGCAAACGGAATTCCGGGATCAACTAAGAACTTGTTATTCATGAAGGAAACTGCAGAACAGTTAGTAGCTCGTGCTAAGAGAGTAATCGAAGAATACGGCTGCGAAGCTGCTACACCAGATGAAGCGAGAGAAATTCTGGGACTTAAGAAATAATATAACCAGGGAGAGTTGATACATAATGACTTGGGGACCTTGCATGATGTACTACCATAGTAGAATAATGATCATTCTTTTAAATAACCCGGCGGCACATTTGCTGCCGGGTTATTTTTTTGGCAAAATGTCAGAATACAGTGTATAATATATTTCAAACAGGATTTGAAAGGTAAAAAATATGAAAAATACTAAAGAAAGAATATGTACCATAATCCAGATAGGAAAGTTGACTGATTTTGTCAGCAGAGCCTACGATCTGCTTTTAATTGCAGCAATAGTCGTAAATATTTTTATTGCTATTTTTGATACATTTCCGCAATCGATACCATACAAAAGTGAAATATGGTGGATTGAATGTATTACGGTAATTGTTTTTTCTGTCGACTATCTGCTCAGAATATGGACTGCAGACTGTATCTACAGGAAGCTTTCTCCCTGGAGAGCAAGACTCAAGTTTATGGTTTCCTGGGAGGGTATAATTGACCTGATGTCATGTGTTCCTTTTCTTGCCGCTTCCGGTGGCGGAGCCCTTAGAATGTTCAGGATAGTCAGAATACTAAGAGTTTTCCGTATCCACCATTATGCTGACCCGCTGAGAATAATCGGGACAGTTCTGAAAAAGAAGAAGGGCCAGCTGCTGTCCTCTGTATTCATCGTGCTTATTCTAATGATATCCTCATCTCTGATGATGTATAATCTGGAGCATGATGCTCAGCCGGACGCATTTAAAAATGCTTTTTCAGGATTCTGGTGGGCGGCTAACACTCTGCTGACAGTAGGATATGGGGATATTGTTCCAATAACCATTGCAGGTAAAATCTGCGGAATAGTAATCACTTTCCTTGGGGTTGGCATGGTTGCAATTCCAACAGGCATATTATCTGCAGGTTTTGTTGAACAGGTTTCCAAAGCAGGAAAACCCGGAGCAGAGGCAGATACCCCTGCGGAAAGAGACTACGATTTTTGTCCTTACTGCGGGAAGAAACTTCCTTAGCTTTATTAAAATAAGTGAAACTGCATATTAACTTACAAATAAAAGGAAAGTGTCTATTTGCGTTATTCACAGCCATAATGAACTTGAATTATTGGTCAAATTATCATATAATATGTTGGAATTCGTTATTTGGGTAACTATATCTTGTATATACGGAGGTAAAAAATATGTCAACTAAAGCGTTTTACAAGTTAGACGAAATCGGTGCCGGCAAAGTTGGCTTCCCTAAGACCGGAGAAGCAGTATCAAACACTCGTGCTATCATCGAAGCTGCATTTTATGGAAATAATGTAGTTAAAGTTAACACTCTAAAGGAAGCTTATGAACTTGCAAAGAATTCTCCAGGTACTATCGTAACAGACATGCCTGTATATAGAGGTGAAGAATTTGGTCTGGATTCAGATGCAAAGGTTCTATTATTCAATGATGGTGCTGTAACAGGCCGTTATGCTCAGGCTCGTCGTATTAAGGGAGAACCTGGTGTAGATGCAGGAAAGCTTGACAAAGTTGTTATGGATGCTATCTATAAGACTCGTTTCAAGAAGCTTTATCACGCTCAGGTATTTGTTGGTCTAGATCCTGAATTCATGGTTAAGGCTCACCTTCTGATTCCTGAAGGAGAAGAAAACCTGCTTTACAACTGGATGATCAACTTCCAGTATATGTCAGACGAATATGTTAAAATGTACAAGGAATCCAAGCCGGTTGGAGACGGAAATGAAGCTGATATCTACATCTTCTCAGATCCACAGTGGGAACCTACACCAAGCCCGGACGTTGACTACAGCTGCTTAAGCGATGACAGAACTCTTTGCTACTTCGACACTAACCAGAACTGTGCTGCAATTCTTGGTATGAAGTATTTCGGAGAACACAAGAAGGGTACTCTTACAATGGCATGGGCAATTGCAAACCGTAACGGATATGCCAGCTGTCACGGTGGACAGAAGGAATACTCACTTCCTGACGGAAGAAAGTATGTTGCTTCAGTGTTCGGTCTGTCCGGATCCGGTAAGTCAACTCTTACTCACGCTAAGCATAACAACAAGTACGGTGAAAAGGCTATTACAGTTCTTCACGATGACGCATTCATCATTAACACAGATACTTGCTCATCAATTGCACTTGAACCTACATACTTTGACAAGACTGCAGACTATCCAACAGGATGTCCTGACAATAAATATCTTCTTTCAGCTCAGAACTGCTCAGCAACTATGGATGAAGAAGGAAAGATTCAGTTAGTTACTGAAGATATCCGTAACGGTAACGGACGTGCTATTAAGTCCAAGTTATGGTCACCTAACAGAGTTGATAAGATTGAAAGTCCGGTTAACGCTATTATCTGGATCATGAAGGACCCTTGCATTCCACCGGTTGTTAAGCTGAAAGGTGCTGCTCTTGCATCAGTTATGGGTGCAACTCTGGCAACTAAGACTTCAACTGCTGAACGTGTAAAGGCAGGAACTGACCTTAACGCACTGCGTATCGTTCCATATGCTAACCCATTCAGAACTTACCCTCTGGTTAACGACTATGAAAAGTTCAAGAAGTTAGTAGAAGAAAAGAATGTTGACTGCTACATCGTAAATACAGGTGATTTCATGGGCAAGAAGGTTCAGCCTAAGGATACTCTTGGAATCCTGGAATCAATCGTAGAAGGAACTGCTGTATTTGAAAAGTGGGGTCCATTCGAAGATATCGAGATTATGGATTGGGAAGGATTTACTCCTGACCTTGAAGACGCTGAATACAAGGCAGCTCTTAAGAACGCAATGCAGAACCGTGTAGACGCTGTTGAAGGTTTTGCATCTGCTAAGGACGGATATGACAAGCTTCCTGATGAAGCTCTGGAAGCACTTAAGAAGCTGGTTGATGAATTAGCTTAGTTGAAATTTTGAATATAATTAAAGAACCGGGGAAGAGTTTTCCCGGTTCTTTTTTGCCTATTTATCAAAACTCAATCGGTGCATCTTGATGTTGCCTTCACGCTGAACTCCGCGAGCGTAGCGGAATGCAGGATATCCGAAGCCAATGACGCTTCCCACATAGTGATCTTCAGGAATATTGAGAAGCTCGTATACTTCAGGAAGCATTTTCAGATAATTGACCGGGAAACCAAGATATACTGTCCCCAGTCCGTGAGCGTTGCACAAAAGTTCAAAGTATGCCATCTGCAGATTAACATCGACAGGTGAGGACATGAACTTATCAATATCGTCGATGAGCGTATATTCAACGAACATTTTGTTGCCACCGGTAGGTGTGTTCTCCATAACCTTAAGAATGTGATCAAGCAGAGTTCTATCCACATTTTCCTGCTTAAAATGTCTGCATGAACGTCTTCCTGAAACAAGAGCGTCCATAGTATTTCTGGCCAGGTCAAAATCAGTAATTGCAGGGATGCTGTTTTCCGGATTCAGCCCCAGAACTGAAATTGCCCCCATAGGACAAACAGCCAGACAATGCTGACATTTCCAGCAGCCGTGCCAGTTCAGTTTATCTACCGGAGTAGAGTATGCCTTTTTTTCGCTATCTAAATCAAGAAGCATGGAAGGGCAGGCCTTTTGCCCACTGTCCGTTAAGCGACCAGTTGTATGCCGAAATGGCTGAAATGGTTGCTCATATGGAAGAAGATTTGTCTAAGGATTATGTAATAGACTACAATTGGGCGAAAGCTCACTTTAAAGGGGATAAGCATTTTCGTTCTCATGAAGAAATGGAGACTGTAGAGTCGCAGTATCCATGTGATGGCAAATGCAGGGCACATTAAATGCTGAAGTATCCCACGACGATTCTTCAATCACTGTAAACGGAAAGAAAATTCCTGTATTTGCTCAGGCAGATCCAAGCAACCTTCCTTGGAAAGACCTGGGAGTAGACATTGTACTGGAATGTACA
>JAQYNQ010000057.1 GCA_028727785.1 Eubacteriaceae bacterium | reverse complement strand
CGATATGACCAGAATGGCTGGCACAATCAAAGACACCTTTTAATATTTCGGGACGAGTAATTCGTCCCGTTTTTTGTGAAAATGCAGTATTCTACTTCTAAGGGGTGTTCTTATGAATTTCTTGCCGGTGAAGACATTGTTAAAGAGGACATTGTTCATCGCTCTGAAGAAAATATTATTAATGTTACGACTGACAACAAACAACGCCAGAAAATATTAAAGAGAATAATAGTTATATTGTTTGTTTTGGCTTTGATAGCTTTGATTTCTATTTGCGTAATGTTTTTTCAGGCTGTAAGACCACAGAATTATATCAGACCGGTTGATGAAAACAGCATTGAGATGAAAACAGCTGAAACCCTGGCCGGTCCTGACGGGGCTTTTATCTTTAACTATGTAACAACAGATGAGTATAAATCACTTAAAATTTATTATTCTGAATATTATAAAGGAAAACTTATAAGTAAAAGCAATCTGGAGATTCCATATGATGATTCGGATTCTCCTGAAAATGGGCAGATCCTTGTGGTACCTGATTTTCAGCATTTTACAGTTAAGCTTGTCGCTGCAGATAAGGAGTCCAAATCGTCTGTTGAAATCCCTGTTTTGGACAATGTTAAGGGCAGAGACTATTTCTTAAGAACTGCAACTCAGATTGATGAGAAGACATCAGTAAAGTATGGACAGGAGCATGGACTTGTTGCACTGATTTATGGTGATGGACAATGCAGAAGCGGCAGCATTCTGGATTATGAAAGCGGAAATGCGCCTGTTGAAAATGAATATGTTTACTACATTTCAGTTGAATTCTGCAAGTAGGCATGTACTTTACAATGGACCGGCGGTAAAAAGCCGATCCATTTTTTAGTATCTCAAGTTTATAATTCTAATACTGTCAAAACTTCCAAAAACCTAGACAAATTAAGGCTTCTGTGTTAAAATTAACAGATATTGCGGATTATAAATAATTATTAAAATACTAATTTCAAGAGGAGATTTTATAAATGGAAAAGCTAGGCTTAAACCAGATAAGACAGATGTTCAGAGACTTTTATGTAAGTAAAGAACACTATCCCGGAAAGAGTGCATCACTGGTACCTCAGAATGATAAATCACTTCTGATAATCAACTCAGGTATGGCACCACTGAAACCATATTTTGCAGGAGTTGAGACTCCACCGGCAAAGAGAATGACAACATGTCAGAAATGTATCAGAACCGGTGATATAGATAATGTTGGCATCACTTCCAGACATGGTACTTTTTTCGAAATGCTGGGTAATTTCTCATTTGGAGACTACTTCAAAGAACAATCATTAAACTGGGGATGGGAATTCATTACCGAACATCTTAATATTCCAAAAGAAAAAATCTGGGCAACAGTTTACGAGGATGACGACGAAGCAGTAGAAATCTGGAAGAAAATCGGACTGCCTGAAGAAAGAATCGTAAGACTTGGCAAGGACGATAATTTCTGGGAAATAGGACTTGGACCATGTGGACCTTGTTCAGAAATCTATTTTGACAGAGGCGAAGAATACGGATGCGGAAGCCCTGACTGTAAGCCAGGCTGCGATTGCGACAGATATCTTGAATTCTGGAATCATGTATTTACTCAGTTCTCAAGAGAAGAAGACGGATCATACAGCAATCTGGAACATCCAAATATTGATACAGGAATGGGTCTGGAAAGAATCGCCTGCATCATGCAGGGCGTAGATTCTATCTTCGACATCGATACAATCAGACACATATTAGACGGAGTTGTTGCTAAGAGTGGTGTTGAATATAAAGATGGAGCTGTAAAGACAGACGTATCTATCAGAATTATTACTGACCACTTAAGATCAATGGTATTCATGATTGCTGATCAGATTACACCTTCCAACGAAGGCAGAGGATATGTGCTTAGAAGAATTATCAGAAGAGCTTCCAGACACGGTAAGCTTCTTGGAATTCAGGGAAGCTTCCTTGTTGAACTTTCAAATAAAGTTATTGAAGTTTCAGGAGAAGCATATCCTGAACTTGTTGAAAAGAAAGATTATATTCAGACTATTATTGCTAAGGAAGAAGAAAGATTTGCGGCTACTTTAGACCAGGGAAGTGCAATCCTTAACGAATACCTGGATGCTCTAAAGGCAAAAGGAGAAAAGATTCTTCCGGGAGATCAGCTGTTCAAACTGTATGACACATATGGATTCCCAAGAGAATTGACTGAAGAAATTATCGCTGAAGAAGGATTCAGCGCTGACGTTGAAGGATTCAACGCATGCATGCAGGCTCAGAAGGAAGCGGCAAGAGCAGGAAGAAAAGATACATCAGATGAAGCATGGAAAGATGCAGTATCTGTAGATGTTCCTGAAACAGTTTTTGTCGGATATGAAACATTAAACGCTGATGCTAAAATTCTTGCAATTTACGAAGGTAGCCCGGCTGAAAAAACTGAAGCCGGAAAAGAAGCCATAGTTTACCTTGATAAGACACCTTTCTATGCAGAAGGTGGCGGACAGGCATCAGATAACGGAATTATGACTACAGAAAACTGTAGAGCCAGAGTTATTTCCGTGGAAAAGACAAAAGGAATTTTTGCTCATAGAGTTTTTGTCGAAGAAGGAACTTTAGAAGTCGGTAATACAGTAAGCTGTCAGGTCAATGCGGCTAAGAGAAATGCAACTGCAAGAAATCACACAGCAACTCATCTTCTCCAGAAGGCACTTCAGACAGTTGTGGGAAGCCATGTTGAACAGGCGGGTTCAAGCGTAAACGAAAATGCTCTGAGATTTGACTTCAGTCATTTTGAAGCAGTTACAAAGGAACAGCTTGCGGAAGTTGAAAGAATTGTAAACGAAAAGATTCTTGAATTCTTACCTGTAGAAACATGCGAAACTTCAATGAAGGAAGCTCAGGAAATGGGCGCTATGGCTCTGTTTGGAGAAAAATACGGTGATAATGTTAGAGTTGTAAACTGTGGTGGATGGAGTATAGAACTTTGCGGAGGTACTCATGTTGCCAATATCGGACAGATCGGCGCATTCAAGATTGTTTCTGAATCAGGAGTTGCTTCCGGAGTAAGAAGGATTGAAGCTGTAACCGGTATGGGAGTTCTTCAGAAAGCAGTAGAAGCTGAGAAGACTGTTGTTCAGGTTGCAGAGGCTCTTAAGGCTAACACATCTGCAGTTGTGCAGAAAGCAGTTTCAGTTACTGAAGAGCTGAAGGATGTTAAAAAAGAATTAGAAGACTTCAAGAAGGCATCCATGGGCTCAGAAGTTGGTGACATGGTTAAGTCAGCCAAGGAAATCAATGGCATCAAGCTGGTTTGCAAAGAATTTGCGGATTACAACATTAATGACCTGAGAGGTCTTTCAGATGATATTAAAGCTGAGCACAAGGGCATCGTAATGGTATTTGCTACAGTAAACGGATCTAAGGTTACATTCTTAGTTTCAATTACCGATGACCTTCTTGAAAAAGGATTACACGCAGGAAATATGATTAAACAGATTGCTGCAGCAGCAGGTGGCGGCGGCGGTGGAAAAGCCGATATGGCACAGGCCGGAGCAAAGGATCCATCTAAGATAAATGATGCATTTGCAGTTGCAGAGACACTGTTATCATAGTATAATATTAATGACTAATTTTAGCAGAACGGGGGATTTACCAATGGAAAGAAAAACAATAATGTTCGATGCATCCAGAACACAGCAGAAGACTACTAAAGAGATTTTGGAGGAAGTATATGCTGCCCTGGAGGAGAGAGGTTATAACGGAATAGACCAGATGGTGGGATATATTCTTTCAGGGGATCCTTCATATATCACAAGTCATAACAATGCGAGAAATATGATAAGCCGCATTGACAGAGATGACCTTGTGGAAGAAATCCTTAGAGATTATCTGAGGAAGTAAAGAATTCAGAATTCAACGGCAGACTGAGAGTTCATTTTTCTGTGAACTCTGGCCTGTCGTGTTTTTAGTTAAAGGAGCAAGTAGTTTTAATGAGAAAAATTGCACTGGACGTAGGAGATAAGACCGTTGGAATTGCATTAAGTGACGAGCTTGGCATTACTGCGCAGGGACTTATGACCCTTGAAAGAATCGGCATCAGAAAAGACACTACTAAGATTCTTGATCTTGTAAAGGAATATAACTGTGATACAATCGTAATCGGTCTGCCAAAGAAGCTGGATGGTACAGACAGCATTCAGACCGAAAAAGTATACGAATTCAGAACTATGCTCGAAAACAAAATGAGAAGCACAGGGATGAAAGGCATAGAAGTTGTCTGGCAAGATGAGAGGCTTACAACTGTAATGGCAGAAAGGGTTCTTATAGAAGCTGATGTCAGCAGAAAAAAGAGAAAAGAAGTAATTGATAAACAGGCTGCAGTTCTGATTATGCAGAGCTATCTGGATACAATCAGATAACACAAACGAATCAGTATAATAATCAATAGTTAATATAGTTTATCGGAGGTTTTATTCATGAAGAAAATTGGAATCATTATGGGAAGTGCAAGTGACCTTCCTGCAGTTGAGAAAGCAATGACAACTCTTGAGCAGTTTGAAGTGCCATATGAAGTACATGTTTATTCAGCACACAGAACACCTGCAGAAGTGAAAGAGTTTACTGTAGATGCAAGAGAAAAGGGCTTTGGTGCAATTATTGCCGCAGCAGGAAAAGCAGCTCATCTTGCAGGAGCAATCGCAGCAAGCACAACTCTGCCTGTAATAGGTATTCCGGTTAAGGGATCATTTCAGGATGGTATGGATGCATTACTTTCCACAGTTCAGATGCCCGGTGGAATTCCGGTTGCTACAGTTGCTGTAAACGGAAGTGAAAATGCAGCACTTCTTGCAATCCAGATGCTTGCAATTGAAGATAAAGAACTGGCAGATAAGCTGGATGCACAGAGGAAGTCTGCAGCAGAAAAAGTATTAAGAGAAAACAAAGAAATCGAAGATAAATATAATAAATAAATTAGAAGAGGAGAATTGAGATGGGTAAAAGTTTTAGCGAAAGTTACAAAGAAGCCGGCGTAGATATTACAGCAGGATACAAAGCAGTAGAGTTAATGAAAGAACACGTTGCGAAAACCATGGTTTTTGGAAATGTTCCTGAAGATATCGGCGGTTTCGGCGGTCTGTGTGAATTAGACCTTACAGGAATTGAAAAACCTGTACTTGTAAGCGGTACAGACGGCGTAGGAACTAAACTAAAGATGGCATTTTTAATGGACAAACACGACACAGTAGGTATCGACTGCGTTGCGATGTGTGTAAACGATATTATCTGTGTTGGAGCAAAACCTCTGTTCTTCCTCGACTATATTGCAGTAGGCAAGAACTACCCTGAAAAGGTTGCACAGATTGTAAGCGGAGTTGCTGAAGGCTGCATGCAGTCAGAAGCCGCACTGGTTGGTGGCGAAACTGCAGAAATGCCGGGTTTCTATCCTGTTGACGAATATGATCTTGCAGGTTTTGCTGTTGGAGTTGTTGACAAGTCTAAGGTTCTTAAGAAAGAGACAGTTTCTGAAGGAGACGTAATTATCGGTCTTCCGTCATCAGGCGTACACTCCAATGGTTTCTCACTTGTAAGAAAAGTTCTTGATGTAGAAAATGAAGATATCAAAACTCCTTTAGACGAATTAGGTGGAAAATCAATCGGAGAAACTCTTCTGACTCCTACAAAGATATACGTAAAGCCTATGGTAAAGCTTTTCGAAGAAGTTACAGTTAAGGCTGTTGCACATATCACCGGTGGCGGTTTCTATGAAAACATTCCAAGAAGCTTACCAAAAGGATATGGCGCAAAAATTAAGAGAGAAAACGTTAAGGTTCTTCCTATCTTTGACCTGATTGCAAAGAGAGGAAATATTCCTGAAAGAGATATGTTTAACACATTCAATATGGGCGTAGGTATGACAGTTATCGTTGCTGAGGAAGATGTTGAAAAGACATTGGAAGTATTAAAGGCAAACGGCGAAGATGCATATGTTTTAGGTGAAGTTGTTAAATCAGAGGAAGGCGTAGAAATATGCTAAAGAAAACAAGAATTGCTGTTATGGTTTCCGGTGGGGGAACAAACCTTCAGGCGATCATAGATGCACAGAAAAGTGGAATTATTACCAGTGGAGAAATTACTCTGGTAGTTTCTAATAAACCGGGTGCATATGCACTTGAAAGAGCAGCGAGCAACGGCATTGACACATATATTATGGACACTGAGGAAGCTTTGATAGAAAAGCTTCGGGAAGAAGGTATTCAGCTGGTTGTACTCGCAGGTTTCCTGAAAATCCTTAGCCCGACATTCATTAAGGCTTTTGAAAACAGAATTATAAATATTCATCCGTCATTAATCCCATCATTCTGTGGTAAGGGTGCATACGGACTTCATGTTCATGAAATGGCTCTTGAATACGGGGTGAAGGTAACAGGTGCAACAGTACACTTTGTAAACGAGATTCCTGACGGCGGAGCAATCATTTATCAGAAGGCTGTAGAAATTCTTGATGGTGATACTCCTGAGGTCCTTCAGAAGAGAGTAATGGAAGAAGCTGAGTGGATTTTACTTCCACGTGCAGTTGAAGAAATCAGTGCAAAAATCGGAAGAGGAGAAATATAGATGAACGTATATGAAACAAAGACTATGGAAGCTGCCGTAAAGGGAAATTCCTATGTTGGCAGAGGTATCGTTATCGGTAAGTCAGAAGACGGAAAGAAGGCCGTAAGCGCATACTTCATTATGGGAAGATCCGAAAACAGCAGAAACAGAATATTCCTTGAAGAAGGAGAAAATGTAATGATTAAGCCTTTTGATGAATCAAAGGTTGAAGATCCTTCATTAATCATTTACTACCCTATGAGAAAACATGAAAATAAGCTTATTGTTACAAACGGAGATCAGACTGATACAATTTATGAGTTTATTAAGGACGGAAAGTGCTTTGAAGGGGCTCTTAACACTAGAGAATTTGAACCGGATGGTCCAAACTGGACTCCAAGAATCAGTGGAATGATCACTTTCGATGATGCAAATGATTTCACATACAAGATGAGCATTCTAAAGAGTGCTGATGCTGAAGGTTCTGCATGTAACAGATACTACTTCAACTACAGTGCACTTGCAGGAATCGGACACTTCATTCATACTTACATTCAGGACGGAAATCCGATTCCAACATTCTGCGGTGAACCTGAAAGAGTTGTTATTCCAAACGACATCGACGCATTCACTAAGGAAATCTGGGATAATCTTGACGAGAACAATAAGATTTCAATTTATGTAAGATACACAGACCTTGAAACAGGTGAAGCGGAAAACAGAATGATCAATAAGAACGCGTAATCTTTCAGGTAGATTAATATTCAGGAGGTAGATATTCAGATGAAAGAATTTGAACTTAAATACGGTTGTAACCCTAATCAGAAGCCAGCAAAGATTTACATGGCAGACGGAAGCGACCTTCCACTTGAAATCCTTAACGGAAGACCGGGATATATCAATTTCTTAGACGCATTTAACAGCTGGCAGCTTGTTAAAGAATTAAAAGAAAGCTTAGGTTTACCTGCAGCAACATCATTTAAGCATGTAAGCCCTACATCTGCAGCTGTTGCTGTACCGATGGATGAAATATTAAAGAAGGCATGCTTCGTTGACGATATCGAAGGATTAGACGAATCTCCACTTGCAACTGCATATGCAAGAGCAAGAGGAACTGACAGAATGTCATCTTTCGGAGACTTTATTGCCTTAAGTGATGTTTGTGACGTTACTACTGCAAAGATTATTTCAAGAGAAGTTTCTGACGGAATCATTGCTCCCGGATACGCGCCTGAAGCACTTGAAATCCTTAAGAAAAAGAAAAAAGGAAACTACAACATAATTAAGATAGATCCTGATTATGTTCCGGCAAAGCAGGAATGCAAGCAGGTTTACGGCATCACTTTTGAACAGGGAAGAAATGACTATCGTGTTGCTCCGGAAGACCTTACAGAGATTGTTACTGAAAACAAAGAACTTACTGAAGAAGCTAAGCGTGACCTTATTGTAGCATTAATCACGCTGAAATATACTCAGTCAAACTCAGTAGTTTATACTAAAGATGGACAGGCTATCGGTGTTGGAGCAGGGCAGCAGTCAAGAATTCACTGCACCAGACTTGCAGGTGACAAGGCTGATTTCTGGCATTTAAGACAGGCTGATAAGGTAATTAATCTTCCATTCAGAGAAGACATTGGTAGAGCAGTTAGAGATAACACTATTGACGTTTATCTTGGCTATGAATACGAAGACGTTCTAAGAGACGGAACATGGGAAACTCTGTTTACTGAAAAACCTGAACCATTTACAAAAGAAGAACAGAGAGCTTATCTTGATACAATTAACGGTGTATCACTTGGAAGTGACGCATTCTTCCCATTTGGTGACAACATTGAAAGAGCTAAGAAGAGCGGCGTAAAATATATTGCTGAACCTGGCGGAAGTGTAAGAGATGAACAAGTAATTGAAACTTGTGACAAATATGGAATGGTTACTGTATTCACTGGCATGAGACTGTTCCACCACTAATTGACTAAGAGAGGAAATAGGAAATGAGAGTAATGGTAGTTGGCGGTGGCGGCAGAGAACATGCCATCATCAAAAAAATCAAACAGAGCCCTAAAGTAACAGAGATTTTCGCACTTCCGGGAAACGGCGGAATTGCTGCTGATGCAACCTGCGTTGATATAGGTGCAAAGGATCTTGATAATATCGTAAAGTTTGCAAAAGAAAACAGTATAGAATTTGCTATTGTAGCACCAGATGATCCTCTTGTTATGGGTCTTGTGGATCTGCTTAAGGCAGAAGGAATTCCTTGCTTCGGTCCTACTGCAGATGCTGCTATCATTGAAGGAAGCAAGGCTTTCTCCAAAGATCTTATGAAGGCTTATGGAATTCCTACTGCTGAATATGAAACATTTGAAGACCTGGAAGAAGCACTTGCATATCTTGAAAACTGCAAGATTCCTGTAGTTATCAAGGCTGACGGACTTGCTCTCGGTAAGGGCGTTATCATTGCAGAAACTAAAGAACAGGCACAGAAGGCTGTAAGAGATATGATGGAAGATAAGGTTTTCGGAGACAGCGGTAACGTTGTTGTTATTGAAGAATTCCTTACAGGTCCTGAAGTATCTGTTCTATCATTTACAGACGGAAAGACTTTAATTCCAATGGTTTCATCTATGGACCACAAAAGAGCTCTAGATGGTGATAAGGGTCTTAATACAGGTGGAATGGGAACTATTGCACCTAATCCGTACTATACAAAAGAAATCGCAATCCAGTGTGAAGAAGAAATTTTCCTTCCAACTATGATTGCAATGAATAAAGAACACAGATCTTTCTCAGGATGTTTATACTTCGGCTTAATGCTTACACCGGACGGACCAAAGGTAATTGAATACAATTGCAGATTCGGTGATCCTGAAACTCAGGTTGTACTTCCGCTTCTGGACAGCGATCTGTTCGAAATTATGGAACACGTTGCTAACGGAACACTGGCTGATGCAGAAGTAAACTTTGCGGACGATGCAGCATGCTGTGTTGTAATGGCAAGTGAAGGTTATCCGCAGAGTTATGAAAAAGGATACGAAATTACAATTCCTGAGGACGTTGATACAGTATACGTTGCAGGTGCAAAGCTTTCAGAAGACGGCAAACTTCTGACTAACGGAGGAAGAGTGCTGGGCGTTACAGAAAGAGGAGCAACACTGGAAGAGGCAATTGAAAAAGCTTACAAGTCGGTAGAAAAAGTAAGTTTTGATAATGCATTCTATAGAAAAGACATAGGACAGAGAGCACTTAAGGCAAAGGAGAATTAAGAAATGGTTTATAGAGTCTATGTAGAAAAGAAGAGAGAATTCGCCCATGAGGCGGCTTCACTGAAAGCAGACTTAGTGAAGCTGTTACAGATTAAGGGCTTAACTGATGTAAGAGTAGTGAACAGATACGACGTAGAAAACATCGATAAAGAACTGTTCGATTCAGCAGTAAACACAGTTTTCTCAGAACCACAGGTTGATATGACATGTGATAAACTTGATTTCACTGATGCTGAGCACGTATTTGCAGTTGAATTTCTTCCCGGACAGTTTGACCAGAGAGCGAACTCTGCGGCTGAATGTATTCAGATTATTTCTAAGGGTGAAAGACCTGAAGTCAGAACTGCAAAGATTTATATCCTTGAAGGTGCTATAAGTGACGAAGAAGTTGAGGAAATAAAAAAATATGTAATCAACCCGGTAGAATCAAGAGAAGCTGAACTTGGTGAATTTGACACACTGAAGGTTGAATACGAAATTCCAACTGAAGTAGCAACACTTGATGGATTTATTGAATTAGACGATGAAGGACTGGAGCAGTTCCTTGCTGACTACGGTCTTGCAATGGACTTCGGTGACCTTAAGTTCTGTCAGGATTACTTCAAGGGAGAGGAGAGAAACCCTACAATTACTGAAATCAGAGTAATAGATACATACTGGTCAGATCACTGCAGACATACAACATTTAATACAACTATTGATAATGTTAAATTTGAAGATTCTGAAATTCAGGCAACATTTGAAGATTATCTAGCAACTCGTAAGGAACTTAACAGAACTAAACCTATCAATCTGATGGATATGGGAACATTAGCAGCTAAATTCTTAAAGGCAAAGGGCATGATGCCTAAACTTGATGAATCCGAGGAAATCAACGCATGTACAGTTAAAATAGATGTTAATGTTGACGGTGAAATCCAGAAGTGGCTGCTTCTGTTCAAGAACGAAACTCACAACCACCCAACTGAAATCGAACCATTTGGCGGAGCCGCTACATGTATCGGAGGAGCTATAAGAGACCCGCTATCAGGAAGAAGTTATGTTTACTCAGCAATGAGAGTAACGGGTGCTGCCGATCCTCTTAAACCTGTATCAGAAACTATGCGGGGTAAGCTTCCACAGAGAAAAATTGTTACAACTGCTGCAAGCGGATACAGCTCATATGGTAACCAGATTGGACTTGCAACCGGACAGGTTGACGAAATCTATCATGAGGGTTATGTTGCGAAGAGAATGGAAGTTGGTGCTGTAATTGCTGCTGCTCCTGCTGAAAACGTTCGCAGAGAAAGACCTGAAGACGGGGATATCGTTATTCTTTTAGGCGGCAGAACCGGTCGAGACGGTTGTGGCGGTGCAACCGGTTCATCAAAATCCCACACAATGGAATCCCTTGAAAGCTGCGGTGCAGAAGTCCAGAAGGGTAATGCTCCGGAAGAAAGAAAACTTCAGAGATTATTCAGAAATCCTGAAGCGTCAAAGATGATAAAGAGATGTAACGACTTCGGAGCAGGTGGTGTATCTGTTGCGATTGGAGAACTTGCAGACGGTCTGGAAATCGACCTGAATGCAGTTCCTAAGAAGTATGACGGACTTGACGGAACAGAACTTGCAATTAGTGAATCTCAAGAAAGAATGGCTGTAGTAGTTGAAAGCAAAGATGTTGCACGTTTCTGCGAATTAGCTGCTGAAGAAAACCTGGAAGCAACGGTTGTTGCTGAAGTAAAAGAAAATCCATACCTGAAGATTTTCTGGAATGGAAAGACAATTGTTAACATTTCAAGGGCGTTCTTAGATACAAATGGTGCTGAAAAACACGTTGATGCTGAAATTCCAATGCACGAGGATTTCGCTAAAAAAGTATCAGGAAGCTTTGCTGATCAGTACGCTGAACTGGCGAGTGACCTTAACGTATGTTCTAAGAGAGGTCTGTCAGAAAGATTCGACTCCACAATCGGTGCCGGAACTGTTCTGATGCCATTTGGCGGAATAAAGCAGAGAACACCGATTCAGGCAATGGTTAACCTTGTATCTGTTGAAAAACAGCACACAACTACTGCTTCTGTAATGTCATGGGGTTATAATCCATTTATTTCAAGTGCAAGCCCATACCATGGAGCTTACCTTGCTGTTGTTGAATCAGTATCAAAACTTGTAGCTACAGGTGCCTCCTTCGAAGATGTATATCTGTCATTCCAGGAATACTTCGAAAGATTAAAGAAGGAACCTAAGAGATGGGGTAAACCAATGGCCGCAGTTCTTGGTGCATTCAGAGCTCAGAAGGAGTTAGGCGTTGGTGCTATCGGCGGTAAGGACTCAATGAGCGGATCCTTCGAAGATATTGATGTTCCTCCAACACTTGTATCCTTCGCAGTAACTACAGAAGATGTAAAGAATATTATTTCACCGGAATTCAAGGCGGTTGACAGAGATATTATTATGTTAACTCCTGAATATGATGAAAATGGTCTGCCTGTTGCAGAATCACTGAAATCACTTTATGCACAGGTTCATGAGCTTGTGGAACAGGGCATTATCGTAAGTGCATACACACCAACTTATGGCGGTGTAGCTGAAGCTGTTCTTAAGATGACAATGGGTAACGAAATCGGCTTCGAATATAATAAGGA
Organism: Eubacteriaceae bacterium; assembly: GCA_028727785.1. Taxonomy (GTDB): domain Bacteria; phylum Bacillota; class Clostridia; order Peptostreptococcales; family Anaerovoracaceae; genus Senimuribacter. The sequence goes on along the minus strand of JAQYNQ010000057.1, from coordinate 2,562 downwards.
TATTGCACTGGAAACAATCTTTGGATACCGCTATGGTTCATTCGTTGCGGAAGTTACAGATGCTTCCAAGGTTTCCGGCAATGCTGTCAAGCTTGGTAGAACAACTGCAGAAAAGGCTATTAAGCGCGGCAGCGATGTCATTGTCCTTGCAGATATTGAAAAGATATATGAGGACAAGCTTGAATCAATCTACAGCTGCAATATTGAACCGGAAGAAAACAAGATTGATACATTTACATATGAGGCAACAGAGAGACCACATGCTAAGATTAAGGTTGAATGCCCTAAAGTACTTATTCCTGTATTCCCTGGAACAAACTGTGAATATGATTCAGCCAAGGCATTCCGCGATGCAGGTGCAGACCCTGAAATCTTCGTAATCAACAATCTGTCAGCTGCTTCAATTGCTAAATCAGTTGAGGATTTCGCTGCTAAGGTTAAGGAAGCCCAGATTATATTCATCCCTGGCGGATTCTCAGGCGGAGACGAACCGGATGGTTCAGGTAAGTTTATCACAGCATTCTTCAGAAATAAAGAAGTTAAGGATGCAGTAACTGATCTGTTAGAAAACAGAGATGGTCTGATGGCTGGTATCTGTAACGGTTTCCAGGCTCTTATCAAATTAGGTCTGGTACCTTACGGTAAAATTATTGATACTGACGAAAACTGCCCAACTCTGACTTATAACGAAATTGCACGTCACCAGTCCAAGCTTGTAAGAACCAGAATCGCGTCAAACAAGTCACCTTGGCTGGCTAACGTTAAACCTGGAGATATTTTCACTGTTCCTATTTCACACGGGGAAGGAAGATTTATCGCTTCAGAAGAGCTGATTAAGGAATTAGCAGCAAACGGTCAGATTATCACCCAGTACGTTGACCTTGATGGAAATGTAAGTGCTGATATTCAGTACAACCCTAATGGTTCCTATGCTTCAATCGAAGGTATCACATCACCTGACGGAAAGGTTCTTGGTAAGATGGGACACTCTGAAAGAATCGGAAACGGCCTGTACAAGAATGTTCCGGGAGAATTTGACATGCAGATGTTCAAGGCAGCTGTTGAATACTTCAAATAATATGATTTATTAAAAAGTCGGGATAGTTTTTTCCCGACTTTTGTTTTAGAATGGGTATGGAGGATAGCGAAATGTATAAGATATTTATTGTTGAGGATGACAAAGGCATTGCAGATTCCATAACGAAGGAAGGTGCACTTTGGGACATAGAGTGCAGAGCATGCAGTAATTTCAGGCATATTATGTCGGAATTCGCTGAGTTTGACCCACATCTTGTTCTTCTGGATATTTCCTTGCCTTTTTATAATGGTTATCACTGGTGCCAGGAGATTCGTAAAGTGTCCAAAGTCCCCGTAATTTTTATTTCATCAGCGTCAGACAACCTGAATATTGTCATGGCCATGAACATGGGTGCAGACGATTTTATATCCAAACCTTTTGATATGAGTGTCCTTATTGCAAAAGTTCAGGCTATGCTGAGACGAACCTATGATTTCGGTTCCAGGGTTTCTGTTCTCGAACATAAAGGCGCACTGCTGAATACAGCCGACGGCTCATTTATATACAAGGATGAAAATATTTCACTGACAAAGAACGAATACCGCATTCTGCTGACCCTGATGGTAAGCAAAGGAAAGGTTGTAAGCAGGGAAAAACTTATGGAGGCACTTTGGAAAACCGACGAATTTGTCGATGAAAACACGCTGACAGTTAATGTGAACAGACTGCGCAAAAAGCTTCAGAATGCAGGACTGGAAGGATTTATCGAGACTAAGCATGGAGTGGGATATATTGTAGAATAGGAGAGTTATACATGGAATTTTTCTTAAAGTACATCAGAAGCCACCTGGTCACAATTGCTGTATTTCTTCTGTGCATCAGTATTCCTGCGGCAGTCATGTTTCTGTACGGTACACCTGCTGCTATAATAGTTTACTCTGCAGTTTTGTGTCTTGCTGCCGGTTTTATTTTCGGTGGATTATGCCTGTACTTCGGTTGGAAGAAGAACAAGAACCTGCATATTATGAGGAAGCTTCCGTCTGATATGGCAGAGGCTCTGACCGCATATAAAGGGATTGATGACGAGAATTACAGAATGATCATCAGTATTCTCGAAGAGCAGCGTGAGAAAATGAACGCTGATCTGAACGCCAGGTATTACGACATGATTGACTACTACACAGTCTGGGCCCATCAGATCAAAACTCCCATAGCTTCCATGAGGCTCCTGCTTCAAAGCGAGGACAGTCCTATGGCAAGGCAGCTGCAGGAGGATCTTTTACGCATAGAACAGTATGTGGAAATGGTGCTGGCATATCTGAGGCTTGATTCAGACAGCACCGACTATCTCTTTAAGGAAGTTGATCTGGACGAAGTCATTAGACAGAGCGTTAGAAAGCTGTCAGGTCAGTTTATCACAAGAGTACTTAAATTAATTTATGAGCCGATTAACAAGAAAGTTGTAACCGACGAAAAATGGCTCAGCTTCATTATTGAGCAGATACTTTCAAATGCGTTGAAATATACACCTTCAGGCAGTATAA
>JAQYNQ010000056.1 GCA_028727785.1 Eubacteriaceae bacterium | reverse complement strand
TTTTATGGCTTGCAGCTATGGTCATAGCAACAATCAAGTATATGTTCGGTTATGGTTCGTATGTAGACTTCGGCATGGGCATGGGTTATTAAAATAAGAGTGTGCAAAGGAATCTGAGATTCTGTATGCACACTCTTTTTTCATCAGACGAACTATCTGGTCGTACGCAGCAGCAGTTTTTTTAAATCTCCGGCATTAAAGGGCAGCAGCGGATAAATATAAGACGAGCCGCTTATAGTTTTCGTCGACGCAACGATAATAAAGCTGATTACAAACCCTGCGATAATTCCCGGAACACCTGCAATATAGGCAGATATAAGCATAATAATTCTCACAAATTTTATTCCGTAAGATAATTCTATGCTTGGCTGAGTGAAGGAAGCCAGTGCAACAACTGCCATTACCAGAATTGTCTGAGGTATGAACCAGCCGGCATCTATGGAGAAATCTCCAAGAATGAGAGCGCCAATAACAGAAAGAGAAGTTCCAAGAGATTCGGGCGTGTTTAGTGAGGCCAGTTTCAGACCGTCAACAGCAATTTCCAGAAGTATAAACTGCCAGAAAATAGATAAGGCGTATGAATCCTTTGGAATTATAAAGTCCATGTCAAAAGGAGCATCAATGTAGCCCTCGGTAATTAGAATGTATATGGGCGAGGCAAAGAGAATCACAAGCATATTCAGAATACGAAGAAGACGCAGATAGTTTCCTGTAAGCAGCGGGAAATAGTAGTCGTCAATATCCTGACTGAAGTCGAAAATTCCCACAGGCAGAAGCAAAACTGTGGGTGAATTATCGATGATTATGGCAATCTTTCCCTCTGTAAGGTGAGCGCAGACAATATCGGGCCGCTGAGTATATCTGACTTTTGGAAAAGGGTTAAGAGCAGACAGGAAGCTTCTTCCTTTATATATTTCTTTTTCCAGCTGCTCCACGACAGTCTGGTCTGATAAAGAAACAGAATTCAGCTGTATTCTCTGAAGCGCAGACTCCAGTCGCTGCAAAAGCTTATCGTCGCAGCACCCTTTCATATAAGCAAGACCTACATCTGTTTTCGACTTTTCTCCGACAATAAAATGTTTGAAAATCAGACGATTGTCACGTATTCGACGACGTATCAGACCCAGATTCCGCATAAAGTTTTCGGTAAAACCATCCTTTGCGCCCCGAAGAGTTTTTTCCTTGGAAGGCTCTTCTACCCCACGCTGAGGATAGTCTCTGGTGTCGGCGATTATTATTTTATCAAAACCTTCAACCAGAAGTACAACCAGCCCTGAATACATCTTTTTAACTGCTGCATCTATATCTGATGAGGTTTCTGCAGCGATGTACGGGAAGAATCTCTCAATAAACTCATCAGAAGACAACAGTTCATCCATTTCTGTCGTATCCACATCTAATACAAAGTTTAACAGCAGCTGGCATTTTTCTGTATCAGTCAGACCATCGATGTAATACATTCGTGCCTGCCTGTCTCCGATGACTATTTTTCTTTCAAGAAGATCAAAACACTCCCCCAGAGGAAGCTGTCCTCTAAATTTTTCGAGAAAAAGCTTGTAATTATCATTCATAGCTGGTCTCCTTTTACAGTTTGTTTTCATAAGATAAAATTCCCGAAAACCTTTGAAAAAATACCCAAAAACTTTGAAAAAGACCCGAAAAAGTAGTATAATATATTGAATTATAGTCAATTACCATAATGGAGGATTTAAATACATGGATTACAAGAAATTAGCAGAACTGTTATTCCCTGAAATCGCTGCAGCTCCGGAAGATTACGAAGCTAAATATCCGGCAAGAGATTTACCGGAGGGTGCAAAAGTCACAAGACTTGGACCAAGTCCTACAGGTTTTATTCACCTGGGAAATCTTTATGGTGCTTTCGTAGACGAAAGACTTGCACATCAGTCAGGGGGTATTTTTTACCTTAGAATAGAAGATACAGACGACAAAAGATATGTGGAAGGTGCTGTAGACATCATCATCAATTCCCTCAGATTCTTTGGAATCAACTTTGATGAAGGTGCAACAATGGATGGAGACATTGGTCAGTACGGAAACTACACTCAGAGTCAGAGAGGTGAAATATACCAGTGCTATGCGAAGAAACTGGTTGAAGAAGGAAAAGCATACCCTTGTTTCCTGACGGAAGATGAAATTGCAGAAATCAGAGCAGGACAGGAAGCAGACAAGGTAAATCCGGGAATATACTGTGAATATGCAAGATGCAGAGATCTTACTCTGGAGGAAATTGAGGCAAATATTAATGCAGGAAAACCTTATGTAATCAGACTTAAATCAGACGGAAAGCCTGTACCGGCAGGTGAAGAAGCTAAGAAAATCCAGGTTGAGGACGCAATCAGAGGCATGCTGGAAATGCCGGAAAACTACCAGGATGTTGTAATTCTAAAGACTACAGGTATTCCTACTTACCATTTTGCTCACGTTGTTGATGACCATCTCATGAGAACAACTCACGTTGTGAGAGGCGCAGAATGGCTTCCGTCACTTCCAATTCATGTTGAACTGTTTGAAAAGCTTGGATGGGAACAGCCAATCTACTGCCACACTGCACAGCTTATGAAACTGGACGAAGAAGGCAACAAGAGAAAGCTTTCAAAGAGAAAGGATCCGGAGCTTTCACTTGATTATTATAGAAATCAGGGATACCACCCTGCAGCAGTAAGAGAGTATCTGCTTACAATTCTTAACTCAAATTTTGAGGAATGGAGAATGGTTAATCCTGACGCTCCTATTGATGAGTTTGAATTTACTACAGATAAGATGAGCAACTCAGGAGCACTCTTCGATCTTAACAAGCTTAATGATATCAGCAAGGATGTTCTTCTGAAAATTCCTGCATCAGAATTATATGATTTCCTAAAGAGCTGGGCAGAAGAATTCAAGCCTGAAATCCTTCACATCTTTGAAGACAGAGATTATCTGGAAAGAATTCTTGATCTTGGAAGAAATGATAACAAGCCAAGAAAAGACCTTGTCTATGCACAGCAGATTATTGAATTCATCAGCTATTTCTTTGACGATATGTTAAAGATTGAAGATGAAATGCCTGCAGAAGTGCCGGCAGAAGATGTTAAGGCAATTCTTGACGCATACCTTGCAACATACGATCACAGCGATGACCAGAGCATGTGGTTTGATAAAATCAGAACTATAGCCACAGAAATGGGCTATGCGGCTAAACCAAAGGATTTCAAGAGGCATCCGGAAGAATACAAGGGCCACGTTGGACACGTGAGCACAGTAATCAGAATTGCACTTATGGGTCGTGCACAGTCACCTGACGTATGGGAAATCCAGCAGATTTTAGGTGAAGAAAGAACAAGATCCAGAATCGCAAACTACTAATCGCTTATAAGGCGAATATCACTTAAGAAGACTAAATGCTGTAGAGGAGGGAACCTCCAACCCTGCAGCAGGCTAGGAGAATAGAAATGGCATTTACTCACCTTCACGTACATACTGAATATAGCCTTTTGGACGGAGCAGCCAGAATAAAGGATATAGTTGCGCGTGCAAAGGAACTGGGCATGGATTCCCTTGCCATTACTGACCACGGAGTCATGTTTGGCGTGATAGACTTCTACAGAGAATGCAAGAAGCATGGCATCAGACCTGTAATTGGCTGTGAAGTATATACGGCAGCGAGAACCATGCTGGATAAAGATGCCGACAAAGACAAATATCAGGGTCACCTTGTTTTGCTGGCTAGAGATAATGACGGATACAAGAATCTGATAAAGATAGTGTCTGCAGGTTTTACCAAAGGATATTACTACAAGCCGAGAATCGACAAACAGGTTCTTAGAGAGCATAGCGAGGGGATTATTGCTCTTTCGGCATGTCTTGCAGGCAAGGTTCAGAACTGTCTGCTTAACCGGGATTATGAGGGTGCCAGAAGAGAAGCTATGGAACTGGATGAGATATTCGGACACGGTAATTTCTATCTGGAGTTACAGGACCAGGGTCTGGATGAAGAGGCATTTATTAATCCGGAACTTGTTCGACTGTCAAAAGAACTTGATATCCCAATGGTTGCAACCAATGACGTTCATTATGTCAGACAGGAAGATGCAGAATTCCATGATGTACTTCTTGCAATTCAGACAGCAACAAACATTGATGACGAGAATCGCATGAGATTCCCAAATGATCAGTTTTATCTCAAGAGCGAAGACGAAATGAGAAAAATATTCGCCTATGCACCTGAGGCAATTGAGAATACTCACAAGATTGCCATGGAATGTAATGTGGAATTCGAATTCGGAAATTACCATTTGCCGGAATTCATTCCGCCGGAAGGCAAAACAAACAGCCGGTATCTGAGAGAGCTTTGCTTTGCCGGGCTTGAACAGAGATATGATGACATAACCGGTGAGCTGAGAGAGCGGCTGGAGTATGAGCTTGGGGTAATAGAATCCATGGGCTATGTGGAGTATTTCCTCATCGTATGGGATTTTATCAACTTCGCCAAGGAAAACGGCATTATGGTTGGACCGGGACGTGGTTCAGCAGCCGGAAGTCTTGTTGCCTACTGCCTGAAAATTACAGATATTGACCCTATAAGATATAGCTTGATTTTTGAACGATTCCTCAATCCGGAGCGTGTCAGCATGCCCGATATTGATATCGACTTCTGCATTGAGCGCAGAGGGGAGGTTATTGATTACGTCAAGAGAAAGTATGGAAAAGACAACGTTTCACAGATTATTACTTTTGGAACCATGAAAGCAAAGGCTGCTGTCAGAGACGTTGGACGAGCATTAAACATGTCCTATGCGGACACGGATAAGATTGCAAAGGCCATTCCTTTTGACCTGAAAATGACCATCGACAGAGCTCTTGAAATGAACCCGGAACTGAAAGCGGCCTATGAAAACGACCCTGCAGTTGCAAAGGTGTTAGATACGTCAAGAGCAATCGAAGGAATGCCAAGGCATGCATCCACACACGCCGCAGGCGTAGTAATATCAAAACTTCCTCTGGACGAATATGTCCCTTTATATATGTCGGATAAGGGAATTGCAACCCAGTTTAACATGACTACAATCGAGGAACTTGGACTTCTGAAAATGGACTTCCTGGGTCTTCGAAATCTGACTGTAATAAGAGATGCTTTGGAACTGATAGAACAGGATTATGGAGTTACAATAGATTTTGCAAAGATGGGATATGATGATCCTGGAGTATATGAAATGATTGCCAGCGGTAATACAGAAGGTGTATTTCAGCTTGAAAGCGGCGGCATGACTGCATTTATGAAGAATCTTAAGCCTACATGCTTCGAAGATGTGGTTGCGGGGATTTCACTTTATCGTCCCGGTCCTATGGATTCCATACCTAAATATATAGAGAACAAGAAACATCCTGACAATATTAAATATGTAACACCTGAGCTTGCACCTATTCTTGACGTAACCTACGGATGTCTGGTTTATCAGGAACAGGTAATGCAGATTGTTCGTGATCTGGCCGGATACAGTTACGGACGTTCCGATCTGGTTCGCAGAGCAATGAGTAAAAAGAAAAAGGATGTAATGCTCCAGGAAAAGGAATACTTTATCAATGGAAAGCTTGATGAGAATGGTAACGTTGAAATTCCGGGATGCGTAAGAAATGGAATTTCCCCGGAAGCAGCTGAATCAATTTTTGCTGATATGGAGACATTTGCTCAGTATGCATTTAATAAGTCTCATGCAGCAGCATATGCAGTAGTTGCTTTTGAGACGGGTTATCTGAAAAAGTATTATCCTGTAGAGTTTATGGCAGCCCTGCTTACAAGTGTAATGGGCGATGCAAAGTCTATTGCTAAATATATCAGAAACTGCCAGGATATGGGAATAGAGGTTCTTCCTCCGTCAGTTACAGAAAGCAATAAAAAGTTTACTGTAGTTGACGGTAAAATCCGATTTGGACTTCTCGGCGTCAAAAATGTTGGGGAAGGTGCCATTGACGCCATTATTAAAGCCAGAACGGAAAAGGGAGTTCCAAAAGAAATTTTCAGCTTCATCAATGGTCTGGAAATAAGTGAAGTTAACAAAAAAGCTGTAGAGAGTCTGATAAAGGCGGGAGCCTTAGATGGCTTCAGTACAAATAGAGCTGCACACCTTGCGGTGTATGAAAGCCTGATGGAATCTGCACAGAATAGTGCAAAAAAGAATATCGCAGGTCAGCTTTCACTGTTCCAGATAAGCAGCGAAGAGATGAACTCCGGCAGCACAAGAAGTCAGCTGCCTAAGGTTGATAATTTTGACAAGAGAACTTTGCTTGCTATGGAAAAAGAAATGCTGGGAGTTTATATTTCAGACCATCCTTTGAATGAGTATGTCAAGAGGATGAATGAACTCATATCGGTGACATCAGAAGACTTGTCACATGCCGTTGATGAAGAAAACAGTCATGAAGATGCCATAAGTGACGGAATGACTGTTACTATGGCAGGGATGATTACCGGCAAAAAGACTCTTGTTACAAAGAATAACAAGATGATGGCTTTTGTGGATATTGAAGACCTTTACGGAAGTGTAGAGGTTGTAGTTTTCCCTAATGTCTATGATAAATACAGGGAACAGATTGAAGAAGACAATGTTGTTGTAATCCGAGGCAGGCTGAACTTTAAGGAAGAGGAAATGCCAAAGCTTCTGGCTGATTCAATTGTAAATATTGCAGATGTGACAGAAGAGAAAGTTACCAATCATCAGAATGCCATAAAAGTTAGAATTCCTGCTGATGCGGATGAAAAAAGTATGCTTAATGAACTGCCGAAAGTCTTCGGCCGGTTTAGAGGGAATATACCCGTTCTGATATATTTGCAGAACGGTAAAATAGTGAAAACAGGCCCCGGTGGAGGCGTAAACGGATCTCTGGATTTTTTCGATACTGTAGCTGAAATCGTAGGCCGAATGAATATAAAAGGAAGGGTAATGTAATGAGAAAAATTGGTGTATTAACAAGCGGTGGCGACTCACCGGGAATGAATGCGGCAATCAGAGCCGTTGTAAGATGTGGCATCGAAAAAGGTCTGGAGGTATATGCAGTCTCCAGAGGATATGAAGGCCTTATTGATGGCGAAATCAAGAAAATGAACTATAGAGATGTCAGCGACATATTACATAGAGGCGGAACCGTTATCAAATCTGCAAGAAGTGAAAGGTTCAAAACTGAAGAGGGACAGATTAAGGCTCTGAATATGCTGGAAACTTTCGAAATCGAAGGTCTGGTTGTAATCGGAGGAGACGGTTCCCTAACCGGCGGACTTGAGCTTTCTAAAAGAGGAATTAAGGTAATGGGTCTTCCGGGCACTATCGACAATGACCTGGGATACACAGACTTTACAATCGGTTTTGATACGGCTGTAAGCACTGTGCTTGATGCTATTACTAAGCTTCGTGACACTTCCTCTGCTCATGAAAGAACAACTGTAATTGAAGTAATGGGCAGAAACTGCGGAGATATTGCACTTTTCTCAGGACTTGCAGGCGGAGCACAGGCAATTTTCGTACCTGAGGTTGATGTTGATATGAATGAGGTCTGCAAGAAAATTGTGTTATCGGCAAATGACGGAAAACAGCACAGTATAGTAATAAGAGCTGAAGGTTATCCGTTGTCATCTGAAGAAATTGTTGACGCTATTGCAAGAAAAACAGGACGTGAAACTAGGAAAGTAATCCTTTCATATCTGCAGAGAGGCGGAAGCCCTACAATGCATGACAGAATGCTTGCAACAAGAACTGCATGCAAGGCTGTTGAACTTCTTGCAGAGGATTCATCCAGCAAGGCAATTGGCATTGTTGACAACAGAATTGTCGCTTATGACCTGGAAGAGGCATTACAGCAGAAGAGAACTTTCGACATGGAAATGTACAACCTGATCGGAGTTCTGGGTAAATAGTACGAGGAGGAATTATGAGAGTCTTTACAATGATCGCAGGATTGATTCTGACCGGGCTAGGTGTTTTTTGCATAGCCGAAGCAGGACTTTCCTTCCTGGCAGTTGCATTCCCTGTGGGACTGGTAATGATGTTTGTCGGTTTCATAGAATGCCTTGCGTATAAAAAAGTTGCAGAAACTGAAGAACGTAAGCATTTTATATTTATTGACGGTCTGACAACGTTCTTTATCGGAATTGTTTCTATCAGCGGCTGTCTGACTATTGATGCTGCTGTCATAGTGGTATTCGGACTGTGGAGTATGGTTGCAGGTATTCGTGTAATAGGTCTGCTTATTGAGGACAAGAGCTACAAAGAAGAAGAAAAGGACCTGAATTTTTATTGCATGGTAATCGTCAGCGCCTTGAACTTTGCTCTAGGCGTGTACGGATTCTATAATTCAATGCTTTTCGAATTCACTGTTCTGATGATGGTAGGACTGTACTGTGCAGTACAGGGATTAAATGTAATTAGAATCGGTTTTGATATTCCGTATAATAAACCTGATCTTATCAAAACTAAGACTGAGAAGATTGCTGAAGCTGAAGCTGAAGTTCAGAAGGCTAAGATGGAAATGAAGGCAGCTATTCAGAATGTTAGAGATGCAAGGGAAGCTGTGGCACTTGCAGAAGAGGAACCTGAATTCAAGGAAATCATAAATGAACCTGCAGCTGAGCCAATCAGTGAAATTATCAGCAACATTGTTGAGCCGATAGATACTGAGGAAAAGACGGAAGAGTAAGTATGATTGATATATGCATAATAGGTGGAGGGGCTGCTGGTTTAACAGCAGCCATTTCTGCAAAAGAGGCAAATTCTTCTCTGAAGGTTGCCATAATTGAAAAGAAAAACCAGGTGGGAAAGAAAATACTTGTTTCAGGGAACGGAAAATGCAACATGACAAACCTGGCGTGCCCCGGATGTGGGGATACACTTGATTTTTTCAGACGCATCGGCGTTATTACGAGAAAAGACAGTGAAGGACGGGTATACCCGTACACTGAAGAGGCACGAGCTGTACGTGATGCCCTAGTGGGCAGAGCGCGCAGTTTAGGTGTGGAAATAATCACATCTGCAGAGGTCCTTGGTATTAACAAACAGAAAAACTTTCATCTTGATCTGGGAAACAAGATAATAGAATGCGGAAAGGTTTTAATTTCCACAGGTGGGAAATCCTCTCCTCAGTGTGGAAGTACAGGCGATGGATATAAATTTGCAAAAGCCTTTGGACACAGAGTTTCCAAATTAATCCCTGTTCTTACTGCTATAGATGTGGAAGAAGATATGGAAAAGCTGGCAGGTATAAGAGCGAAGGCAGGTGTTTCCTTAACCTATAAAGGAGAAGAAGTTTTCTCTGAAAGAGGAGAAGTTCAGTTTACTCCTGCAGGTGTATCGGGAATCTGCATTTTTAACATGTCCAGATTTCTGATGCTGCCAGAGGGAAAGACTTTAAAAAACGGATTTGATAACTACAAGATCCACATTGACTTTTTCCCTGATAATGAGAACCTTGAAAGCCTGCTTCAGGAACGAATAGAGCATGGGTTTTCCGGGGAAAAACTTCTGGACTATATGATCAGAAAGCCTATTGCTGAAAGAATAATCAAGCTGTCAGGTGGCGATATCAGGTCAGCTTCGGCGCTTCTGAAAGACTTCACACTCTCGCCTTCAGGGGCAAAGGGATGGAACTTTGCACAGGTGACAAAGGGTGGAGTTATCCTTGATGAAGTGGATTCTAAAACTATGGAATCAAAACTGATTAAGAATTTATATTTTGCAGGCGAGGTTTTGGACTATGACGGACCATGTGGCGGATTCAATCTGCAATATGCATGGGAAACCGGGGCAAAAGCAGGAAGGGGGATGGCTCGTGAGTAAAAGATATCGAATTCAGCAGATTAAACTGGGAATCAATGAGTCTAGGGACGAGCTGCCTAAAAAGATTCTAAAAAGGTTAGGTCGTCGCGATTATATAATCAGAGACTATGAGATTGTCAGGGAGTCAATAGATGCACGTGACAAAAAAGATATTAAATACGTATATACTGTAGACTTTGAACTTATGTCGGCACAAAACCATAAGCAGGGTGTTATCCTTCCTCTGAACGGGAAAAGCGGTGTTTCTCCTGCACCTGAAATGGTTTATCTAGATGCAGAAGCGGGGGATACGCCCCTTGACTTCAGGCCTGTAATTGTAGGTTTTGGTCCATGTGGAATGTTCGCAGGACTCATTTTGGCAAGAAGAGGATACAGGCCTGTTATTCTTGAAAGAGGAAATAAGGTTGAGCAGAGAGTTTACGATGTTCAGAGTTTCTGGAACGATGGGGTTCTTAACACAGAATCTAATGTTCAGTTCGGTGAAGGAGGAGCAGGAACTTTTTCAGATGGCAAGCTGACAACGGGCATAAAAGATCCAAGAATCCGCAAAGTTTTAAGTGAACTGGTTAAGGCCGGAGCGGATCCGGACATTATGTACAAGCAAAAACCTCACATTGGTACAGATGTGCTGGTTACAGTAGTAAAAAATATACGTAAGGAAATAATCGCATGTGGCGGTGACGTGAAATTTGGAGCCCGTTTCGAAGAACTGATTATAAGGGATGATGCAGTTGTCGGAGTCAGGTATACTCAGGCAGATACTGCATACGAACTGGAGACTAAATCCGTTATCCTGGCTATAGGCCACAGTGCAAGGGATACATTCAGAGCTTTAAATAATCAGGGCGTTGTCATGAGACAGAAACCTTTTTCGATTGGAGTGAGAATTGAGCATCCACAGGAGCTTATTGACAGAGCACAGTATGGCTCGGTAAAAGGACTGCCTCCTGCTGACTATAAGCTTTCATACCACTGTGGAAACGGCAGAGGAGTATACACTTTCTGTATGTGTCCCGGAGGGGAAGTTGTAATTGCTTCTTCTCAGGAGGGAATGGTTGTCACCAACGGAATGAGCAACAGAGCCCGTAACAGCGGAACTGCCAATTCGGCCCTGCTTGTGGATGTCCGCTGTGAAGACTTTGAATCTGACAGTCCTCTTGCCGGTGTGGATTTTCAGGAAAAATATGAAAAGCTGGCCTTCATAAATGGAGGTGGAAACTATAAGGCTCCTAAATGTACATGGAGAGAATTCCGTGACGGTCAGTCCGACTCAGCTGCCAAAGTTGCCGCAAGTCTTCCTGAATTTGCTGTGGAATCTATTCGAGAAGCTCTGCCACAAATGGGACGTAAAATCAAAGGTTTTGATTCTGATGACACTGTAATGACAGCGACAGAAACAAGAAGTTCATCGCCTGTACGTTTTGACCGAGAGATGGAAACCATGGAAGGAAGCTTTGCCGGATTAATCCCTGCAGGTGAGGGTGCAGGTTACGCCGGAGGCATTATGAGCGCGGCATGTGACGGCATTAAGGCTGCTGAAAAAATCATCGGCAGATTCTATGTATAGTATTACTTTTAAAGGTAAAAAACTTTATGCTGAAAGATAAAGATATCCGAGAACCTCTTTTTACTTATTTAGAGGAAAGGTTTGGTAAAGTAAGGATAATTGAAGAGAAGCAGATTAAAAAGTCCAGAGCTGACTGCATGATGGTAACCTCCGATTTTCTCACAGGCATAGAAATAAAAAGTGATGCGGACACTTATGCCAGACTGGAGAGACAGATTAAGGATTACAATCGCTTTTTTGATTTTAATTATGTAGCTGTAGGATCCGCTCATGCTTTAAGTATTGAGTCTCATGTTCCGGCATGGTGGGGGATTATTACTGTCAGTGACAGAGATACTGATGGAGTGCCTGTTGTGAACATTGTACGTGAGGGACTTCCAAATCCGAAACGAGAGAAAATGGTTAAACTGAGAAATCAGCTTTCTATTCTGTGGAGACCTGAACTTAATAATCTTCTGGAAATCAACGGTCTTCCCAAGTATAAGCAAAAGAGCAAGGACTTCGTAATACATAAGATAGCAGAAAAAGTGGATGTGGAGGTTCTTAAGCCTCAGATCAGCAATGAGTTGTTTGAGCGTGATTATACTACTATTTCACAGAGGATTGCTGAATACAAAATGAGCCGGAATGCGGCAAAAAAATGATAAAATAAAGGGCATATGTCAATAAAACCGGTGAAGTTATTGACATATGCCTTTTACGTGTCTATAATATTATTTAGAAATAGCCAAAAAGGAGCTGAAGTTATGCCTAGACCAATAAAATGCAGAAAAGTATGCCATTATCCTAAGACTCTGGAGTTTTCTCCCGCTGATAAAAGTGAAGATAAAGGGCCTGTTTTTCTTGCAGTAGACGAGTATGAGACAATCAGGCTCATAGACAGAGAGGGATACAGTCAGGAGCAGTGTGCCAGGTCTATGCAGATTGCCAGAACTACTGTACAAAGAATCTATGACAATGCAAGACAGAAGCTGGCAGAGTGCATTGTTGAGGGTCGCACGCTTAAAATAGAGGGCGGAGACTTTATTCTTTGTGACGGACAGAACACAAAATGCGCTCACAACGGCTGTTTCAAAAAGACTTATTGCCTAAAATATCAAAGGGAAAAAGGAGAAAATACTATGAGAATAGCAGTTACTTATGAGAACGGACAGATTTTCCAGCACTTCGGACATACAGAAGCTTTTAAGATTTACGACATCGAAGACGGAAAGATTGTGGCTTCAGAGGTTGTAGATACTAACGGAAGCGGACACGGTGCGCTGGCAGGTGTGTTAAATGTGCTTCATGCAGATGCACTAATATGCGGGGGTATTGGTGGCGGTGCTCAGATGGCTCTTGCTGCTGAAGGAATTACACTGTATGCAGGAGTATCAGGCGATGCAGATGAAGCTGTAGAAGCATTCATTGCAGGAACACTTGAATTTGGCACTGAAGCAAACTGTGACCATCACGGCAACGGACACAGCCAGGGACATGAGTGTGGAAATCACGGATGCGGATCCGGTAACACATGTGGACATCACTAATGGATTATTAATTATAGGTTAATCTTGCACCATAATTCTCAAGTGTTATAATGGAAAAAGAGATTATCTGGGAGGTAGAGTATATGGTGGAATTAGCTGACAGAATAAATGAAACAGTAAAAAAATATGAGCCCGAGCTGAGAAAAATGGCATTGGATATACACGATAATCCGGAACTTGGAATGAAAGAATTCAAGGCCTGTAAATGGCAGACTGATCTTCTTGAAAAGTATGGATTTCAGGTAGAAAAGAACTTATGCGGTTTTCAGACGGCATATAGAGCTTCATACAAAAGTGGGAAAACGGGCCCCAAAATTGCTATGATGGCAGAATACGATGCACTTCCGGGTCTGGGTCATGGTTGCGGACATAATCTGATTGCTATGATGTCTCTTGGATCAGGTCTTGTGCTGAAAGAATTTGCAGAAGAACTTGGGGGAGAGATTTACGTAATAGGAACACCTGCTGAAGAAACTGCCGGAACAAAAGTTGAAATGTCCAGACAGGGAGTTTTCGATGAAATGGATGTTGCCATGATGGCACACCCATTCTTCAGAAACACAGATTCGGCCAACTATATGGCTATAATTGGCAGAAGATACGAATTCTTTGGCAAACCATCTCACGCAGCATCTGCACCTGATGCAGGTATCAATGCACTTGATGCGGTAATCAATTTCTTTAATCTGATTAATGCCATGCGACAGCAGTGTCAGGATGATGCAAGAATTCATGGAGTTATATCAGATGGCGGACTGGCACCAAACGTTATTCCTGACTATACTGCCGCCAACTTCTATATCAGAGCAAATCTGATGTCAGACGTGGTAAAGCTGGAGAACCGTATAGAAAACTGTGCAAAAGCTGCCGCCATGGGAACAGGATGCACATACAAGATATCACCTTTTGAGGAAGACTTTATGGATTGCAGAAGTAACCAGACTTTAAACCGACTGGCTGTTTCAAATATCGAAAAGTTTTCGCCGTATCCGTTCTCTATCTTTGGAAAAAATTACATTCCAGGATCTACAGATGTTGGTGATGTAAGCTATAGCTGCCCTGCAATTATGCTTGGTGCAAAAATCGGTGATTCTGACAATCCAATGGAACAGCATACACCTCATGTTGTTGAATGTGCTGCAAGTGAAACTGCACTTGAAAATGCTGTTAACTTTATCAAAGGATTTGCAATGACAGGAATTGAACTGATTACCAAACCAGAAATACTGAAAGAAATCAAAGCAGAATTTGCAGAAATAAAAAACCTCTAGAGCGTGAATCTAGAGGTTTAATTTTTTTTCTTATCTTACCCTGAAGCCGACTCCAAGTTCTGCAGCCTTTTCTGCGCATATGTCTATTGATTCTTTTGGCAGGCTGCCGCTTACAACTGAACATGTTACCTTCGGAACATATTTTTTAACCCTGGTGATAAAATCAAGCATTGCATCATATGCTGCAGGGCCGAATTCCGGATGACAGAGGTCTGTGTATTTCTCTGCATCTGCTTCATTCATGCTGACATTTACTGCATCAATAAGTCCGCTCAGTTTCGGAGTAATGTCACAGCCATAACGCAGGTTTGCCAGTCCGATAGTGTTGATTCTTATTTTTTTGCGGTAGTTTACCTTAATCCATCGCGCGATGTCAAGAAGATCATCCAGCCTTTCTGTCGGTTCACCGTAGCCACAGAAAACAACTTCTCCATAAGAGGCTACGTTCCAGTTTTCCAGCTCGTTTACAACTTCTTCGATTGTGGGTTCATAGTCCAGGAGCAGTGTATCGGCGGTTCCAAGACCATCGGTATAATTCTTAATACAAAACTCACAGGCACAAGGACATTTGTTTGTCAGATTAATGTATAGTCCTCCGCCATATTCGTATACTACACTTGACATATCAGGCACCTCACTTTCATTTACAGGTCTATTATACACCAATTAAAAATAAATAAAAGCTGTTAGTTTTGCACGAGTTTGAAAGAAATTTATGTTATTTTCGAAAAAAATGAAATTTAACGATTGATTTTGAAATAATTTGATTGACTTTGATGATAATAATGCTATAATACAGATATTGAAAAATGCTTAGGTTAAATGTAATGGATTTATAGGATTAATAATACACAGGAGGAACGATTATGAGTATTAAAATTGCAATTAACGGATTCGGAAGAATCGGAAGACTTTCATTTCGAACAATCATGGATGACCCTTCATTTGATGTAGTGGCTATCAATGACCTGACTAAGCCTGAAATGCTGGCTTACCTGTTAAAGTACGACAGCGTACAGGGCACATTAAATGCTGAAGTATCCCACGACGATTCTTCAATCACTGTAAACGGAAAGAAAATTCCTGTATTTGCTCAGGCAGATCCAAGCAACCTTCCTTGGAAAGACCTGGGAGTAGACATTGTACTGGAATGTACA